>CAZZAW010000001.1:0-64300 GCA_964652405.1 uncultured Ramlibacter sp.
ACGGTTGAAAAGGGTCTTGATGAACTCGAGGGTCCGCTCTGTCATCTCGTTGGCGATGGTTCTGTAGGCCTGCGCGGAGTCCGCAGATAGGCCGTAAACGTTGATCAGCCAGTGATAGCGGGGGTGAATGACCGGCAACGAGAGCAAGCACTCCTCAAACCGCTTGCCGTCCCGAAACATGGCTATGAGGCGAGCACACTGGCTGGCCAGGTAGCGCGAGCCGTTGGCGCGTATGTTCTGCACGGCATCTGCAATCGGCACGCCGGCATTGATGTAGCCGGCCAACGACGTGAGTAGCTGTGCGCCGACTATCTGGGCGATGAGGTTGAAGGGAAATAGGTACTTGTCGGCCCAATCGCGGCGCGGGCCTGTCCAATTCGGCGCCAGATAGGCGACAAGCACACCAGCTAGCACGATGAATGCCGTGGTTGCGCCGCAAATCAGGCCGATGTGATCTGCTACTCCCCCCAGCACCTGGGCGCCTTGCGGCCAATCTGACCGCGGCTTGGCTTTCTCAAACGCCGGGAGGACCTTCGTGCTGAAGAACCCGAACAGGCCGAACAAGGCAATTACGTAGAAGATCGGCTTTCCCAATGCGGCCAGTACTGCCGACTTGAGGCGACCCTGCGTCGTCACGTAGTTGGCAGCGTTGTAGAACCCCTCGGCAATCCGGCCGCTCTGCACGCCTGCCTGAATGAAGGTGGACTCTCCGGAGGGCACCAAACCAACCAGCTCGGTGCCCACCGTCCGCTGCCCTGGCGCCCCTTGCCGGGGAGCGCCGCTCAGCCTGGCCAGCAGGACGCTGATCAGCGGACCGAGCGGATGCTTTGTCTTCTGGAAATCCTTCTCCAGGCGTTTAAGTACGTCCACCTGCGGCAGACCGTCCTCTGCCGTTTTTCCCATGGCGCGATACCAGTCCTCGCGAACCTTCGCGGAGATCGACAGGCGTTGCAGCGTGGTCAACATGGCTAGTCCCTCAGCCCGGAGCGCTCGCTGCCGTCCATGGGGCCGGCAGCGAACCGGTCAGTCGGAGCCGGTGCAGCTGCAGCCCCCGCGTACGGTGCAGCACTCGAGGGGTGGCGCACGTTTAGGAGGCCGATCTGCGCTTCGATGTCGGCAGGATCGAGGAGCCCCTCGCGCATCTTCAGAATGGCATGGGCGACTGCGGTGACCCCCAGGTCCCCCATCGCGAGCTCTTGGTTGTTGTGCCAGTACTCCCTCGCCTTTGCTTCGTTCCCGGTGCGCAACAGCGACAAGAACGTGCCGTCAGGAACCAGCAGTTCTGCGCACGTGGTGCGCCCAGTGATCCCAGAGAAATTGCAGTGCTCACATCCTCCTCGCCGGCGAATGCGCACGTTGTCCTGCTCGAGATCGCTAACGCGAGCGACTCGCTCTGCCAGCGCCGGGCGGATAAGGCCCTCGATCACTGCCTCGCGGAAAGGGATAGAGCACTTGTCGCAGAGGGTCGGCACCAGGCGCTGGTAGATGACCCCGGAGATGAAGCCTTCCATGTAGAGTACCGACGGGGGCACCCCAAGCTCCTTCAAGCGCTCGAAGGCCGCAAACGCCTCATAGACGTGGAGAGTGCTGAGCAGCTTCCGCCCGGCCAGAACCAGGTCTTTTGTTGCCTCGGCAGACTCTGAATCCCGGATTTCTCCTACCAGCACGACGTCCGGGTCCAGGCGCAGGGTGGCTTTCAGGAAGGTCCGAAAAATGGACCCGTCGCGGGACTCAAGTGCCTTGCGCCCCTTGGGAACGCCCATCTGGCAGGCGCCGTCGATGAGGTACTCGACGGGATCTTCCACGGTCACAGCCTTGATGTTGCGGCCGCGGACCTCGAAGATCTTCTGCATGAAGGCCTGCATAGAGGTCGACTTGCCTGAGTTCGTCGGACCCACCAAAAGGACCATGCCCTGTGCGCCAACGAGCATCTGCTCGACGACTGAAATGTGCGTGTCGGTGTAACCGATGTCCTCAATGCGCTTGCTGCTGCTCTCCATCAGCAACACACGGATGACAGCCTGGAAGTTCTTCGCGGTCGCAGGGTGGATCGGCGTGCTCTCGAAGCGGAGCTGCGCCTTCAGGCCCTCCGGTGTGGTGTGCTCAATCGAGCATTCCTTGACCGAATCGGGGTCCCAGGCCGTCTCCTTGGAGTTGGTATCGGCGTGGAAGCCGTACATCGTGTTGCACACCGCAGTGGCCGTCGCCATCGAGATTGTTGGTTGCTCGACGCGCTCGCCATAGATCCGGAACAGGACCTGCGCGTAGTCGCCACGGGTCTCAATGTGAATGTCGCTCGCGCCCTTCTTGATCGCACTGTTGACCAGGTCACGCCAGGCGTTTTCCGTCTCGCTTGCGTGACTAGCCGCATCGTCCTGGCGCTTGTTCCTGGCGTGGACGGAACGGACAATCTCCCGCGTGGCGCGTCGGATCTGCGTGGTGCGATAGCCAGCCTTGCGCAGTCGCCCGTCAAGCTCAAATTGGGCATGTCGAGCATAGGCTTCCGAAGCGACGAGGAGCCGCATCTCCTGCATACCCTCGACATTTCTCCCGGTTCCAATCCCGACAAAGCAGTCCTCGAAGCTCAGCGGAATCCCAATGTCCTCGAACCTCACGTAGGGGCCTTCAGGAACGTCTTTCATATCGAGCACTTCGGGCTCGAGCACAGGCTGCTGTCGAGGCTCCTGGACTGCGGTGCCGCCGCTTCCACCGCCGACAAGCAGCTGTCCGGTCGGACGTGCCGCTGCAGGCCGGGTTGCGAGTCCTCCGAGGAGAGATTGGCTCCCGCTGCGGCGGGTGGCCTGGTGTTGCGTCTTGCTGAAGAACATGAACGACCTATTTCCTCAGTGGGTACTGGTATCGGGCTTCAATCTGGACGGCTGCACCTTGACCGAGGCCAGTGAATCCGACGTTGACGATGCGGATCGGCAATCTGTTCATCACTTCAACCGCGCTGGCGGCGCTGACCAGAGCTGTGGGCCCAGTCATGGCCAGCCGAAGTGAGCCCTGATAGCCGACTGTCTCCGGCTGGAGCCCCAGATTCGCAGGCGGTGTGACCACAACAGGCTCGGGTGGGGAAACGGCAGCTCCGGGGGTACGCTTGAAAACCTCTGACAGGTGCAGGTGCAGGGCTTCAGGAGGAATCGCTGAGCTTTGAGTCGCTGCGGCACCCAGCCCCAGGGGAACCGTGGTCGACAGGCTGGTACTTAGATCGCTCGCATCCTGGCCGCTGATCTGCGGCTTGTCGCTGGCGTAAGTAAATCGTCCCCGTCCTTCCCAGGTCACCTTGCAGACGTCGCTGGCGCAGGTCAGTGAGACTGGCACATAGCCGCCAGCGGTCGAGTGCGGCAGGGCTCGGCGTACACTCGTTGCCGCTTGCCAGAAGGGGAGCGGCTGGCCGGTCAAGGAAGCCTCCTCCATCTCTGCCAGCTTGGACTTGACGGTCTGGCGGAATTCGGCCACCAAGCGCGCTTTTTCGGCTTCGAGCTGCGCCGCAGTCATCGCTTGCTGGTTGGCCGACCGGGCCTTGATCGCCCTCGCCTGCTCGGCGATTCGGTACTTCTGGTACTCCTTCCACCCGAAGAAGCCCAATGCGGGAAGTGATGCGATCACCACGATTTGCAGGATGGTCCCGGCGGAGACGCCTTGCCGGTGGATCTCGCAAGCCTTGAGGTCTCGCTTGGACACCGACTTGTTCTTGACGCCCTGCTCCAACTGAGCCACCAAGTCGTGCACGGAGCCTTGTGAGCCTGCCACATCGCCATACAGGACGGTCGACGGGAACATGCCCATGTACTCCATGGCCTTCTGATGGGCCACGTTGACTTCAAGGATCTGGTCAAACCCGTTCGGAACGGGCTTACCCTCCTGGATGACGCATAGCCAGGCGTGCTCGCCCGACTGGTCGACGGTCTGGCAGATGATCGCGTTCGGGGCAACCAGCCCCAGGCAGGCAGCGCCAGCCAAAGCCTTCGTGCGCTTCTCGGACCGGTAAACGCCTACCCACTGCGCAGCTTCGCCCTGCAGGACGGCTACGGACGCCCCCTTGGCCTCCTTTAGCTGGGCACGCACCTCGGCCTTCGAGACCGGCATGGTCCATTCCATGCCCAAGGCCAGCGTGTAGGGACCGATGGGGGCGAGCATGTTCAGGTCTTCGGAGAAGCCAGCGGCGGGCTTTTCGGCTCAGCGGGCTGAGCCGACTGCTTGACGGGTTGTCCGCTGTTCGCAGTGGCGTTAGAAGGGGCAGGCGCGGCCGCCGCCGGCGCTCCAGAGCCCGTAGGCCGGGGCGGCAGGATGCGTATCGGCGGAGGCGGGGGCAGCAACTCCGGAGGCAGGCCGGTGCCTGGCGCACCGGGCGGCATGCCAGGCAAGCCGGCGTTCTGAGCGCCCGCGGCGAACTCCAGCGGAACGGCGCGTGTGGTCTTGCCGGTGCCCACTTTGACGGTGACCAGCTTGGTGGTGATGGAGGCAATCGCCAAGCCAGGGCGGATGGTTTCGCCCTCGCCGTAGATACCCACCACGCCGTTCGACTGCTGCAGCCGGGCAGCCATCCTGCCCTCCACGCCCATGATGGCCAGGACGGACGGAAGACCGGCCGCCAATGGCCCCATCAGCTGCCGCTGGGCGTTCTGCAGTGCCAGCTCCTTTTGCATCAGCTCCGTCTGGGCTTCGAGGACGGCCTTTCGGTCGTCGAAGGTGAGCTCTTGCGCATGCGCGACGCAGCCGCAAAGGAGGACCGTGAGGATCGCTCGATTACGTGACATTGCGGGTACCCCCGTTGACCTGAATGACGATGACGACCATCTGCCGCTCGGTGCGCCCCGCGCGGGACGCGCCCGACATGGAGATCGCGTTGTCCAGCGTGTCGCGTGATTGGTCGAAGCCGAACAGAACGATTGCCTCTCCGTCACGCATGTAAGCCGCCTGCTGCAGGCTTTGCGAGGAGATTTGAGGCGTCTGAATGGTGCTGTTGCCCGATGCGATCTGAGTCAGGGCGGTCAGCTGGGAGATCTGCATCTGGTAGTTCAGCAGGATCTGGTTGTTGCCCAGGATCAACGGGATGAAGTTCGCCGTGAACCCGACAACCTTGGTTCCGGGGGTGAGCGTTGTCGTGGAGCCGACGTTGGGCGTCTGCGTGGTGGCGCTCGATGCGAGGTAGTTGACCTCGTTGGCCACCTGGATCGGGCTAGGCTGCCCATTGATCGCGAGCACCTGCCCTTGCGTCTGCAGCGCCACGTTCCCGAACTGGGCAAGAGCCTGCGCGACCACCTCCGAGCCGTTCCAGCGGCTGGTCGGGTCGGTGGAGGACAACGTCAAGCGCCCGGGCGTGCCAGTCGCCGGAGACAACGGGCTGCCACCCACCACGCTCACACCGTACCTGTTCAGACGCGAGTACAGCAGATCCAGCGAGAAGCCCAGCGCATTCTGCTGGTCCAGGGTCACGCTGAAGACCTTCACGTCCACCAGCACGTTCTGCGCAAAGCGGGCATTGATGGAGTTCACGTAGGAGACGACCCTCTCCATCGCCTCCGGGCGCGCGGTGACCGTGATGATGCCCAGCTCAGGCGTAGCCGTCGCCCTGCCTGCAATCTCGCTGGTAGCGCCGCCGCCCGGCGCGCCGGGGGCCCCTGCCGCAGCGGGACCCGTTGCGCCCGAGCTTTCGGCCAGAATGGAACGAACCCCCTGCATGATCGAGGTCCACGGATCGATGGTCAGGTTCTGGCCCACGGAGACGTTGCCCGCCCCGCCTGTGCTGCCGCCGCCGCTTCCGCCAGACACACCCGCCAGCGAGATCGAGGCGGAAATCTGTTTCGCGCCCGCGGGCATGTAGATGGACAGGGTGCGCGTCTCGAAGCGGAAGAACTCGACTGCTGCTTTGCCTGGCACATACCGCCAGCTTGCGTTCGAACGGGCCGCCAGCTCGTCGAGTAGGCCCTTGCCCGTCCCGGAGAAGTCGATCGAGACCCGGCCGCTGATGGGTGCCCCTGGCTGCGGGGGTGCCGCCGGCGCGCCAGCCGGCGCCGCCGCAGTTGTCGACTCCATGCCGCGCACGGGGATTCCGAGCATCAGACCGACGGCCTCGAGGGCCTCCGACAGCGACTGGCCTTGCGAGTTGAAGGTGACTCTCTTGGAGAGGACCTCCGGGAGCGCAACGGGCGAGCGAACCACCACTTCATCGCCGGCGAGACGGGGACGCTGCGTCCGGTGAACGGTCGCGGAAGTCGCACGCGCTGCAACGGATTGCTTGAGGTCGACGGTGTGCTGGGTAACCACGTCGACCCGCTGCTTGGTCTCCTGCAGCCCGGCGCAGCCCGCCAGAAGGGACAAGGCCAGGGCGCTGCAAAGCGCTCGACGGGAATCAATCATTTCGCACCTCCGTGGACACAACTTCCATCACCTTGTTCCCCTCGGAAATGCGCAGCCGAACCGGCTTGCCCTCGTCTCGAAGGATGTCGATCACCTCGGTCACCGCGGCCGCCACGTCGGTTTGTGGAAACTGAGTCGCCCGCAACGTCTTCCAGCTGACGGTGGGATGCCAGACAAACTCCCAGCCTTCGCGGGTTGCCCAGCCTTTGAGCTCCTGATGGATAGGAGAGCCCGTGCGCAGCACATACCCTGCTGGAATGGCCTCTGGCGCCGTAGGTGCAGGCTGTGCTTGCCTGAGAGGCGCCAGTGGGATCACCGGGTTCTCCGAGTAGGAGTCGGCCTGCACTCGCACGCTCTGCGCCGACGCCGGCAGGGCGATTAGTGCAGCGGCAAGGCTGCATGCAGCACCAGCTGCGAAAGCGGGGAGAAACTTCGATCTCATGCTCATTCGCCCTTGATGACGATCGTTTGGTTGCCGAGGTACGCCGTCGCCTGAATGGCATACCCGGCGCTGCGTGCTTGCGTGATGACGTAGTCCACGGCCTGAACCAGGTCCTGCCGGCTGATGCTGGTGTCGCCTGTGATGGGTACGGCCGGTGCGCTCTGCCACACCAGCTTCCATCCAGCTTCCTTTGCCCACCGCGCAAACATGCGTTCGATGTTCTGGTCGGCCTTGAGGACCGACCAAGAGGTCGGCATGCGGGCCGCGACAGCTTCCTGCCGGGCGCGCTGCAGAAGCGCCAAGGCCTCGGCCGGCGAGATCGCGCCGGCAGCCAGCCGCTGCGCTACGGACGCGACGTCCTTCTCGTGGTTCGCAGTCCGCACCGCCGGTGGAGCACCGTCATGGACACGCACAGTGGCCCCGATCCACATGCCCTTGCCACCCTCACGCACCTCCGAGGTGGTCCGCACCGAGATGGCGCCTCGTGAGGCGCCTGCAGCGACAAGCGCCGCCACGACCGCCGCAGCGCGCTGGTCAGCCGTTTTCTCCCTGTGAGCCTCGTCGTCATGGCCGACGACCTCAAAGCGACTGGAAGCGCGCGCCGATCTGACGATCGCGCGAAGGCTCTGAGCCCCTTGCGGACTTAGCTTTGTCGAGTCGCGGCCAAACAGAATCTGGTGGTCCTGAACCCTGTCGTGGCTGGCGGTCCACTCGACCAGGTCGCCTCGCACGGGGGTCGCATAACTGTCCCGCTCCAACGTCGGCCTGAGCGGCGGCTCGTTGAACATGTCGCGGGGCAGGCCCTGAATCATCTGGGTCGCGGCGAGCAGACGGGCTGTATTGGCAGTGCCGCCCGGTACCTGAGCCGGGGAGGAAGGCAGTGTCGCGGGCTGGGGTGCCACTGGAGGTGCGGCCGCGGCCGGCGCGGACGGTGCGGCAGCTGGCGCAGGTGCCTCCGACTTTGGCAGGTACGCACCAATGCCAGTGTTCGGTTTGGGCGCTGTCGCGGTCGTTCCCATGACTGGCAGGGCCGCGTGCGCCGCTGATGGAGCCGAAGCCGGGGGACTGCTCGCCGCCACCGGCGGTGCTGCATGGGCTGGCGCGGCAATCGACGCTTGCGCGCCTCGATTTGTGTAGGTGACCTTGCCCACGCTGTACCCGATCCGCAACGTGAACCCCCGCGGCACCGCGGGCACCTTGACGTAAGGGCCTTCCTGAGTAGGCATGAGCAAGGTGAGCCCGCCGGGGGTCTCCGCAAAGATCGCAGGAATGTCCTCGCCAGAGCGGAACTGGAACCACGTGGAGCGCCCATCGTCGAAGACCTGCACCGGCCGCACCTTGGCGCTGCCAACCGACTCGTAGGAGAAGTCGTAGGAGCCAAGCCGGCTGGACGATGCCGGAGCGGTCCAGAACATGCCCAGGCCGACAGCCAGGGCGTACGCAAGCTTTGACTTCTTGAAGGTTCCCATGCTGATCACCTGCGGTAGGGCCCAGGGAACTCCATGTCCCGAGTGACTTCGACGTTGATGCGCGTGCCGGCTGCGACACGGATCGTTGGGGGGATCGTGCGGTGGCGGTCGAGGACGGTGCGCGAGACGTCCACAAGCACCTGGCCGGCGGCCGAGACGGGCCCGCCGCTCCCTGTGCTTACAGAAGGGCCCTGCCTTCCCTGCTCTGCCCTGTCCGCCAGCAGCGCGACCAGAAGGCTGGTCGTGAACATCTTGAAGAAATGGTTGTCAACCTCCCCGGCGACGCCCGATGCGCCGCCCAGGTCGGCGCCGGGGTTGGCCGGCAAGTCGATGCTCAGCCCGTTGGGCAGGATCAGGCGCGAGAACGCGAACAAGATCCGCTCCTGGCCGTTGCGCACGCCATTGGAGTAGGCGCCCTGCAGGCACGAGCCTTTGGGGATCAGCAGGTACCGGGACGAGAGCGAGTCATAGACGTCGACCGTGGTGCAGGCGCCGACTTCACCGGGCAGATCGGAGTTAAGGTCGCGCGTGAGAACTGCTGGCAGCACCTTGCCCTGCAGCAAGGTGTACGGATGGGTGACTTGATAGGGCCGCAGCGGCGGGTTCTTCGGCTTGTCTGCGAATTCCTTCAGCCACGAGCGGTCAGCCGCAATCCCGGTGGAGGCCTGCTCGCCTCTACGCGCAGCCTCGATCGCGGCCATCGTGCGGTCCCGCGCGGTGCCGCCTTCCTCCACACGGCTCTCGCCCGCAGGGCGCGGCATGCCGCCGGTATCGGCCCGATCCGCTGACGCTTGCCGTACGGTCGAGCCTCCGGTATCGCTCTGATCGAACTTGACGCTGACACTTTGCCGCGCCTGCGCATCGGCCTCGATGGTGGCGGCGCCCCCAGCTGCTGGTGCACCGGCGATGCCGTCGACCTGTTTCGAGTAGAGCGCGCCGCTGTTGTCCTCGCGCCGGGCCTGGGCGGGGAACGGCAACGCTCCAGATGCACCCGGAAGCGGCGGCATCGCGGTCACGGACGCCGGGGGCGGAGGCGGCACCGTTACGCTCGCGGGCGCGGCGGGCTTGGTCTGCGCATCCAGTTCGGCCTTTTGCCTGGCACGCTTGAACTCGCCGTCGATCTGATCAGCATCCCCACGGGGCGCCGCACTGGGAGCCGCCTTGGGAGCCTCGCCGCTGTCGGACTTCATCAGCGGTGGGATCGCCAGGCCAACGATGGCCAGCGCGACGATGGCGGCCAAGCCCCAGGCCACCGTACTCTTCTTGATCGGTGCCTTTGCCTGAATGGCCGCCGGGGCGATGATGGACTGCTCCGCGAGCGGCACTTCAGTTCCCCTCGCCCTGGAGCCAGCTGAATGGCGAACGCGACGCGGTGCCCCGGGTAAACCGCACCTCCTGCTTACCCAGCTTCAGGATGCCGGAATCCATCAGGCGCTGCGCCACCAAGTAGTCGCCCTTCACCACGTAGTTGACGATGGCAAGCTCGGACCCGTTGGAGATACCGAACAGGGCGGGCAACTCGGCCAGATGCGCCGGCATCCGGATCCAGGTGAACTTGCCGTCGTCGAAAACGCTCACCGGCCGGAAAGGTGCGTCGCCGCTCACCTGATAGTTGAAGCGCAGCTGCTCGGGATTGACGCCCACGGCGAGCGTTTGCGCTTCCTTCAGCTCACTCGCAGCCCGTTCAGCCTTGGCGGCGGAATGCGCCTTCTCTTCTTCGTCACGCAACTCAAGCAGGAGCGTCTGGCTGTAGCGCCAAGTCACGCGCTGGTACCACTTGGCGGCCTGGGAGGTGCTTCGCAGGACGAACTGGTAAGTGCGCTTGTCGGTGATCACGGTCATCGACGTCTCGATGGACTCGTAGATCGGCTTCACGAACAGATGGCGCCGGTCCTGGGTGGGCGTCAGCTCCCAGTGTTTGGTGTCGCCGCCCGCGACAGTCTTGATCCGCTCGTCGGCGCCGAATTCGATGTTGGTCAGGTACTTGGGGCGGGCCAGGATCAGGAACGTGTTGTCGGGGTCATACTCAAACTGCACCAGCCGGGTGTCACCGGGAAGCGGCGTGGCCACGAGCTCGGCCCGTGCGGACCCGAGGCAGATGGCAAGGAGAAGGCCGGCGGCCTGTACGAGCCGAATCACTTTCCAGCCTCCTCCACCACGTTCATTGACGTGATGTAGATGCCCAGCGGGTTGAACTGAATCTCCTCTTCCGTTTTCGGGGGCACCCGCTCGTACTTCAGGGTCAGGCGATAGCTGGCCGTGGCGGCATTGGCGTTGTTACCCTGTGCCTCCTGTGTCCGGAGATGCACGAAGGCGATACCCGGCTGGCTCACGTCGACCGCCTTGATGTCCACCCGGCGCTGCAGCGAGGCGTCCTTGGTCATCCGCTCCACCACGTTCTGTTTGACCCGGAACTCAGTGAACTGGGAGGTGCCGAGCCCCTTGGTCCAGAGGTTGGCTTCCCGGAAGTGCTGAGGCGTCAGGGCCGCATCGATCGTGAAGACCTTGGTTGCCCACTTTCCGAGTTCGGCTTTCATGACAGCCTGGTCCGGCGTCACGTTTTCCATGCGCACGGGGCGGGAAACTACCCCTAAATCGTTACTAACCGGGACATAGAACGGAATCGCCACGTTGTTTTGGGCGGTGATGACCATCCCCACGGAGGCGATCACCGCCACAGAGACGGCGACCATGGCGACAACGAACATCCGCGCCTCCCCGACCTTCGCGGAGCCGTAGATCTCGGCGAACTGGTTGGCAGGGTCCGAAAAGACGCCGGTCTGCCCGGGGTCGGTCGGGTCGACAAGGGTCGCGGGACGCTGGCGCTGGCGGGACAACACGGGGGGTGCTTCTGGATGTAGGTGGTCCAGACGATTCTTGTTTGCCACCCTCTTGAACCCGGAAGCGCATTGGTGCAATAAGGCCCATTGCGGCGGACGGGGCCGCGAATTGGCATCTCTCACCGGTGGTGAGCGGTCCCGCGATCACGGCCGAACACGGCTGAGAGAGCCTTTTCAGTACCTGGCGCAGAATTCAGGTATGCCTCGCGTCCACCACCACCGTGACCAGCAGGTCCTGATCTATGAAGCGCCCGATGAGAGGCTGGAGATTCCCGCGCAGGGCGCGTACGTGGTTTGCCGCTATGCGGGAGGTTTTGGCGGATTCTGGGTGGACCCGAGCGAAACCATCTGCTTGTCTGGTGCGTCGCCCCACGACACCGTGGCAGCCGCACTTCAGCCGATCCTTGACGCGATCGACTCGCTGTTTGCAAGCAAGGAGGCCGAGCGAGTTCAGGATTTCAAAAGTGCGGTGGCCGACGTCCAGATGCCGGCACCACCACGACCCGAAGACTTTGTCTTCTTGAGGGGCGAGGAGGTGCCAGTCTCCATTCCCTTGAACGTGGTGCTCGCGGTCCTGAATAGCTCTGCGGAATCGTCAGTGAAGGACCGACTCTTGGACGCCTTGCGAGCCAGCAAAGAGGCGGTGGTCTACGGTGTCGTTCAGACATCAGACGGCAAATTCGCCTTTGACACCGCGCGCTACACGTCTGCGCTCTATCGCCGAAAGCAGAAGCGCGTTGCGGAATCGGCGATGGAATCGCTCAAGAAAGCGGTGCGCGACATCGCCGATGTGAACGATTACCTGCAGCACGAAACCAACGCCGCATCCGTACCAGGCCTGAGCGTCGAAGGGCAAGGCCTGCTCGCGATGCCTGAGCCGCCGCACGAGGCGTTTGCCGCCGTAAACGACGCTTTACCTAAGGTGCTCGCCGGCGCGAGCAACGTACAGCGCAACTTGGCGGAAGGCGCTGAAAAGCCTCAACTGCCGGATGCCACGTGACTGAGTGATGAACGATGAGCCTTCGGACCCGGTCGACGTCCTTGATGCTTTGGCCGCTCGTGTACGGGAGATCGAGGAGCAACTGGCACAGGTACACGCTTGCGAGGAACACCTTGAGATCCGTGCCCGGACGTTTGGAGGCGGGTCGGTTCACTTTGTGCGGCAGTGCACGATTTGCGGCCAGCAGCGCTCTGGCCCGCTTAAGGCGTCGGTCGCGAGGACCGAGCTCGCCGGGAAGGACGTCCCTGTATTCGATCCTGGCGCCGACGACCAGTACCGGGCAGCGCGCAGCGCCCTCTATGCAGAACTTTCCGAGCTGCAAATCAAGATGCTGGAGATCGTGCGGCCGGAAACCGCGGCGGCAAACCGCGACGAACGGACCCAGATCGAGGCGGCGCACGCGGAAGTGGAGTTGCACATGACGAAGGCTGTCGACGCTTCAACGCCGCTAGCCCACCGCGAACACGTTCTTGTCAAAGCGCTTTTAAGTCACCGGGACCGGTACACGCCGAAATCGGACGCCCCCGCGTCAAAGCGTTTTGGGACAGAGAAAGACCTGGCCGACTGGCTCGAGGGCTGGATTCGGCAAGACTTCGAGGTCTGGAAAGAAGTTCCCGGAATGCACCTCGCCGAGCAGGCGCGCGTGCGCATCGACTACGTGCTACGCCCAAAGCAGCACCTGGTGGAGGCTGGCTTTCACGACGGTTTCTTCGGCATGGAGCTCAAGCTTCTTCCGATCGAGCATGGCTTCAGCCCAAAAGCCTCGCGCGCCGTCCGCCAAGCCATGTCCTATATCGATTGCGAGTTTGACTTGGAAGCAGAAATGGTGCGCCTCCCCCGAGTGCTGCTCTTCACCAACATGTCGTTCGAATTTGAGCGGCTGCAACTCCGAGGATTGGATCCAGGCGTACTGTCCAACGATAGGGCCAAATGGGCAGCATTGTTGGAGCTAGCGAACCACGCAAACGTGGGAACCTTCGACATCTACGGAACGAGGGAATCGTTTGCAGGGTGGCGTATTAGCTTCGCAGCCGGCAAATACTTCGGGCGACACCTGAAACGCTACGAGTTGGCCAACCCTCGGCTATTCGAGAAGGTGCGAATCGGGAATTTCTAACGGTGCTAGGTGAAATTACGATGCTCAGATCGGCTTTGAAATTGCCACTGCTCTTGACATCCTCCCCCGCCCGAAGACTGAGGATTTCTACTGCAAAGGCCACAGTGCGAGACACTCTCATACCAAGACTTTTGCTTCGACGGGTTCCTGCTTCATCGGAGCTGCACGCTTAGGTCTTGCGACCGAGGCGCGACTGACATCTCCTCCACAGGCAACGGCCGAGAAGTCTGCAGACCCCGTCAGCCAGACCGCGTGCCCCGCGGCCAAAATGTTCTTTGCGGCGTGGACGTCCGCGTTCTCTGTGTGGCCGCAGGCTACACAGGCGAAGACGCTTTGCGTCTTCCGATTCTCTGAGTCCTCGTGGCCGCAGATGCGACACGTCCGGCTGGTGTACGCCGGGTTGACGAGAATGACTTGGCCACCGCGCCACTGGACTTTGTACGTGAGCTGCCGGGTGAACTCGCCCCATCCGGCGTCGTGGATGCCGCGGTTCAGGCCCGCCTTCTGCCGGAAACCTTTGCCTGGGCCACCGGCCGTGCCGGTCGCCGCGGCCATCATGTTCCTAATGCGCAAGTCCTCGAGGGCGATGACGGGGTGCGTACTGGCCAGGTCCGTGGAGAGCTTGTGAAGCCAATCTTCCCTCTGCGCCGCAATGCGACGATGCAGAGCGCCAAGCCTGGCTACCGCTTTCTTACGGTTGGAAGAACCCTTCTTCTTGCGGGTGACACTACGCTGGTAGCGCCGCAACCGCACCTGATGGCGTGCTAAAGCCCTCAGCGGCTTTACCCGCAAGCCATCCGATGTGGCGGCGAACACAGCGAGACCAAGGTCGATGCCTAGGGTCGGTGCGACTCCCAGGGCCGGCAATACCTGCGCCGTTTCAACCTGCAAAGAAGCAAACCATCTCGCGCTCTTTCCTGACCCTTCTCTAGTGATAGTCACGTTGCGTAGCGCCCCATCCGTGGGCCGACTCATTCGCAGGCGCACCCACCCGAGCTTCGGGAGCTTGATCCGACCATTCGCCGCATCAAGTTTGAACTCCGTCGGCTTTGGGAAGCGGATGCCCGGCTCATCCCCATAGCGCTTGAACTTCGGCGGGCCAGGTCGACCGCGGCCGCCAGCCTGCCCCATCTTCGCTGCGGCGAAGAAGCGCCGGTAGGCCTCGTCCAGCTGGCGCAATACCTGCTGTTGCGGATCACAAGGACCATCGGCAAGCCACGAAGTTGCTGGGTCGTTACGCCATGCCGTGAGCCATTTGCTCATCTCGACGTAGCCTGCGTATTTCTCGCCTCGCGCATGTCGGGCACGTTGCTCAGCCAAGGCCATGTTCCAGACGCGCCGACCCATGCCGGCAAACCGACGCAACCGGGATTCAACCGATGGTAGAGTGCGCAGTTGGAAGCGGAAGGCCTTGATGGTGGACACGGTTCGAAGAAGGCGGTTTAGAACACGACGCTGAAGAGTCCTCGCGCGATGCCAAGGAGACCCTTCAGCACCAGCACAAGCACGCCAAGGGTTCCAAGCACTACCAGCCACGGATGTGACCCAAAAAGCTGCTTGTACATCGCCAATGCTGCCCGCGGCTTATCCTCACCGGGTGATCCGTCTAGCGCATCCGCATCCTGTTCGGCCGCTGCCAGGCCGTTCTCCTGCGCCGTGAGGGCGATGAAGGCGTCTATCTCTTCCTGTACTGCGACGTTGTGAAGCGTCCCGCGGAGGGCTGTCGCGATGCCGATCTGGTCCTGCGGCGGGAAAAGATGGAGGGAACCGAGCCACCAGGTCACGAATCGGGGTTCGTGAAAGGCATAGCCATCAGGCAGCGGCTGCTTCTCCAAGTCCATCCTCAACTCTCGGCGAGCACGACCTGTGCCGCGCGCTCCAGGCTTTCGGACGTGATCACCAGTGCGCCCTCGCCCGAGTGCGCCTGAATCGCGGTGTTCAGTGCGTGCTGCAGCACACCGTCGACACTGGCGATCGTGCTGCCTTTCAACATCTCGGCGACGTCGAACGCGTCCAGGCCAGCCTGCAGAATGGCTCGCTTCTTCTTTAGCCATTCCGAGACGTGCCTGGGAATGTCGTCCTGATTCGGGGCCTCGAACCGGATCTTCTCGGTGAAGCGGCCGGGACGCAGGAGCGCCGGGTCGACCATCTCGGGGTTGTTGGTTGCGGCGATGACCACGACGTCTTTTACTTTTTCATCGCTGCCGTCCATGAGCACTAGCATCCGATTGGTGAGTTCGGGCGTCGCGCTGGCAAGGCGGTTCTTCAGAAGCTCGTCCGCCTCATCGATGAAGATAATGGCCGGCCGGAGATCTTTCGCCTGGGCGAAGACCTTGGCGAGCCTGTCGCGGTCCGCAACAAGATCCGGGCCCGCAACACTGATGAAGGACCAACCTGATTCCTTCGCGATCGCCTTGGCCGCTACGGTCTTGCCAGTACCGGGAGGGCCGGAGAACAGGACGCCACCGGGCAAGGTTCCGCCCAGCGACTCGATCCGCTCCACATCCTTGAGGCGAGACATGATCAGTTCGAGCGAGCTGCGAGTGTCCTGAGGCAGAATCAGGTCCTTAAGCAGTTTCGTGCTCGCCGGCAGTTTCCCCTCGCGACCTTGAACCTCGCGCAGCGCCTTGGTCCAGTCATCGAATCCGATGGTTTCGCCCGGGCGGCCCTTGAAAGTCTTGCCAACCTCCTTCGACACAGCCAGCAGCCTGGCAACGGAAAAACCGTTCCAACGGCCAGCGATGGACAGCAGGCCAACCTCGTCGACCACGGCGTCAGGCGCCTGCTTCTTCGCGCCGGCGCGCAGGAGCCCGATGCGGGCTTCTTCATCCGGCGGCGTGATTTCGACCTTCAAGTCGAACCGGCCCTCACGGACGGCAGCGGGATCGAGCTTGTCCAGAAAGTTCGTCGCGCCCACGAGGACAACCTTGGACGTCCTGAGCCGAACGATTTCGGTCAGCAGCGTGTTGGCCACGCGCCGGTCTTCGCTGTGCAGGTTTCCGTCCCGCGAGGGCAGGAAGCCGTCGATCTCGTCGAGGAACAGTACGCAAGGCGCCTGGCTGCGGGCGTACTCGAACGTCTTCTGCAGAACTTTGGGGGTCTGCCCTAGCCATTTCGAAGAAACGTCCGTATAGGTGAGCTGGATGAACGGGACCCCCAGCTCGCCGGCCAAAGCCTCAGCGAAGTCAGTCTTGCCGTTACCCGGTTCCCCGTGCATGAGGATGCCATTCTGGAGAGCTTGCTTGCCTTCCTCGCGATCTTCAATGACAAGTCGAGCGGGCTCCAGCAGTTTGGCCTTAACCGAAGCCATGCCGAACAGGTCCTTGAAGGTCAATTTCGGTGTGCGTGCATTGACAGGAACCTCGTACTCCTCGTCGTCAGCTGCCTTATTGCTGGCAGTCTGCGAGCGTTCGGAGTAGTTCAAAGCCACAGACACATCTGAGTCCGACGGGACGTTGAAGCCAAAAGCTGGAGGCCATTTCCAGAATGCAAACGTCAACAGGGAGACGACAGTCGCGCCAATCGCATAAGGAATGTGCGAGGACAAGGTCCCTTCGTACGTATACCAGCCTTTGTAAGCAGCGAGCCACAAGATCCCAGCAAAGCCCGCCGCGTGCAACGCTTGATCGCGGGTTGTATCTTGATTGCCGGACTGGTTAGAAACGAGGGGATACTGCGGGTCCTTTCGGGGGACCATCATCCACATCTCGAACCAGTGCAGGGCTACCGCATACAACAGCAGAAACGCGTAGGACGTCAAAATAAAAGCCCGCATGAAGCCAATCGACTTCTGGCTCCATTCGAATGGCAGTGGCGCGATCAGGAGCCAATAAGCTGGAACCCACCAGGCCAGAAAGACGGCAATGAACCAGCCATAGAAGGCGTACTCATGCACCTTCTGAAGAAGGCGCGCATACCAAGCGGAGCTGTTGCACAAAGCGGAGTGCCGTACGTCATACGGCATTTGGTAGAGCGGCTTGCTCATTGCGTAGATCTCTCCCCTACTGAACTGCTTCCGAATCTACGCCGGAAGGTGTCCCTGTCAACCCCTTTTCGGGTCGATCGACCGCTGGGGTTTCGTCACTGTCAAATTGGGCCGTGGGGGGCCCATGTGACCAGGGCCCATGGGACCTGCTTTTCCAAAACGCTCCTCCCTGCCAGCGTTCACCCGCTCAAGGTAGGACTCGTACTGACGTTGCCCCTGTTGGGACATCCTCGCGGTATCCCTCCCAATAGCGTGGCTGCCAGCCTTCTTCGCCGCTCGGACGTCCAGTTCGGCACGGCCCATTGCCCCCGCGGCGGTTAGGATCCGCCCCGCAGCAGCCACTAGCGGCTTCACAGCGTTCGGCGCCGAGTTTGTAAGCCCCTGCCCCCCGTACTGCGACCTTCCAGCCGAAGCCCCGCCGCCGCCCCCGCCAGCGCCGGCACCACCGGCCCTGAATGACCCGCTAGGCTGCATTCCGCCCGTAATTGCCCTCGTCCCCAGGGACTTGGAGGCAATATTTCCCCAGCCCGAGAACCCTGCGCCCGACCCGCCAGACACAAGACCGGTCGCGATCGAGGGCACCTGGGCCATCAAGTAAGCGCTCAGCCCCGCCAGGAGGATCATGCCAGCGTAGAGCACCATGTCCACCGTGGCGGCGGCCAGTGCGCCGGTCGCCGCTGCGCTCGCCTTAGCCGACAGGCCGGCCAAGCTAGCCATGATGACGTCAGTGACCTTGAGCATCACCAGACCGACGATCTTCATCATGCCGGCGCCGAGCAGGAATCGCAGCCAGCCCTCCCACATGAAGGAGGCTGGCTGGAACATGATGAATGGCACGAACAAGGGCGCCAGGATCAGGGCGATCACGGCGCTCACCTGGCTCGTAATCAGTGTGGCGAGATAGACACAGAGCGCCAAGACGACCAAAAAGGTCGCCGCGGCACAGGCCACGAGCTTGGCCAAGTAGGAGCTGAGCGCGGGGAACCAGGTCGAAATGTCCCAAGAAACCCCGCCCGTGTTGCCTACGGTCCACATGTTCGAGAGTGTCGACAGCGTGTTGACGGCGGACTCGTTGATGACCGAGGCCACACTGGCACTTCCACCCACTCCGGTGATCGCTCCGGCGATGGTGTCCAGGCTGGCCAGAATCAGGGTGCCTACGTCCCGGTCCAGGAACAGGGTGGCAACGCCCGTCACAACGAAGAGCGACACGAGGTCGCCCAGCACCGAGGAAAAGAACCCTCCGCCAGCAAAGAAACCTTTGAGGCTGATCCAGACGAAGTTAAGAAGGAAGAAAAAGCCCACCAGGTACATGCCCAAGCCCTGAAGCCCACTGCTGTTCTTCATAGCTTTAAGGTTGTTCTCGATGCTGTTGACCATCTCGTGCAGGGCCGTCGCCCCGTTGAAGTCGGTCTGAGCTGCGCGCGCCGCGGCCTGCGCTGGGGTCGTGGGCGACTGCGCCACGCTGACCAGCGAACTGCAAAGAAGCAGGATGAGAATTCCGACCACGAACTTCTTCAGCAGCCCGCCAGAGGCGTCGCTTGGCCCGCGAACCACGAAATCTGAGAACCGGGCGTCAATCCACTGCAGCCGCATCACCGAAGCTCCCGCATGTTCCGAAGCGCCTCGATCTGCTGCTTTTCGAGGGCCTTCTGCTGGGTGTTCATTTCCGTCAGCTGTTGCGCGTTTCTGGCGGCCGCCGCGCGCTCATAGGCCTTCTGCTGGGCCTCGATCGCCTTGTCGCTGCCCTGTGCTTCCGCCGTCAGCTGCACCAGACGGGTCAGCTGCTGGGCGACCACGTTCATCTGGCTGTTCAGCAGCTGTGTCGACTGGTGCACGCCGACGGTGCCCGGGATCTTGTCTCCGAGTTCGCGTACGAGTGCCACGTCCCGGCGCACTTGGTCGACCTGCGCCAGTTCGCGATTGATCCGCGCCTTGGCGAGGTTGTTCCCCAGGTCGATCTGCTGCTGCTCGCGCTGCAGGTACTGCTGCAGCGTCATGTTCGAAAGCCGCGCTTCCGTCATACGAACGTCGAAAACATTCTGCAGCTGGCCCAAGTCCCTGCCAAAAGTCCGAAGAGCTCCTTGATAGTTGTCCAAATCGCCCTTGATCTTCAGGACATCGCCGATGTTCAGGCCGCTGATGCTCATGCCAGCGCGCAGTTGCTCCTGCAGCTGCTGGTACTGCGTCGTGTAAATCTGAACGAGCTGAGAAACGGTTCTGACCTGCTGTTGGACCTGGGCCACCAGCTCCCCGTTGTTCAGGAGCTGGGTAATTTCGGTCGAGCCACCTGTAAGGCCTCCGCCGCCGGCGGACACCGTTGGGATGAAACTCACCGTCATCGCCAAGCAGGCGATCACGGTCCTAAGCCTGGATGGGAACATTGAGCACCTCCTGGATGTAGTTCATCTGCCAATCGGGATTGCCGGAGCGCGCGGCCTCCTGGGCGAGCTCCCGCAAGTCCCGGCGCGTCGTGGCTTCGTTGATGGCGATCACCAGCCGAGGCATCTCGGCCGTGACCAGCCGCGTGAGCCCTGGCTTCAGCAGCAAGTAGTCCCGCTTTGGAACAGCGTTTGCCAACGCGCTCAGCTGGGCATCGTTCATGCCGAACAGTTCACGGTAGATGTGCCCAGTAGTTGACACCGAGTCGTTGATGGCCGGCAAAAAGATCCGTGTCGGCACGTTGGACGCAAAGGCAGGCCAAGCCTCCAGCTTCCCGAGTTCGTCGGGAGACTGCGTCGCGAACATGACGAACGCCCGCTTCTTTCGGAAGGTGCGCAGCCAGTCATCGATCTTCTGCTGAAACGCTGGGTTGCGCAGCATGTACCAGGCCTCCTCCACGAATATCATGGTGGGCGTGCGCCCGTCGAGCCTGCGCTCTACGCAATAGAAGCAGTAGTCCATGAACGGTGCCGCGATCTCCTCGCTCTCGAGAAGCTTCCCGGTCTCCATGCAGACGATCGAGCCCAACGTAAAGCTGTCCTCGTCGTTGTCGAAGTATTCGGCAAAGGGGCCTTTGGCATAGCTGCCCTCCGTGTCAGACCTGTCGACGTAAGGTCCCAGCCTCATGGCAATGTTCTTGTCGGAGCCTGCGAGGAAGCTGTACAGCGTCCCGAGGCGCCACCGCTCCTTGTTCACCGACTTGAGCCGCTGGAGAGCTGCATTGACGGTTTCCTTCTCCTCAGGCGTCAGCGAAAACCCGCTGGCGGACATGAGCACGTCGAGCCATCGAAGCAGCGCCTTATCTTCTCCGTCCTCCAGCATCCGGCGAACCGGGTTCAGCTTCACGCCCGCCTGCTGCGGCTTGGCCATGTCAATCGTTGCGCCGCCCAGCAACGTGCTCATCAGCGACAGGGAGTAATCCTTGTCGAAGATGAAGGTGTTGCAAGGGTGGTACTTTTGGAACAGGGCGGTCAGTAGGCTCATCACGACCGACTTGCCCGAGCCGGAGCCGCCGACGACCACGGTGTGTCCGAGGTCCTCCGCGTGGCAGCTGAAGTCGTAGGGGATGCCATAAGGGGTCAGGAAGCGGATGTGAGCGGGCACTGAACGCTGCAGGACCTTGGCAAACAGCTTGTGCTCGGCGTCGCCGGGGGAAATCGTCCGGATTGGGGAGAGGTCCGAGAGATTAGCTGTCGACGCGAGGTACTTGCGCAGCTGCACCTTTTGGTTGCCCGCCAGCGAACCCAGGAACGCTGGCATCAAGCCTTGCCGTTCCCGTGTGACCGCATACCCCCCGGCGCGCAACGTGCTGGCGATGATGTCGCAGGCGCGGTCGACCTCCTTCGGGGTGGCCCCGAGGGCCAGCACCGTCATGTTGTAGAAGCCATAGGCGATGTCGCCAGCTGTCAGACCGACCAAGGCTTGCTGCGCGTCATCAGCCAAGGCCAGGTTGCCTGTGTTCACCTTCTGGCTCTCAATTCCCGTAATTCCTTCGAAGATGCGAACGGCCGGACTCTTGATTTCTGATCGATAGAACTGCTCCGCCGACTGAATGGCCTTTTCAGCGAGGTAACGGTCGATGATCTTGAAAGTCTGGACCATGACGTACTCACAAGGGGCCGCCATCAGCTGGTCAAGGTGCCCGCTGAAGGCTTCGGGTGGCATCCCTGTCGTGGATAGGGCCGCGCAATACACTGAGCTGGAAGGCCCGCGCAGCTCCAGCATGCTGTTCTGGCGGATCAGGTCATCTGCAGGCAAGAGTGTGTTGAGGTAGACAGGACGAGCCGGCACGGATATAGGGCCGGCTGGCGAAGCTAGATTTGCCTGCGCATACAAGTCTCCGAGCAAATCCGGCCCATAAATGCGACGGAACCCGAGTGACGTCGTCACGATGTTGGAGAAGGAAGACAAAATATTCTCGAAGTCTTCCTTCATCTCGCCAAGCTGCCCACGCACTGAAGCAACTGCGCTTTTTTCCCTGAACTTGCGGCCAAGTACCCGAAAGAGCGCCGCTAGTGCGTTATCGGACTGCTCCATCTCTGCCCGGAGCTGCTCAACGAAGGCCTCTGTCTGGTTGGGAAACGAATAGCCGACATACAGCCGATGCTCCAGTTTCGCGTTCGGGTATTCGGTGCACTTGCGCGCCCACTCGTCCTCGATCAGCTGCGCGACCGGATTCAGGTAAGTGGAGAACGGATAATCTGAAACGAAGCGTCGGCGCTGGATAGACCAAACAGTGATCCGGTCAGTCAGCTGCCGCATAGCGGTTTGCAACAGATCGATCCGCCGGGAAACGTCCTCGTCCGGAACGCCCTCAATGTCGGACCCCTCGTACGCGAAACCTGCCAGCAGACCCCCGTCGTGGCAAAGCACGGTCCCCTCGTCCACCATGCCGAACCACGGCAGCAGCTCCCCGTACGATCCGGCCTGTTTGCGGGGCTTGGAAATCAGGTCCTCAAGGCTCACCATGGCAAGCCTCTCCCCCAGCCGGCGGGCCGGCTATCCCAGTGACTTGGCTTCGGAAGATTTGTGTAGGCGTTTTCCTCGTTCAGGTAGCGCAGGAAAATCTCCATGAACTGAGGATCGCGCTTCGTCATAAGGCGACACACGGAGAACAGAGGAAGGACGGCCGCCAAGGCTAAATACGATTGGGCCGCAAACAAGGTGGCGGCTACAAACGCCACCACGAAGAATGCTTTCGGGTCCGTGCCCATCACCATCTTGGGACGGTGAAGGCTCGTATGGAAGGTGCTGGACCGCCGTGCCATGTCTAGCCTTATCGCAAGCAACCAGCAGGCGGATTGATGACCCCCAGGTTGAATGCTCCGCCGACGATGCCCTGCAGGATGCCGTACAGGATGACCGCGGTCAGAACCTTGGTCCAGTCCATCTTGGCGAACAGCCCGATGACAAAGGCTGACACAGCTACCAGGAGGAACACGATGATGGCCAGCGGGCCTGAGATCCATCGGATGATGGCGCAACCGATGGTGTTCACGATCGGGAGGTCGAACGCGCTGCTCTGCGCATAAGCGACCTCAGGCGCAAGCCCGATCACCAGCATGATGAGGACGACGGCCACGAGCCGGAAGTAGTTCTCAGGCGTCAGGATGAACAGGTGGGACAGGTGCAGGGGACGGTTCACTTTCAATCTCCGTGGTTCAAAACAGAAGTGCGGTATTCGCCCTGCAAACGGTCAAAGCCGTCGACATGGCAAATCTGGGACAGGCGACGGGTGCCGTCTTCCTGGTGAATGAACAGGACGCAGCCGAGGGTGGAACCGATGCGCTGCTGGATGGCGTTGTGCGGAATGCCGCTCTCGGCCATCATCACGAGCGACTCGAGCCGGTAAATGGCGTCCTTGGCGCTGTCGGCGTGGATCGTGGCGCCCGAACCCGGGTGGCCCGTGTTTGAGGCATCCATCCAGTCGTAGGCCGCTCCGTCCCGCAGCTCTCCCAGGATGATCCGGTCGGGGTTGTAGCGCATGGCTACCTTCACCAGGTCGCGCGCGTTCACCCCCTGGTCCGGGTCACATTCCATGAGCACATGGTTCTCGGAGATGACCTTCAGTTCCTGCACCTGTTCGATGACGTAGAGCCGGTGCTTCGGGTTGATCAGGGACAGGACGCAGTTCATCAGCGTCGTTTTCCCCGAGAAGGTGCCGCCGGCGATCAGGAAGTTGCGGCGCTCTGCCACCATGTCCTCAATCAGGCGGCCTTGCCGCTCCGTGATCGTTCCCGTTCGGCGATAGTCCTCCAGAGTCATCACCCGGCTTGCATGGCGCCGGATGCACATGGAGGGGCCACGGACGGAAACGGGGGGCAGGACTGCCTCCACACGGAAGCCAGGAAAACGGGCTGACAGGAGCAGGTTCTGCTTGCCGACTTGCTTGTCGCTTAGGCTGGCCAGCAAAGTGATCGCGGAGTCGATCTGGCCTGCCGAGAGCCTGACGCCGAGCGGCTTGTCTTTACCGTTCTGGCGGATGAAAACGTCGTTAGGGGCGTTCACCATCACATCGGTGACGGACTCGTCCTCCAGAACCTGCCGGATCGGCTCCAGCGTGTCCTTGAAGCTGGCCAAGATGCGAGCCGTGTACGAGACCGCCCGTGAAGCGGCGGCTTGCGTGTCTGCGATGCTGTCGGTCGGCATCCATTGAGGCTAAGGCGGCCACCCTTGGGAGATGGAACTGCATTGGCCGTTTAGCGCTCAATGAGCTTTCTCGGCCAGCGGTTCGAGTGAGAGAGATGACTCCGCCGGGTCAGACCGTAGCCTGCATGCAGGCTGAGGAACCTAGTTCCTGCCGAACACCGGCTGCATGTTGCTCACCATCAGCGACAAGGGCACGACGAGAACCAAAGCCCACAGCGGGGAAACCAGTGGCGAGACGGGGATGGGGACCACCAGGTAGACCAGCGGTGCCATGGCAAGCGGTATGACCACGTGGGAGGTCACTGTGTAAGCGGCTGGGCGCATCGCGCCGAACTCTGCCCGCTTCACCGCGCGCTGGGAAAAGCCGTCAACCACGGCAGCTATGAACACCGGAAACAGAACAAGAAGCCAGATCGCGAAGATGAAGGCCCTCTGAACGAGCACGAACAGATTCAGGATCAGGCCCTGGACGTACGAGTTGTAGCCCTTGGCGAACGATTCACCTGCCTTGCCGGCTACTAGGCGCGTTAGGTCCATGTCTGCCCCTCGGACAGTCGCATCAGTCAGGCTGTCGGCGGGGGTGTAGACCTCAAAGACCAACGCCGCTTGCCGCTGCAGCCAATCGGCAGTTCCTGTGCCGAACGTAGCGCGCGTGAGCTGAAGCTCGCTTTGGACGAATGCTTCCATGGACGGCCCATTGCGCATAATGGGCGTGAGCAGGAAAAGGGCGAAGAAGACCGCCAGCCAGAATCCGATGTGACTCCTGGTGGCCATGACTTACCTGAAGCGCAGGGCGGTGCCCACGTCTCGTGTCGATGCGACAGCACAAAGGAACTTCACCCGGGTACCCTGCACCTCGTCGGGCGGCGTCTCCGGCCGGAAATAGAATCGGATCTCGTCGAAGTCGTGCCCGTGGGCCCATTGGCGGAAGCTTCCCTTCGAGATCTCGTACTGGTGAACGGGCCTGCCCCCGGAAAAACCCCAGGCGTGGAACTTTGCGACCTCTTCGGCCACGGAGCCAAGACCGTCCAGGAAGTTGGAGACCACCAGTTTGCGGGTGCTCTCCTGCTCCCGGATGCCTTCGGCAACCCGTTGCAGGCCTTTGACAATGGCCGTAACGGCGGCGCCCCTGCCGCCGCCCGAACTTGGCCAGCGGGATGACAGCAGGTCAAGGGTCTTCTCGGCCGCTTCCTTCAGGTTCGGGTAGGCGAGCCAATAGCCTCGCAGTTCCGACTGCAGCGCGGCCGCTGCAACGGCCTCATTCATGTCGAACTCCTCGCGGGACTCGAACGGCACGCGCAACGTGTGGTTCGGCTCTTCGAAGTAGTCGTGCTTGCGCGAGCGAGCGCCGGCGATCGAGGTGACTTTATCGAGCGTGTTCATGCTGGAATTGAAGTACCGGTATGCGCCCTTTCACGCGTTCGCTGCGGTTGAACACAGCGATGTACTGGAGATCGGGCATGCTGGAAAGCAGAGATGGCGGGAACAGCTCCGTTTGCATCTCCTTGATCGACTCGCCGCGATTTACGGAGAACTCAAGGCCGTAATCCTCGGTTTTTGACCCGGTGGATTGCGACTGTGCTCTGGAGTTGATGGTGGTCAGACCGAACTTCTCGGAGACGAGCTGGACAGTCTCGGGGTCCTGCGTCGCCCCGACGATCAGGTTGTTCATGTTCCCCATGAACTTGAGCGCCTTGGCGCGGTCGCCGCCAAACGCAACCGTCAAGTCTGAAAGCGTCTGGCCAAGCGCCCAGATGAAGATGCCCGCGCCCGCGCCCTTGTTGGCCAACTGGACGAGAGGCTCGCACATGGCATCGCCCCATTCGTCGGCGATGACGTGGATCGCGCGCTTCTCGCGCGAGCCCTCTCCGTCAATCCCGTAGTTGTACAGCTCCGCTGCGACCGCGGCCGCATCCGCCATGATCATGGCATTCAGCGCATGCCCTACGGAGGGATCGGCTAGCGTGTCGCTACCCACGTAGAGAACGTGCCTGCCGCGGACCACGCGCATGGTGTCCATGATAGGACGGTTGTCGTTTGGGTCCTCGTAGTCTGGGGACAGCAACCCTTTCAAGTCGTCGGTGCTGAGCTTGGTCAGCATCGGCGTGATCGACACGATCATCTTGGAGAACCATTCCTTGTTGGCTTCCAAGATCGAGATCAAGCCGCGAATCTCGTCTGGCTTTGCGGGAACTTGGCGCCTGCGTGCCTCTGCAACGTCCTCGGCCAAGTCCTTGTTGAAGACGGCCATCATGGCCATCAGTTCGATAGAACCGGTCTCGACCGTTCTGGCCTTGGGATTTCGGCTGGTCGCCTTGAGCTTCTGGATCTCCTGTGACACGGCATCTGCCAGGCTCTGGCCTTGCTCCTGGAAGAACTTGGCCAGCGCCTCTTCGGTGAGCTTCTCCACACTGACACGAGACTGCATGTACGTCTTCAGGCCCGCAATACTCACCCGGCGGCCCACGAATTTCATACCGCTCGTGATCGAGTGCACGGCGCTCCAGCAAAACTCCTTGAACGTGCTCTCTTCCTGCGAGCCCAACACCAGCGAGATACGCGAGGCGACCTGGCTCACTCGATCCCAATTCTTCAGGAGGTCCATTCGGACTGATTCCGATGCAAAAGCCGGGTGCATCTTGAGGAAGCGGCCGGGCTCGCCGACCATCGTGCACGCGTGCCGCGCGATCTGCTCGAGCTCCTTGTCGCCCTTAGGATCGAGGATGATGACTGCGTCGCCTCGTGCGACCAGCTGCGGAACCACCAGCGACACCAGCTTCGTCTTGATCGCACGCGTGGTAGCGATGACAGCACAGTGGCCTTTGAGGCTGTCAAAGGGGATCAGAACATCACGTTCTTTCGGCTCCAGGCCATGAATCCACTGCAGCCCGCGCTCTTGCGCTGGATTGCGCTTGACGCCCATGAACCGCAGCGCCCATTCGGGTGGGTAGATCTCCACCATGTCCCGCTTCAAGACCTCGTGCGCCCTTTGAGTGTGGCTAGGTTCCCACCGGAACCCCCAGCCCAGCCAGAGATTGCTTTGCAGCTTCGGCAGGGCCAGCATCAGCGACCGGTCGGCCATCACCTCGACAGGCTTGCCGATCAGGGACAGCTTCTTGACCGCAAGCTTGTACGCAGCCGAGAACCTCCAGCCCGCCAAGAGCGCGCACATGGCCACAAGCAAGAGGATCGTGCCTGTGGCGAAGCTGAGGGCAAGCGCCCAGCCAAGGCACCATATGCCTGCTGCTGCCCACCCAAGGACAGCCCTGCCCTCGTAGAGGGGCCGGAGAATCTGCTCGAACGGGTCTTTTCGCACCGTCATTGGAGTCCTAGCTTTCTGACCGTATGCATCGCCAGAATGAAGCACGTGTGCTTTGATTTGCTGCCTTCTCGCTCCGCGATCGGGTAGATCAGCTTCCCGGGTGTTGATGAGTGCGTGTAGATGTGGCCGCGCTCGCCTAGCGCGGCCAGAAACGCCGGCACGTCCTCCGTAAACTGCTTAAGCAAATCGAGGTCCACCGCCGCACCAAACTCGCACATGCGCATGACCTTGACGGGCATATCCCGCGTCCGCCACACGTGCACGATGCGCCCGAGCATTTCCGCGTAGTACGCCGGCATGCTCTCGGATACTTCCTGGGGCAAGAGGTCGCTGAACTTGATTTCTGCGCCTTCTTCGAGGCGTCCTCCGGCCGATGCCTTGCGCGGCCGCGCGGGCGGCGCTGGAGGTACCGGGGGTGCGGTCGTCACGTCGTTCGTCGGCGCAACTGGTGGAGCGGCCGCTGTCGCACCAGGTTCATCGGTGCGTTCTTCATCACTGTCTTCGTCCTCGGAGGCGGCGTCATCCCCTGACTCTCCCAGCACCTCTGATGGGGTAATCACATTCAGGACAGGGGGGGCCTTCTTCAATGCGGGGGCGGCGGCCGTCTTTTCAGTCGCCTTCCCGGCTTCGGCGGCTGCAAGCGGATCGTCCGCGCGGATCGCGTCCAGGAGCACTTTCCTGCCGGTGGCAAAAGTCTCCAGCGGCAGGTCAGCCCCCAGGAGTAACGCCGGGCGAGCGAGCTTGACTGCGGGCACGATTTCGCCATTGCTGTCGGCGATCTGTACCAGGCCGAGCCCTGCCCCACCTGGGCTGACAATGCCGTTACTGACCATCACGGACAACAGCCCCGCTTCCGTCGAGGGGATGCCAGCAAAGCCGCTGTCGGCGCAATAGGCGAGCATCTGCTGTCCAGCCGCAGGCCATTGGAGGTACAGGCCCGTCGTGTCCGCATAGGCGATGCTCTCGTTCAGCCTCCAGGCTTTCCCCCAGTTGGCGACCATCGCGTCCAGAAGGTATGGGGCCACATCGCTGCCGACAGTCAGCTTGCCGTAGTTCTGTGGCCTTCTTGCGACCTCCTGCTCGCGCACCGTCGCCCACATGTGGCGCACAAGGTCCCCAGCAATGCTGTGCGTAGCTCCCTGGGTTCCTGAGACGATGTCCGTCAGAGCGGCTATGAGACTCGGTGAGCCAGCATTGAGCCATTCCACGTTCTCGCGGCCGGCGATACGAAGTGCGATCAGCGCAGCAAGCGGCGCGGGCCCGGGCTGGGCGTCTGGAGCCGTCCAGGTGACATAGATGCGCCCCGGCTCCGGCTGCCAGTCAAGCAACGCGTCCAGCTGCGGTGACCACTGGCGGTTCTGCTCTGTGACCAGCATTCCGGCCAGCGACGAGCCGACGGGGTAGAGCAGCCCAGCCAGAAAGCACACATAGCGCCAACGCGATTCCAGCCGGTGCCTTTGCTCGACTCCGTGCTCGCCAGTGAAGATTCGACCGTCAGCGCCTCGGAACGACCGAAATGCGGTCTCCAGACTGGCCCGGAAAAGCCCTCCTGCCCCCGAAAACACCGAATGCGAGGTGGCCGGAAGGATGTTGATGTGCGCGGCAAGGCGTTCGATCGGGCCCATAAAGCGCAGCTGCAGCTGCTCTGGAGACTCCGCGGCGTGAACGCGCAGCATTCCAAGGAGCTCGGCCTGGTCGAAAAGCAGTGTTTCCACAGGGACCAGCGGCAGCCCCGGGTCTTGAGGGGGGTAGACCACAGCGCTCGCATTGAGCGCACGGTCCTGCGCAAGGATTCCTTTGGGCGCAGAGGGCGTCCCGGTCAGTGCCGTGGCCACCCGGGCCGGTGCCGGCGCCGCAGTCGGTCGGAACAGTCGCGCCAGCCAGCTTTGCATCCTGCCGATTCTGTCGGCGGGCCCAGCCTGGCGCCGTACGCCATTGCGTGAAAAACAGCTATTGCCGTTCCCGGGGTGCTTGCCGGGCCGCGATCAGCCGTGCGCCACGGCGCGGGCAGGAGCGCTCGCAGGAGATGCGCTGTAGGTCTCGTTTTCCGAGTACTGCGGCCCAAAACCAGTCCTCTTCGAGGTAGCCGGGATCACCGCATGGTTGTGAAGCATGCAGATGGGGCACTGGAAGTGAGAGACCTTGAGGTTGATGAAGTGGCTGGCGCAGTTGTTGCAGGCCATCAGGTCAACGTCACCGGTGAAGTACCGGCAGGCCAGGAAGTAGAACTTTTCGAATGACAGGGGCGTGGTCTCCCCCGTGACGTTGTAGGCGGTCAGGAATGAATGGAACGTGTGAAGCAGGCGGTCGAGCATGGCTCCCGAGACCTGGTTCTCCTCAATCCGCAGATCGCCGCCACAGTTGCGCAGGACATCGGACAGTAGGACGCTCGCGGCGTAGCGTTCGGGCAGGCTGAGGAACTTCGGATGCAACACGTCGAAGCCACCCCCTGGCAGCCGCTTCCAGGTCACACCGTGGCGCTCGCAGATGAGTTTCACCATCGAACGAACCTTGACGTCCGTATCGTCGATTCCCATCAGGGTCTTGATAAAGGCTGTTCTCTGCGTCAGAAGCGCCAGCGCTTCGAACCGCCGGAGCTGGTCAGGGTAGGTGCTCCAGTGCCCAGCCGTGGGAAGTGATGCGGTGCGTCCCATATGCGCCTCACAACTTGACGGAGCTGCAGGACGCGAGCGTGCGCCGCTGCGTCCTTGATAAGCCGACGTTCTTTCCGGCGTGGAAGAAGTACTTCCAGGGAACGGTCAGCTGCGCCAAGCGGACGCCCCGACGGCAGGTGCGCTTCACCTCCGACAGAGACGCATTCTTTAGCGCGGAGACCAGCCCCGCGCCGATGCCGAAGTCACATTGGCAGCCGATTTCGGAGGCCCGAGCCGAGGCCCAGCGGTTCAAGATGATGATCTCGTTCTCGGCGACGATCAGCCTGTCAATGCCGTCCAGCGCGGAGTGCTCGGCGGCGTCGGTGGACAGGCACTTGAGGAGGACGTCGTCAGGCGAAGCGAGCTTAAACAGCGGAAGGCCAACATCACAGGCCCTCTCCAGCGCTTGCTCGCTAAGTTCGGCCAGCTGATTGGCAGTGCTTGCATCCATTCCCAGCCGTCCACTGCAGTCGGCTACTGCAGCCGGGTTGGCACGGTTCTGGCGCAGGTGTTCCCACCGCGGTATCAGAAGCTTCCGGTTTTCGTCGACGATTTCCCTGTCCAGCACAACTGCCCCCTTGCCGATTCTTGAACTTCACGGATTTGGCAAACAGGAACCTCAGTTCCCATCAATGAAAGGCAAAGTTACTTAGTTTGCGGAATTCACACAATCATTTTGACCTGACACTTCCTACAGGGTGCTAGGCAAAAATAGAAGTGAGAGTTCGGCGGATAGGTGCGAAACTCGGTTTCAGAACAGAATCAGGGAGGAAGGCCACCGACCGCTTGGTCGGTTAATAAATCAGAGCTATATGGCAGGCACCACCACGACCAACAACAACTTGACGCAGCGCATATCAGCTCGCCTGATTCAGATCCTTGATGATCTGGGCATTCCCCGCGGCCTCCAAGACAGATCGCAGTTCCTGGCCGAACGGCTTAAGGTCACTGCGCAGGAAGGCGTGTTCATGCTTTCGGGTAGCGTGGACTGGAGCCTGCAGCAGCTGCATGCTGTGGCTTGCGAATTCGGCCAACCGATAGGCTACTTTACTGACGATCATCCTGTGCGGCTCCCAAGTGATGTTCGCCTCGCGCCTGGCGCCAATGGGTTCGGTACGTGGCTCGCCAGATTCCCTGCGGACATGCACAGACTGTTGCCAGAGCCTGGGCAACGGGTGCAGAACGTCCTGCTGCGCCGGCCCGAAGCGGCTGATGACGAGCGGCCTTGCCTGTACGTGATCGTCGAGGAGGTCTCACTTCATGCCGATCAGCACTATGTGCTGGCTGGAGAAAACGGTTTGGAAGTCATGCTGTGCCGCGAGATTCGCGACGGCAAAGCCCGCATGCAAGGCTCGTTTGGGTTCGCCGGCACCAGGATCTTCGCCATTGGCCAGGACGGCTCCCCGGACATTCTTGGCCGCGTCCTGGGGCGCTGGAGCTTCGAGGGCTGAAAGTAAAACAGGGGGGCCATCGGCCCCCCTGCTTCTTCGTGTCGAGCCACCTGTCTAGCAGGCGACGAGATCTGCCATGTCCGTGCACTCCTTAGCTGGGCGCACGATCAAGGTCTTCAGGCGCTGCTCTTTGCAACGTTGGGCAAGCGCGGCCGCCGCCGCGCTTCCAGCCCGTTTGCCACCCTTCAGGGCATCCGAGTCGGCATAGATCACGAGCCTCGTCACGCGTCCAACCAGGTGGTTCGGAAGCACGAAATTCTGCATGATCTGAGCGGAATGGCATGGCCAAACAGTGCGCCCGTCGAGAATCGAGGCGGCAAGTGCCGTTTCGATCCCCTCTGCTACACCCAGGTCCGAACCCACGGGCTCGCCAAGGCGCAGTGCGTAGCTGTTGCTGCCGATGCCGATCTCCGTCTTCTTCGGACAGGACACAGGGGCCTTGTTGCCGTCGCGGGTGAGGTAAGTCTTGTGCAACTGCACGAACTGGCCGTCCGCGTCGAAGCCCCGCACGATCATGGCCGGGAAGGTGCCCACTTTCAGGGGGCCCTCCGCAGGGTTGTCCCCCCGCTCCCAATAGTCCAGTGCCGGGTGAATGCGGATCTCCTCCGGGATTGATCGCAGGCCGGGCAGTCGGCGACGCAAGTAAAGGTCCACCGGATCACCGTCCTGCACCTCCCTCGTAGCGTTCCAGATACGTGACATCCTGGCGAGCGCTTGCTCTGGAGAAATGGACCTCTCCCGTGGGGTAGGAGGTAGTGCGGGTCGGATGGCCGCGGGTGCACGGGTCCCGTTCAGGCCGAAGTACCCCCTGATGTAATCCGCGAGCTCCCTGAACTGTGTGTACCCCTGCCACTTGAACAAGAAGTCCTGCGGTGAGGTCGCACGAGGGCTGCAGTGGTTGCACCACCACGTACCCCGCTTCAGGTTGAACCTGAATCTATCCTTGCCTCCGCAGAACGGGCAAGGTCCGTGGCGTCCGGACAAGTACGCTGTCGCTCCAGCGTAGTGAAGCACGCTGAGCCAGTCGAAATCTGAGCGCTTGACAAGGTTCTCGAACGACGTTTCGTCCCTCCAGCGGCCGGAGGGGTTCGTATCACTGTTGGTGTTGGTGACCATACGGCCCTCCTGTGTTGATGGAAGGGCCGCCCGTCGGGCTGGCCCGACCGGGTGAATGAAGGCTGAATACGCTCAGCTGCGATGAGGCGTCAAGAACGACGCATTCATGGGAAAGATTATGGCTCATTGGGCTGCTGTTAGCCAGTTTTTCAAGCACTCCCGGGAAGCGCTTGAAAAACTGCCCTCCAGAGGAGGGCAGCACCTGGTGCTCGCGCCCGATCAGGCGGCCAGAGCATCCAGAACTTTGGACTTGAACACTCGCTCCAGTTGGTGCGGCAGTTCGTCCACCGAGCTCACCGTCACACTGACGGGGAACAGGGCACTTACGTCGACGTTGATGCCGATCGCCACCACCACCACGCCATTCGCCGCCGCTTCCGCGACTTTGAGACGAGTCAGTGGCACCTCCACAGGATGAGGTTTGCCGTCCGTGATGATCACCATCACCTTCTTGTCCGCCCGACAAGCTCGCAAGCTCGCCAGGCGACGAGCCATCGCACTGCCGGTGGGTGTTCCCCCGTCGGCGCGAATGGTCTGCAGTCGCTCCTGCGCCTCCCGCCAGTTTTGCCGGAAAGCGAGGACCTCGCGGATGACGTCACCGTCTCCAGGGAAGGTGTCCAGTGACACCTGAACACCCGAAATGCGCAGCAGCGCCACAACGAGGGCCATGGCGGCGTCCACAGCCTGGGGCATGCCGACCGCCTCCATGGACTCTGATGTGTCCAGAAGGATCGAGACTGCAGCGTCGATGCCGCTCGCCGGAGAGCGCCGGCGAAAGACGCGGGGATCGCCCAGCGTCCTTAGTCGCCAGGCATGCGTGGACGACACCTTCTGGCCGGACATTCCTCTTGAGAAGGGGCGCCGCCGCCGGTCCTGCAACCCCTGCAGCAAAACCGTCACCAGTCTTGCAGGTACAGGGGCCAGCAGGTTCGGCTCACCGTGTTTGACCTCCATCGAGAGGCCGCCAGCCGAGCTGTCACCGCTAGGCTTTTTCTCGCCGAGCGCATCCAGCAGCGATGCCGCATTGCAGTTTTCATCCTGCAGCGCGTCCGCCAATCCTTGAGGCACTTCAGCGGGTTCAACCTCGCTGTCCAAGAACTCTTCAGGCGTTGAGCTCACGTCCTTCGCGCCGTCGTGGCCGTTCAATCTGGCCAGCGCATCCGACAACGGGTCTGTGCAGGGCGCCTGCGAAGCACCGCCGTCACCGGCGGACCCTTCACCGCCGCTGGGTGACTGATCGTCTGAACGGGAGCTCGGGCCGGGCTCAGCGCCCCCACTCTGCCCCGCTTGTGGACCGTCGTCGGCCGCGTTCGCGCTTGTGTTGCCTTCGCCCTTGTCTTGGTCACCTGGCTCCTGCTGGCCCTGCTGCTCGTCACCTTGCGGTGGCGGAGAGGGCGGCTCGTCTTCTGCCGGCTGCAGCATGTCTGCAATCTCGGTTCCGACCTGCAGCGCTCCAGCCGTGTCCTTGACCCGGTACGCGTTGCGCGCTACGTCGAGGGCTCCAGGCAGGTGCTCAGCGTCCCCCACGGTCTGCGCCACAGTCGCTGCTAGGCTGGCCATTCGCCTGGACGTTTCGGTCCCAAGCAGGCCATCGTGCGCCGCCGCCCACACCGCGAGCTGGTTCAGGGCCTCGGTAGGCATCTGCTCGGCGTTGTCTGCGACCATTTCCACGGCCACTTGCATCGCTGCGTCGAAGATGTTCGGCGCCCCCCGGTATTCGCGAGAGAACTCCTTCTTCACCCTCGCTTCCTCAATCGCAGCTGCGTACGGAAGCACGCGGCCTTGTTCGAGGACCTTGTCGGCCGTGAACTGAACCTTGGCGACCTCCCGAAGGGTGATCGCCAACAGCAGGTCCATCTCCCGCGGATCCGCACCCTGCGGCTTCGGCAGGAAGACCTTCTGACCTTGGGTGAAGGCCGCAGCGTCACTGCGGTCCATCCACACCACGCGGCCTGCCTCTCCGAGGCAGAGGGAGACCACCCCCTCAAGCGCTCGGGTCACAAGTTGTGATCTCGAGTCCATGGCCGACTACAGGAGCAAGGCCAGATCCTGCGCGGGTGCCGCGGCAGGCGGGACTCGCGGCGCAGGCGCCATGGGTTCAGTGGGTTCCAGCTTGGCCTCAGCCACTGGCTGCTCACCCTGTCCTTTGGCGGCCGGCTCGGCCGCCAGGCTCACCTGTTGGACCCCGCTTCGCGCGATCAGGTCATCGCCGCTTGCACCTTCAGCGGCCAGAGCCGCCATCTCCAGCGCGCTCGCCGGCGTTGCCAGCATCCTGGCCAACCCCCAGACTTTGAGCAGGCTCTGGCCGTCGATCCGTTCCGGAGGCAGACTGGACACGATCGAGTTGATCGCATCCGCCAGAGGCCCGATCGTCGGGTCCAGGAACTGGAAGCTCGCCATCTTGGCTGCAGCGCGCTTGAGCGGGCCCAGGGTCTTGGGCGTCACGTATTCGCGCTTTTGCACCACACCGCCGTCCTTCTTGGTGGTGAGGTATTCCGTGATCAGGGTGTTGGCCTCGGTGGCCACCTCCTGCATCAGTTCGCCCTTCAGTCCGTTCACCTGCTTGTCGAAGCGCTCGTTCAAAGCGGGCTGATCCACGGCAGCAGGGGCCGAGATCCGGCAGGGATGGAACTCGAAAGACATGCGGCGCTCGACGTGCGAGGCCGCAGGAGTGTCGTTGAAGAGATGCCCGTATTCCGGGTTCTCGATCAACTGCTCCATGCGCCATTTGTCCACCGCCGCGTCATAGTTCTTGACGAACTCCGACTTGAGCGTTTCGAACTCAGCCTGGATGGCGACGAGCTCTTCATGGACCGCCTGGTAGCGCTGGGACGGAATGCCCCATGCACCCAGGATCGGGAGACCGGAGCGTCGCAGCGCGCGCTCGGCACGGCCCTTGATGCTCTGAAACCGCTTGATGTGATCCGGATCGCAGATCTTGTACGCACCAAGGGTGGCCAGTTTTTCGCTCGGGAGGTTCTTGAACGCCGGGTTGGCCTGCAGAAGGTCGCCCTTCTCCAGATGCCGCCGGCCGCCCCAGATGTGCACCTCGAGCTTGACGCAGACAAGGTTGTCCACGTTCTTATCGATGACTTGCGTCATAAAGTTGCTCCAAAAAAAACGGAGCAAGTCCCCGTGCGGGACTTGCCCCACACGGGAATCGATCGATTTGGCTATGTTTCCCCTTGCGGGCAGGTACCTCAGCTGACCTGGTGGCGGAGCCACAGAAAACGCTTTCCCGGTTCACTCCAACCGGGGAAGCGCTCTCGCGCTTCTGAGCGGGCGGCGAAAGGCAGGTTACCCTGCCCTCCGCGCCTACTCACGGTGTCCTCACCCGCATTCGCCGGTGAATCCACACTCGTCGCAGTGCTTGCACCCGTCACGCTTGTGCAAGCTCATGGTGTGGCACTGCGGGCATTGCAGCCCCGTCTCCACACGCTGTACGGCCTCGAGCTGCAGCTGCGGCTCGTCACGTCTCAAGTCATCACCGCTCAGCCCGTGCTGCTGGTAGCGATGCAACAGCAACGCCGCGATGTAGGCGACCGTCGACGGGTAGGAGGCCTGCCGCTGCTCTCCAGGTACCTGCGCGAGGAAATCCCCGCGCTGTTCGCCAAAGTCCAGCAGCTTGCGCAGCTTCATCACCACCCACGCGGGGTTGCTCACCCGCATGTCGATCGACAGCAGTTTGGTCAGCCCGTCCAGCACCCGGGGGTACTTTCCAGACAGCCATACGCTGTAGGGACGGATCGAGCCGTTCTCCAGCGTCGCTTCCTTGACCATGAGGACAAAGTCGTCACCCGTCGCGTTGTTGCGCACGTCAGCGTACCAGCCTTGGCTCCCGAGCGGCCCCGTCTTAGGCTCCTTCCGCGAGAACAGGGCGTCCATCATGAAGGAGTGGGGCCGTTGCTCCAGCGCACCCAGCGTCTGCAAGCGATGCGTAACCAGCCTGCTGAAACCAGATACCAGGCTCGGCACCCGCACCAGCTTTCCAGTACCCGGATCGAACATCTCGAAGGCGTCGTCTGCCGTGGTCCGTGAAAGCGAGTCCAGCTTGAACTGCAGCCAGTTCGGGTCGCCCGTCCGCATGTCAACGGACAGGAGTTTGGCGATGGCCGATAGCCCGCGCGGTTGCTCGTTGCCTGCCACGTAGACCTCGATGGGGTGGGCGTGCCCGTTCTGAACATGCCCCACCACGACGGCGAAATCCCCTTGCGGGTGTCGCGCCGAGTACGTGATCGACTCGATCCCGTGGGGCGTCACAGGCCGGCTCGGCCAACGCAGCGCCGCAGTGACGTTGCTCACGTCCTTGATCGCAATTCGCCGCTCGGGGTCGGACTGGTCCACCTCGGACGTCTCGTTGCTCGCGTCAGACAGCACCGCTCCCACCATCTCATTCGGGCGGTACGTCGTGATCCCTTTGAGGCCGGCTCGCCATGCCCGCCTATAGACCTCGACGAAGCTTTCGAACGGGTAGTCCGCCGGCACGTTGACCGTCTTGCTGATTGCGCTGTCCACCAGCGGTGCCGCGGCCTCGAGGACATCGAGGTGCTGCTCGACCGTCAGGTCCAGCGCAGACACGAACACGTCGCTGTCAGCGTCGGGGCCGTTCAGCAGTTGGTACTGCCGGAAGGCGCCGTTCAGCAGGTAGAACTCCTCGCGGGCTCCGCTTGCCATGATCTTCACTCGCCGCTGGCGCTTGCTGAACATCGGCTCGATGCCGCTGCTCGCGTTGTCGCCAAAGGCCATCGAAATCGTACCCGTGGGCGCGATCGACAGGAGGTGCGAGTTGCGGATGCCGTGCTCGCGGATGGCTGCCTTGATGTGCTCAGGCAGGCGGGACGCGAACGTCCCCTCGCGGAGGTACTTGTCTGCGTCAAAGAGCGGGAATGAACCCAGCTTTTTCGCCAGCTCCACGGACGACAGGTAAGCTGCGTCACGCATGGCCACGCCGACAGTTCGCGTGAAATCCACAGCGGCCTTCGAGTCGTAGCGTATGCCCAGCATCGCCATTGCGTCTGCCAAGCCAAGATAGCCCAGGCCGATGCGGCGTTTTGCCATGGCTTCCGCAGCTTGCTCGCCGAGAGGCCATTTCGTCACGTCCAGGACGCGATCGAGGAACTCGACTCCTACAGCCACATCGCGCTTGAAGCGGGCATAGTCGAAAAACGCCTCCTTGGTGAAGGGATGCACCACGTAGCGCTGCAACATCGGACTGCCGAGGTCGCAGCACCCATAGGGCGGCAGGAACTGCTCTCCACAGGGGTTGCAAGCGTCGATCCGCTCGCAGTACCACAGGTTGTTGTCTGCGTTGACCCGGTCAATGAAGACCACGCCCGGCTCGGCCGCCTCGTAGGTGTTCCGCATGATCCGGCTCCAAATGTCCCGGGCCCGCACTGTGCGGTACACCCAGAGCAACTTGTCGCCAACCTGCTTCTGCCGCTTCTCGCCCGCCGCCGGCTGCGCCGCGTGCACCAGGTCGAACTCACCATCGTCCATGACGGCTCGCATAAACTCGTCGGTGACGGCGACCGAAATGTTGAAGTTGCTGAGCGTCGCGAAGGCCTTTCGCATGGACCAGCCGAAGCTGGGGTGCTCACGCATGCTCTTCATCAGAGCTGCAACCTCTTTGCCTGACAGGCCCATGGCCGCGAAGTCAGGCGTCTTTTTCGCATCGATGAACTGCTCGATGTCAGGATGATCGACGCGCAGGATGCCCATCTGGGCGCCGCGCCTTGCACCGGCAGACTCGACCGTCTCGCACATACGGTCAAAGACACGCATGTAGCTCACGGGACCACTGGCCCGCGAGTTGGTGCCCTTGACCAGAGCTCCGAACGGGCGGATCGGCGAAAAGTCGTAGCCGACCCCGCCGCCGCGCCGCATGGTCTCGGCAGCTTGCTTGAGCGCGTCCATGATGCCGACGACACCGTTCTCGTCTTTGCCGGACATGGTGTCGCCGATCGGCTGCACGAAGCAGTTAATCATGGTCGTGTCCAGGCCCGCTCCTGCGGCCCGGTTAATGCGCCCGCCAGGGGCAAAGCCGCTGCGCAGTGCGTCGAGAAAACGAGCGCTTTGCTCGTCATCCGCGCCGATGCGTGCGACGCGTTGTCGGATGTGATCGGCAGTCGTCTCACCTGCTTCGGCGGCGTACTTTTCGATCATCGTTTCCACGCAAAAGGCCTGGGGTTCCACGCCCAGGTGCGCTTCAGATTCACGTTTCATATTGGACTCTCCAGTTGAAGGAAAAACGGATCGCCAAAGCAGATCCGCAACTGGGCACCCACACGGGGGATGCACAGTTGCTGATCCCTTTTCGGTGGGCGGTCGCTTGACGGGCCCTGGTGCGAGACCAGGACAATGGGCTGAGGCTGAATTCAGGGCTTTGTGAGCCCTCCGGGTATCAGCTACGGGTCGCGCCGAGGCGCAAAAAAGCCACTTTGAGTTTCTGGCGGGGATGCCAGAAATCGAAAGTGGCTACATGAGGCTGTTGAAGCGCACAGCTGCGCGGGCTCTGTAAGAGCTTTGGGAAAGGCTCGCCGGAGGCCTTCCCAAAGCACTATGGCCGCAGTATAGAGAAGAAATGAAAGCGGGGGAAGCCTTTCGGCCCCCCGCTTCCCGTTCACATTTCCAAAGTGTGAGACGACCCCGAAAGGCTGCCCTCACCTGGAGGTCGCGCGGGCTTCCGCGAAGCGTCTCCTGCTTTCGCAGGTGTGCTTTGCACGGTCGCCTCCGTTGCTCCACGCCGGCTTTCGATGCGCCAAGACGTGAGCCGATACCGGACCGCCTTACGGGCGGCGCCGGCATCGTCCGCATATCGCGAGGTTTCCTGGTTCCCCGTGCAGGTCACCGTGTACCCCTTCTCAAGGGTGCTCGCGATCTTTTCAGCCTCCTCATCCCAAGCCACGAAGGTCGCCCGTTCCCAGGTCTTGCCCCATCCGTCACCCTGCCTCACCGGTCGCTCGCTCACGACGTCGAACTCGCACTTGCGCTTCTGGTTCGATCCAACGTAGACAAGCTCGGGCTTCTCTCCGATGAAGCCGGTGGCAAAGATGCAGATCATGTCGTTACTCGGGTCAGGTTGTAGAGGTTCTTGTAGCTTCGGCCTTGTCCGGGTACGTCCACAGGGGCCTTGCCCATGTAGACCACCCGAACCCGTTCCCCCTGCTGGATCTGCTGGTCTGCGCACAGTCGCCGCAGCTCAGCGCCCATCAGGGGGTATTCCTTGCCCTTATCGTGGAGGGTGAGGCAAAAGGACTGGTAGGCCCTGCCCGAACCATCTGTGCGCTCCGTGTTCCCGGCGCTCACAACGACACCTTCGAACGCATCACCTTCGACCTGGCGGTGGAAAGCCTTTTCAGGCCGTCCCGGCTTCGGCGCGGCGGTCGTTGGCGCTTTGGGCGCCTCGACTTGGGTGGGTGCCGGCTTGGGAGCCGACGTCGGTGCGGGTGCCGGTGCCGGTGCAGCTGTTGCTGCCTCGGGCGTGGCCCCGCGCTTCTCGCGCATGGTAGTGCGGCCCTGGTTCAGGAGTCTGCTGACCTCCTTGTGCAGCTCTGCCAGCAGGTCTGCCGTCCCCTTCGCAGGATCGTATGGCACCTGCGGGAAGTAGTAGCGTTCCCACCCCAAGCTGCGAGCGAGCTTCCGATCCGTGATCTTGACGACCCGTTTCGCAAACTGCTGCGCCGGATAGAGGTACAGCCACATGACACCGAAGACGAGACCGCGTGGACCGCATATTTCTGCGACGGCGACACGATCGGACACCGAAGGCGCTGCTGGCGAGCCCAAAGGCCTCGCAGGCTGAAGCACCAGGGGATCGGTCGAGGGACTGACCGCCGGCGCGGCTGGTACCGCAAGGACGGGAGGCCGCTCAATGGCGATCGTAGGTTTGAAGTCGCCTCGATCACGCGCGCGACGGTTCTGGTTCTTCGCCGGCGCCGGTGCGCCGACGACTTGCGCTGGACCGTAGATGAGGTCCATGGCAAAGGCGTAGGTCCTGGAAATGCCGCTGTACATGACATAGCCCAGGAAGATTGCAAGCTTCTCGAATGTTTTCACGAAGCCACCTAAAGGAGCGCCGCCAGGTTGTTCTGCGTCATCGCAGGCCTGTCGGAGTTGATGAGTGCAGCCGCGGTCCAGCCCAGCGCCGCAGTGGCCGCATGGATATCTGAAGCGCGAAAGCGTGTGGTGAGCCAATCCGCCCAGAGAGACGGGTTGGTTGCCGGAGGTACATCAGGGGTGCGAGGAAGTCCGTCGGCCACCCGTAATGCCCAGCCATGAGCGAGGGCGCAGTGCGCCAGCGCCAGGGACCAAATCACGTGATCGTCGAAGGCCACCACGTGCACAGCGTTTCTGCGCTGCTGTGTGACCCAACTCTCGATCTCGACCTGGTCGATGGTGGCGGCGGATGTTGTCCGAACGACTGCCACCACTTTGTCGATTGCGCCCTGTAGATCCTGCGGTGTTGCCGCGAGAACCCACTGAGCGCCGCGCCAGTCGACGTCTGGATGGACGTCGCTGAATCGTTGCCCGCGCGCGTTGAAGAACTGCTTGACGCCGTCCCTGCGGTATCCAGCCTTGAGCTTCGAAGCCAAGGCGGCGAGCGCCGCCTTGGTGGAGCAGACGGAGACTGTCGCCTCCGATCCATCCACCAACTCGACAAGGACTATGTCGTCACCGCGTGGGCCCATGGCGAACTTGCGCTCGCCTCGCGGGCCCAGGTACACGTCAAACAGGGTGTCGTGCGGGACCTGCAGCGGGTCAGAGGACGGCACGGGTGAAACTCTCCACGGCCGTGGCCATGGTCGGGCTCATCCCGCTGAACGCGCGCCGGAGGGCATACGCCACAGGCCCACCCTCATCCTTCTGCACGTTCTGGAATCGGCGAACGAGCATCGCCCAACGAATTGCCACTCGCGTGGACATGGGCTTCTCAATCGCGGTGTCACCGTTCCGGTACGCAGTGCGAACCTGGTTGGCGACCTTCACGACCAGCTTGGCCAGCATCTCGGCCTGATCAGGCGGGGTGCCTGTCGCGGTGATTGCCTGGAAGACGGCTTTGACCTCGACGTCCTCGGGAAGGTAGTCGACTTCCATCTCCATCCAACGGTCATCGTTGGCCACGTCTTGCACGTTGCGGCCAGCCACCGTCAGGCGTGAGTCGATCCGGTTCTCGGTGGCGAACACCTTGAAGCCCGGCATGGGGCGGACCACCTCACCGGTCTCCGGGATGGTGATGGCATAGCCTTCGAGCAGAAGGTTCAGGCCCGTGGCCTGGCCAGGGTCCAGGACGTTGAACTCGTCCAACAGAACCGAGTGACCATACCTGGCCGCTTTCAGCACGGGGCCGTCGACCCACTGCAGCGTGCCGTCCTTTGCAGGCATGAGCTGGCCGACCAGGTGGTACGCCTCCGTGGACGGGGCGCAACTCACCATGTAAAGGGGCCAGCGCAGGCGAGCGTGGAACTGCTCAATGATGGAGCTCTTGCCGGTCGCGGGATCCCCGCGAACCTTCAGCGCCTTCAGGTCCGACTGCCAGAACGCCAGCAGGTCGCGCAGCCGTGGCCGCATGAAGACGTACCCCTGGTTGATCGGGGGTGCCGCGACGTGGCCAGCGGCCATGCCGGTGATCATCGCTTCCTTGGGAACGTCGATGTTGAATTCCTGCGCCAGCGAGTACTGGGCAGGTGCCAGGCTTGCGCCGGCGGCGATACCTGCGGCGAGCAGGGATTGGGTGATTGAATCTCCCATTTGGTTTCCTATTCGGATGTGATGGTGGAGATCCCCAGTTGCTTGAGCACTGGCCGCAACACGTAGGCCAGGCCAGAGCGCAGTCTCTCGGCGTCATAGCCTGTGAGCGCGCAGCAAGCAGCGAACGTGAACGGCAGCTGCCTGCGGTAAATGGGGACGAATCGGCTAGCGCCTGCGGTGGAACGGCTGACCCAACAGTAGACGTCGGGCGCCCAAATCCATCGCAGGATGTCGTACTTCTCTTCCGCGTTGCCCTTGCTCTTGAGCAGGTTCAACGAGTACTCCAGCAGGCCTTCATGAAGGATTCGAATTTCCTTCTCGGACCAGTCGTACCGCTCGGGCAGTTCGATGGTGTCCGGACCAATGACTTGCAGCTCGTGCTTGTCATCAGGTTCATCGGCGGGCTGGATATCAAGGTCGGAAGCTATGTGGCTGCCCAGAGGCAGTTCAAGCAAGCTCCGATGGCGCGTCCAGTCGATCGGCAGGGTTCGCCCGTCGACGACTTTGAGGCTGAGCTTTTTTCGGACGCTTGCAGCGCGCTTGAAGGCTTGCTGGTCCAACCTGTCGGTGCTGGATCGCCACTGCTGCTGCAGCTGCGCCCGGTCTTCGACGGTGACAAACGGAAGAAAGAGTTGGGGGGGCGAAGAGCCGCTACCTCCCAGAGTGCGAGCACTCATGTTCGCCTCCAGACGGCGAATGGCTGAACTGCATGGAGTTCCTCCTATGAGCTGGATGGGCGCTTTCGCGCGGAGAGCAGTTGCGCGCGGCCGAGGCCGCGCGCGCGTGCTTATTTCAGGCTGGCTTCAACCGCGTTCATGCGGTCAAGGCTTTTCTGAACGGTGGAAGTGGTCTGCTCGGAAGCAGCCAGGCCGAGGGCTCCGTAGGCGCCCAGGGCAATGATGATGATTGCGGCGATCGCTTTCATGGTGGCTCCAAAAGAAAACGGAGCCGCCCCCTACGGAGACTGGCCCCGCGTGGGTGGATGAAAACTCGGGGCGCAAAGCACCGAGGGATAGCACTTGCTGCCGAGAACATCGGCGGCGGAGTGCCGGGGGAAAACACCGGCCCGCTCCGAAGAACATGGTCGGCCTCTTCAGCTTTCGCTTCAGAGTCTTGGTTCGGGTGAACACAAGGCGGCAAAGCCGCAGATGTTGGCTGGCCGTGACCAGCTCGCCATCCGATCAAAGATCGTCAGGCTCTCTTCCAGGACTTGCGTCCATGAAAAAACCGAAGGGCGGCACGCCGGCCTTGAGCTTTATCACGAACAAAGGTTTGGAGAGGATGCCGGCCTTGGCCTGGGGCCAAGGCGGCGTCGAATGGATGTAAGGCGCTTGCGCGCGGACAGGCGCCGTCGCACCAGGTCCATTTGCTTGAAGGCTCGAGACGTTTAGGTGCTCCAGCTGCACCACCCAGCGGCTTCCCGCGTGATGGGCCGATTCTAAGCAGAAGCCTTTCGCGTTGCCAAGCGATTTGGATTCCCGATCAAGCAGCGTTCTCACACTTTGAAGATTTGTGTGCCCAAGGCACCGCATTGCTCGAAATAGCGCCAATGCAGGCGGATTGGCGAGGAACTCGGTTCATAGACTTTTTCCGAGGTCCCCTGTCGGGTGGCCACACCACAGGAGTGTGAAATGAATGTAGCAGTCGCCAGCGAAGTTGGCCAAGTCGCGGCCGCGGAGCCTAAGGTGGATCGTGCGCAGATCCTGCGCGATGTGCTTGGCGTGGACTATGCCAAGACCTTCGATGATCCCGTTCTGTTCGTGGACAAGCGCTGGGTGAACCGAGTTTGCAAGCAGTTCTACCTGCGCGACTTCGGCCTGATCTCCCGAATTCTGTTCCTGGAGGTCGTCTACCGCCGCCGCTGGGAGTTCAATGAGGCGGTGCTGGACAGCTTCAGCGCACTTGCGAACAAGAAGCTGGATGACATCATGAAGTTGCTCACCACGAAGGTGGAGCGTCTTGAGCTAGTCTGCAAGTCCAATAACGCGACCGAAGACACGTTCTACCAGCACCCACGCGAAATCCTTGCTCCGGTGATTGCGCCCGGCGCCCGGCGGTGGCTTCAGTGCCTGGACCTCTTGGACCGTCTCTACTCACTCCTTGGCAAAGCGCTCCTGCACGGCATCGTCGACCTCAAAGAGCGCAACAAGGAAGAGATTTTCTGCCGCAAGGCTGTCCGGGCCTATGGAGCGATGCTGCGAAGCGAAAGCGCGAAGCTTCGCAAGGAAGCCCTCCGCGCGCGCCAAAGTTCTGGCACGGCGGTCTCGGCGGAGGAGCAGCAGATGGAGCAGTCGGTCGCCGAGGCCGAGCTGCAGCACGACAACGCCAGTGCGGAAGACAGCAGGGCCGACCCTGACGCGGTGGTAGCCGCTGAAGCGGCCGGCCAGGTCATCGCCGACCTGGGCGCCACTGCAGCAGCCACGGCCGCAGCTTCAAAGAAGGGACCGCGCCGCAAGTCGGAAGCACCCGATCCGGCCAGCACGGAAGCCGCGCCGGCTGCCGCTGCCGCGACGGCTACCGGCACCTGACCTGACCGTCGGCGTGCCTTGTCATGCAACAGCTCACGCCATCCCAGCGCAGTGCTGTTGCTTATGACCAGCATCTGATCATCTTCGCCGGGCCAGGCTCCGGCAAGACGGCTACATCAGTGGCGAAGGGGATCTCCATCCTCAAGGACCCGAAGGCGGTGTTGGGGATGGTTACCTTCACCACAGCTGCGGCTGGGGAAATGCGCGAACGGATGAAGCGGTCGGCGCGAGCGCAGCAGATGCAACTGCAGGCCGATCGGCTGATCTGCGGTACCTTCCACTCCATTGCGCTTCGCCACTATCAAAGGCACGCGCGCAAGCCACTCCAACTGCTTCCGCCGCCCAGCCGGTCGGCCATCATCAACACGATGCTGCAGGGCTTAAGCCCGGACGAGCGAGGCGAATACGGACTGGCATTGGAGAGGTTCCAGGGAGCACTGGAGCCTGGTGAGGTCGAGGTGCTGCCCGAGCACCGCAAATTCATACAGGAGTACCTGGACAAGCTGCGAACCAGCCACTCAGCAGACCTGGCCACGATCATGCGCGAATGCACCGTGAGGATGCGTGACGGGGAATTCCCCCTTCTGCCGATTACACACCTGCTCGGTGACGAGATGCAGGACGCCGACCAAATTCAGCTCGAGTTCATGTTGCTGCACAGCCGAGCGGGTGTGACAACGACATTGGTGGCTGACGATGATCAATGCATTTACGAGTGGCGCAGCGCCTTGGGCTACGAAGGGTTGATTCGGTTCGAGAAAGAGGCGGGGGCCAGGACCATCACGCTAGGAGAAAACTTCCGCAGCTACAAGCAGATTGTCTCCCACGCGCAGTTGCTCATAGCGAGGAACGACCCCCATCGCATTCAGAAGCGCCAGGAAGCGGTCCGCGGCGATGGTGGCACGCTCGCAGTTCAACCCTGCGCCGACTTACGATCAGAGTGCAAGGTCATTGCAGAAGCCATAGCGGGCGCCGGAGACGCCCGAGGGTCGATCGCCGTACTTGCCAGAGCGAACCGGTCTTTGGATGACGTCGAGGAGGCTCTCTCCGCTGCGGCAATCCCGTACGTACGCGAGAGTTCTAGCATCTGGGCTGCGCCTGAGGTGGCGACCTACCTGGCATGGCTCAATGCCCTCCTGAGCTCGGCAACCGGGAATCTCCTGCCAGTCATCGGCCTCCTCGAGTTGGACCGAGGGTTGCTCAAGGACCTGGAGAAGGCCCTGGGGCGCGACTGCTCCCGATTCCTTGACGGCGAGGTGCCGGACCTAGGCGCCATCACGAACATCGATCATGAGCGGCTGGAGAAATTTGCGATCGCCTGCCAGCGCTGGCGCCGCGACCTGAAGGCTGGTGCGGTAAACATGGTGATCGCATCGGTGAAGTCGCACCTGAAGCAGATCTACAAGGACCATTTCAGGGACGAGAAGAAGGACGACGACTCCCGCCGCACGCAGCGCGTGGATGGCCTTCTGAGCGCGGCCGAACGCGTGCTGCTTCGAATCCCCGGCGTCCTGTCTGCTCGACTTGCCCAGATTGCCTCGATGCAGAAAGCGGCTGCGGCGGACCCCACGGCCGTCAGGCTGCTCACCATGCATTCCAGCAAAGGGCTGGAGTTCGACACGGTCTTCGTGGTCGACGCCTGCCATCCGGATGACGGTTCGACCTTGATGCAGGACCAACCGGAAAGGCGTCTTTTCTACGTTGCGATCACGCGCGCCCGCGACCAGTTCTTCGCTACGTACCACGGCAAGCCAGTGAAGTACCTCGACGAGGCCGAGGTGCCGGCCTCTGGTTCCATCAAGGACGAAATGCTTTCCAGCCTCACGCTGGCCGGCCCGGGTTAGGGAAAATCAACCACCGAAAAGACGAAAGGCCGCCCGGGTGTACCGGGCGGCCTTTGTCGTTTAGGCTGCAGCAGCTGCAGCTCGGTTACGCGTGCCAGACGCACGCTTCTTCTTGGGCTCGGGCGGCTGACGCACGATTCCGAACCTCGCCCATGTCTCAGGGTCGATTTCCAGGGGTGCCGTTCTACTCGACTTTAGGTCGATGAACGCCCCATGGTTGCTGATCTCGCCCTCGGTAAAGAGCTGCCACAGCAGATTCCCGGCATAGAGCGCCATTGCCGTATTCACGAACAACGACTGCCGCTCAAGAGCCTCCGCCAGGGAACACGACGGAGTGTCGTCCTCAACCTTGTCCAGACGGACATCGATCAGATCGGGGAACAGCTCGCCAGCATGAGGCAACCGGTCCGGGTCTTCTTTCGCGCTGGAGCTGCCCTGCACCTCACCAAGGATCACCTGGCCGTCGGAGGCTCGATTCCCCATGTCGAGGTAGTAGCGGGTGCCAAAGCCCGCGCGCTCCAGGGACCTGATGATCCCCAGGCGCGCGCTCCTGTTGTCGACGGCCCCAATCACGAGCTGGAACTCGTGCAAGCCCGTCGTCTTCGTGGTCACTTTGCCCACCACAGCCTTCCAGCGGGTGTCGCCAAGGGCCATGTTGGCACGGTTTACCAGCGTGATCGCCTTGTACGCGCCCACGTCGGTCGGGTAGAACGCCTGCCGGCCTACGTTTGCCAGACTGACTGTGTCGGGATCGACAACCGTCACATCCAGCCCGTGAGGGTGCCCCTTGGCCCGTAGCGCCCTGTGCAGGCACTGGAGGGCTTCGAGCATCCGGCTTCCGGAACCACCGGCTCCTACGAGCAGCGTCTTAATCTGCCTGGATGCCAGATCCGAATGGAGGAAATGCTTCATTGCTTCAGCTCTCCCCCACTTTCAACCGACCTTCGTGGTCCACGTTCAGCGCGTAGTTCCCTTCAGGGCAGACGAGCCTCGCGACCACCTGCGGCAGCGTATCGACGTTACCGACGACGACAGACACCCGGAGGCACCCAGCGTCGTCGCGATCATCCTCCTCCGAAAAGAAGGCGCTCAAGCGGCCGTGACTATGGATGTCCACCACCGCTATCTCTCCGTCCTGAAGCGCTGGCTCCAGGTAGTCGATCTTTTCCGGCGTGGCCACCACGGCCGCGCGCATTGCGAGACGCCAGCTACCCGAATGGGGATGCCAGACGAACCGAGCCGCACTTTCGTTGGGCAAGGCCGCCCGTGCGTGCTCCAGGAACTCACCCCAGATCGGCCATGGCACGTCGCCGCACCTCAGCTCGATCTTTGGTACTAGCTGCCCATATGGCGTGCATGTAGCGTCCCTCGTCGCGACGGGCTGGAGGCAGTAGAGCCACTCCGTCTTCGTCTCACGGAACAGGCCGTTGCGAGCCGCTATGAAGCGGGTTCCGGCAACGTCCGGTTCCTGCAGCGCGCCCTCTAGTGGGGCGGCAACCAGTTGGAACTGCCTTTGAATGAAGCCATCCAGGTCAGTCATCAGAACTCTCCTTTCGGCTTGGGCAGCTTGTTCAGCCGGTCCAGCACGTTCGTGGTGGCGAGATCACCAGCCACTAGCGGGATTCGAACCAGCCGGTCCCCAGGGAATTTCCGGGCGGGCTTGGCGACCATCGCGCGCCAAAAGGCGACCGGGTTGATCCCTTTGGTCAGCCTATTGGCCTCGGTGAAGTTGGGGTGCGTGAACCGGGACCCGAAGAGGGTCTCTTCCCACGCATGGGGATCCCCAGCACGGTCGGCCGGCGGCGCTACCGCGGAGCCGAGACAAACTTTGCCGTTGCCCCAGATGTTGAACAGCGGCGCCTGAAACAGGGGGCTGTCCGGCGTCGGCCGGTGATTCTCACTCAGCGCGTAGACGTACAGGCCCACCTTGGGGATGGCCATCCAGACCATCGCCGGCAGCGGGCACTGCGCGTGACCGTCGAAAGTCGACTTGTTGTACGTCGACTTCTCAAAGAACATCGCTCGCCGGCATTCAGGGGTCCACCAGACCAGTCGATCGGGGCCCTTTGCGACGACTTTCGCGTCCAGCCAGCTTGTCTCCAGCGCCGACCTTGCCGAGGCCACACGATCAACGAGGACCATCAGGTCATTCTGGTTCATCAGTCGGCCAGCTTGGATCGTCGGTCGCCCAGCAACGGGCTTCACGTCGTGGACCGTGCAATAGGTGATGCTCCGGTCTTTTGCGGCGCCATACAGCAGGATGGCGCCTTCGAGGGAGGCCGATTCGCCGGCCTCCGCTACTGTCAGTTCAAGCATTGGTTACCTCAGAGTTGGGAAGTGCCTGAGCAGCTCGCCCGCCAGGGCGTACAGCCGCACCAGGCGTTTGAATTGCGACACGAGGTCCGCAAGGGCCTCATCGTCTGAGGCAGGTGCCTCGAAGTAGTGGTGTGTCATCGTGGACTCACCGTTCATCTGGAACTCCTCCCAATGCGACAAAGCATCGAGAAGAACCTGGTGTTTGTCCCAGACCAGGATGCACGAGGCTCCAAGGCGGTCCGGGGCGTAGCCCTCGTCCCACTCCTGGTCCTCCTCGCTTCGGCCCAAGGTCAGTTCCGCCGCGCTCTTGCTCTTCAGGTACCGCCTGAGCTGCAGCGCCGCACGGACCACCGAGACGAGTTCTCGCGGCGATCGCCTGTTTTCGGTGAACCGCCTAGCATCGGAGATGGTCGCCTTGGCCGGCCTTTTGTTGCCGGCCCTCAGGTGGTACCGGTTCAACATCCAGGCATGACCGTCGACAGCCTCCTCCATGTCTGAAGGCCAGGCATGCGGGTGCTGGCTGCGGATGTACTCATCCGATACCGGCATTGGGTACTCCTCGCGCAGCTGGTCGAGATACTCATCGTCCGTGCACGCTCCGTTGTGCCAGATGTACTCCGCGAAACTAGCGAGATCGCCGATCTGGTACACGGGGAACCCAGTGCCAGAGATCAGTGTGATCACGTCGAAGACGAACCACCCGAGCCCGGGTTGGGCCTTGTTGAGGGCCGTCACCACAGGCTTCAGCTTGAAGCAAGGAATGGCACTCGTGGCCTCGACGATGAACTTCAGCTTCTCCTCTTCGGCCAGGACATAGACGTCCAGCTTTAGCGGATTGGCCTCGCCCCCTTGCGTGGCGATGTAGCTTTTCCACTGCTTGCGCAGCGAATCAATCGGGCTCGTGAACCGCCCATGTGGCAGCTCCAGCCCGAGGCTGGAGCTGCACAGGGCCAGTTTGGCGGCATTGCGGGGCGCCAGGGCCTCCACGTTCGACAGAACGTGTGGCACCTGGCTGCTGATGTCGGGGAGACACCAGCCCCCCTGCACGGCCGCTAGCCGAACAGGCTGAACGCTACTGCCGGGGGCGGCAATGGCGTCGAGTGCGCCCGATTGTTCACGATCGAATGCACGATCATCGAACACGTTGCGTTCTCCTTCAGTTGCGTGGGGCGGACCCCACTCAGCGGGCTGTTGCCCTTATCGTGCGTCCCTTCGACAAACGCTTGAAGGCGTTCGGCCTGGGAGCGGGCCCCTTTGCTGCCGGCAGCCCGGGCAAAGGTGTAGGTGGACACGCCGCCCTTGGTTACCGGTCCTTCCACCACCGCAGTGGTCAGTTCCGGGTAGGCTGGCGCATACAGCAGGCGCACCTGGTCCGGGGTCTTCTCCGGCGCAGGGTCGCTGAGCGTCATCGCGTTGTATTTGAAGACGCGCTTCAGTTCGGTCTGGGCGATCGCCATGGGCTGGCACTCCTACAACGAGAACTGAAGTTCGGCATTCGTCCCGGCAGCGGGCTCACCGCCCTGTGCGCCGTTCGGCTGTTCCTTGCCGTCGCCTTCGTCTTGCTCGTCGTCCTGCTCTTCTGCATCAGGCGCCGGCGAGGACCCTGAGGGGCCACTCAACAGCTTCGGCGAGGAGTCGCGTGGACTGGACTTCGCGGTCCCTCTCGGTCCCGTGAGCGCCTTGGTCGCCGGCTTGGTAGCCCCAACCGCGGCGTCACTTGCCTCCTTGGCGGTCTGCGCTGCCACCGCGTCCACGGCGGCAAGCTGGTCCTTCAAGGAGATGTTGGTCTGAGCGTAACCACGCATGATTTCCGCGAACTCGGCGTCGAACTCCGCCGGCGTCGCCGTGAAGGTTTTCGGGACCAGGTTGAAGCCCGCCTTCCCGGTTTCGGCCGAGGGCACCACCGTGACCTCGATCTTGCCCTCGGTGGCCTTCGCCACGGTCAGGGACAGGGTGATTCCGTTGGCCACGAGTTGGGCCAGCTGTTCAAACAGCATTGCTTGGATCCTCTCTAAGGAATTCGGAGCCCGGAGGCTCCGCGAAATGGTTGCTCGTAGCCGGGCTCACCAAGCCATGAGCTTGGGGATGCGGCCGCTGAAGTCGAAGTTGGGAGCGTCAAGGACGGCGTCGATGTAGTCGGCCTTGCCGCCGTTTCGCGCCTTGGCGTAGCTTTCGCCCATCGCCTTCTTGACACCAATCTCCGTGCAGACCGCGTCGATCTCGTTCTTGGTGAGCAGCTCCAGGAAGGTCTTGTCCACCTTCCAGTGATCGGCCAACTTCACGTCGAAGGCTTTCAGCACCCCGACGATCGAACCGATTTCCAGGCTGGTCTCGACGTTCGCCGGGATCAGGCTCAAGGCTTTCGCCAGCGGCCCGTTCTCAACGGCCAGGATCTTCTTGAGCGCCTTTTCAGGCGTCGAGCAAGACCCGAGGTCGAAAAGCGCTTTCACCTCCTCGCCCAGTGCGTCCTTGTCCAAGACGTCCGGGTTGGTGAGGCACAGCGCCAGCAAGACAGAGCGGTTCTTTGCTACGTCCAGCTCCGCAACGACCTTCTTGTAGACCTGGCGCCAGAGCGCTTCACGGTGCTCGCGGACACGGTTGCTGGGCTGCGAGCTGGCAGGGGCAGATGCCGCTTTGCCAGTGGGCTTGTTGCTCTGCGAAGCCTTCGCCCCGCCGTCGGCAGGACTGTTGGCACTTGCAGGCGACCCGTTGGGCGTCTCCGCGGCCTCTTGAAGAGGCTTGTGGAAGTCGCTGATCTTGCGGACGTTGCAGGGCGTGTCCATGCACATGTCCTTGAACACCTGCCCCATCTTGTCGGGAACCGCCGAGATGACAGCTCCGAACGACTTGCAGGTGCGGCAAGCGGTGGCCTGTTCAGGGCCGACGCCTTTTGGGCCGTCGGCGACAAGTCGCACCACGGTCAGGTTTTCGCCAGGCCGCACGATGCGCACAACCTGGTAGTCCTCCGCCAAGGCCTTGCGCCGCACCTCCAGCTCCGCCTCGGTCTTCTGATCGAAGCATTGCTTGTTGGTGCACTTGTCACCGCTGATCGCTTCCGCGAACAGCGCTTGCTGGTTCGTGGAGTTGTGATGGCAACTGGTGCAGTCGCTCTTGTCGAAGATCGCAGTGCCCAGGACGTTGGCCGCCTTGTCCAGATAGGCTTTGAGGTCAGCCACCGTGAACTGCTTGCCCTGCTCCTTCTGTTTCAGCAGCAGGTCGAGCGCTTGGAGCTGGGTGTCCTTACGGCAAGTGGCCAGCAGCTCGGCGTGCCCCAGGTTGATCTGCTTTTTGTGCAGTGCCTGGCGCACCTCGTCAGCTGCGTGCATCAGAGCCAGCCGCTGATCGAGGAGGGCCCTCTTCCAGCCCAGACGGCGCGCGGCTTCGTCGCGATCGCCGGCGCATTCGCCGAGCACGCGGGCGGCGCCCTCGGCCTGCGAAACGGCAGACATCGCGCGCCGGATGACGTTCTCGGTCAAGGCGGCGGCGTCACGCCACGTTTTGTCGTCGATCTCGGTGTAGTTCATCGGGATCGGGTACTGGTCACCGAAGGCTTCGATCCAGCCGCGAAGGCGGCATTCACCGGCGATCAGTTCCCATCTGCCGTCCGCCAGCTTGCGAACAACGATCGGCTCGAGCAGGCCCACCGCCTTGAAGGAGGTAGCGAGCTCGCGAATGTAGTCCGGGTCGATTTCGTGCTCAGGCCGGGGGTTTGATCCCCTGACGATGTCGCACGGTCGCGCCGTACCAGGTGTGAGGACGATACCGCCCTCAGCGTTGATGATTTCCATTGGTTCTTCCGGAAGAAATGGAAGGAACCGCCCCACACGGGGAAGCGGTTCCCCGTTGGGTTGACTGGACGCGCGGAGCGTCCGTGATTGCTGCTGCCGGCAGCTCGGATCAGTCGCGCGAGGCGTGATGGGTGAATTATGCCTTTGCGAAACTGAGTTGACGAGAGTTCCGCAGCAAAGTGAGAGAGCCTTCCAACCTGGTCCTAGCTGTCCCGGTGCAGGTTCACCGCACGGACGATTGGCCGCCCGAACAGTTTGGCCATGCCGACCGAATGGGCTGCCTGGACGTCGTTTGCAAGTGGGCTGCGAGCGGCCCACAGGTTAGACATTGCGATCACCATCTGATGATCTTCGCGCGCCTCGCTAAGCAGGTGCAGGATGGGCATGTACTCCTCGTGGCAGAACATGAACCGGGCCCTGATCTTGGGGGCGACAACGGCGGTGCTCACGCTGAACCAGTCCGCCGGCATGTGAAGCTCGGAGTTCCAGGGCCGCCACTGCGCTGCAGGAGCAGTCTGGCGCGCGGACAACCACGTCGAGGTGCCATCCGGACGAAGAATGATCGCAATGTTTTGCGCCGTGTTGTTCCCCGTCATGATGTCAGCGCCAAGCACAACGGTTTGGCCGGTTCGGCGAATGACGCGGTTAATGTCATTCTCGAGAGCGTCGAACAGTGACGGGTCATAGAGGCCGATGATGGTCTCCGGAAAGATGACGGTACCGACCGCGCCCTCCCCTCCAGAGAGCGCCGCCACGGCGTGGCCGATGCGCCCTATGCGGACCATGACTTCCGTGGAGCCCGGCTTAGGAAATCCCCCCCACTTTGTTGAGAGCGCACCAACTTGTCCAGCAAGCCTGGTGTTCGGGATCCGCTCGCCTTCCGCCGCCTTGTATACGACGGCGGCTATCGCGAGCAGCGACAGCGCAACGCGCCAGGGCTGGCCAGGCCACCTTGCACGCACAGTAGAGCGAAGAAAAACGGCTGTCCCCGCTGTGCAGATGAACATGGCTACCACGCCCGCCCACCCCCACTTTGGCAGCAGAAACCCCCAGGCAACCAGAGGGTGCCCGGGGACCACAGCTGCCAGCGGCGTTGCCAACCAGGCGACCAGCAGTCCCACGACAGATAGCGCTACTACTGAGGGTCGCTCTGAGCGGCTCCAGCACAGGGCGCCTAATGTAGCTGCAGCTATCCCGATGGACGACCAAATCAGGACTCCTACAACGGCGGAGCCGAACCAGATAGAGGCCATCTCAGGTAGGAAACGAACCGTCCCGAGTGCGTATGCGCCAACAAGTGAACTGGCGGCCGCACGACCGCGACACAGGGACCACAAGACGGGCAGCATGGACGCCAATGCAGGCGTGCCCGTGCCGCCCCAACTCAGCACCGCCAACCCAAAGCCAAGCGTCGCAGCTAACGCGACCCGCAAAACGCCGGAAGTCCAGCCCGGCTCGGGCCGTGGCCAGTCAGCGGCAGACAGGCTCTCTTGACCAGCGCTCACTCGTCAACAGGCGGCCTGCGCCCCATTTCGGCCATCGCCCCAGCGCGTTTGACCAGCTGCAGCACCGTCTGGCTGTCGAGGCCCGGCGCATTGGAGCAGAGTATGTCCAAGACCATCGCAGCAAGGTCAAACACCTCGTCGGCGGGAATAGGCACTGGAACCAGTCGCCTTCCATGCCGCAGCTTCAGGTAAAGGCTGGCACCCTGGTCCTCTAGTTCCAGAGTCTTGACATGGTCTTCACCGTGGCCAGTGAACTCCACGTGAGCGCACCAGCCAAGCAGTGACGCAGCGAACACAGGAAGCTCCCGGCGCGTGAGCCGAAAGGAAATCTTCTTGTCCCACTGCGCAGCTTGACTGGTTGCAGGCGCCGCTTCGATCAGCAGCGTGGCGTAGGACTTGCGGGCCTGAGTTGCCTCGGCTCGTTCGAAACATAGCGCGCCTTTACTTCCGTAGATGTGGAAGCCCTTCCCGGCGGTCTGGCCCGCCTGAACTTTCCTGGGAATAGTGGTTCCTTCGTCGTTCGCCGCGACTCTGGAAGCAGCTACCTCCCTAGCCCAGTCGGCAAGAGCCTCCAGCTCGCCAGCACGCTCAGTTCCAGCGGCCACCCGCTGCAGGCGGTCCTTGAAGCTGGCGACCTCGGCTTCAGGCAAGGCAGCGATAGCCCTGCGAATCTGAGGCAGCGGCGGTACCTGGACGCCACGGGTTTGCAGCGTTTGAGTTACCCAGCCGGCCGGGATCGCCGCACGGCGAATGCCAACGGCTGTCATTCTGAGCGTCCGTCAGCGTTGGCCACCAAACGTCCCGTGAAGTTGGTGCAGCCATAGAAGCCGATGCGGCTACAGAAAAAGTCAGCGTTCGGCCGAGTTTGCGCCGCCAAGTTCAGTACGAGGCAGTTCATCTGCGTCGATCCAGGCGGGCCGGACGGCGATCCTATCTGGCCCCACACGTACGCATCGCCCTGGACTCGGATGTGCCCTCCATGGATCTTCGCGCCTTCCATGACCCACAACTGTCCATTGACCGTGAGGTCACCTTCGTGCTCACCCTCAATGAGCAAGCCGCCCTGGATCGTCATTGGCCCTATCGTCTTGCTCCCAGCCGAGATCTTGTTGGTGACGCCCGCGACGAGCGGGTCGAGAATCACGCTTTCTTCACGCATCGTTATGCCTCATTGCATGGAGATGGTTCTGGAATCCAGCACAAGCTTGCCGGCAGCAGGATCGATCTTCCGGAGAACCTCGCCCGTGAAAATCTTCTGTCCTGGCTCGATCTTTACAGGCAGCCGGGTCTGAGGGTTGGTGATCAAAGCGAATGCGCCAGCCTTGTCGATATCGACGACTGTCACTGACGGCAGGTCCGCCGCGTTCACGGCAGATGGTGCCGAGGCCCCAGAAAGCCTTGCAGGGGTAGTGGGCTTGGTGACAGGGGCCGCGGCCGAGTCGGCGATAGGAACGGCCAGCTTCATTGCGGGCGCGGCAACGGCCGGCGCGCCCGATGGCGTGGGTGTAGTCGCAGCAGGGACCAGGGCCGGTCCCGCCCGCTGTTCGACCTTCGCGTCCAGGACTAACAGCGGAGGATCAGCTTTGACAGGTTCGGTCCTTTCGGTGCGACTCGGTGATGGCTGCACAGGCGGTCCAACCGCAGCCACCACTGCTTTCGGCGGCGCAATCGGAAGGCCTTGCTCTCCAGCAACGAATCCATCATTGACGACGGCGACTGACACCGGCGCAGGCTGCTGAAGCTCCTGAGGCGCCTGCGACAGCGGCGCAGGAGCGACCGAGGCAGCGGCGAGGACTTCAACGTTCGTCGGCCAGTAGACCGTGGCTGCAGCAACCAAGGAGACTGCTCCAATCGCCAATGCGCCCAGCTGGACGCGCTTCATCCGCGGCGGAAGCTTCCTGGGGATGCGCGGCAGTCGCCAATGACGACCGCGTTGTAGTGGCAATGCTTCGAAGCTGAATGCGGTCGGGGGAGCAGTAGATGCGCCCAGCACCACCCGTTGAGGTCCCCCGACAATCCTCTGGATAAAGAAGCGTTGTTGCTGGTCCATGTCACAGGCTGATGGCAGGCAATTCGGTCCGTCCGGAGGGGTTCAGCACAGGCAGTGCGCTTGGCGTCTCGGCAGGCGCTTCACCCGACTTGTCGCTGGCGGCCAACTCCTTTGCCGAACGAACGACAGTTGCCAGCGATGTGGGAGTGAAGGCATTCGCTCCGCTTTTCGCGCGCGTCGCTGGCGGCGCCGGGTTGAAGACAACGATGCCATGGTCAGGATCATCGAAGGCAAGCGGATGGTCCGCCTGAATGTCCTCCATCATCTTTTCCACCGCCTGGAAGTCGATCCCTGCCGCCGCTTCAGCAGCCGCATCGTCCCCTGCCTGCTTGAGTGCATCGGCCATGGTGACACCCGAGCGAAGCTGCAGGTCCGCTACGTAGAACGGCTTGAAGTCGTATGCCGGCGAGCTCTTCTCGTACATGCACAACTCCAGTGGTGCGTGGCGAAGCTTGTCCTTGAACAGGGCCGCCAGCGTCATCAGCTTGGCGCTCAAGGTACGGTATGTGTGAATGCCTGAGCTTTGGAATTCGAACACCGACAGCTTGTCTTCCTGGTCCGGAAGCTGCACAGACAGACGGACCTGCAGATCGCAGCGGCGCGTTTCGGAGTTGGCGAACGCGCAGGCCTGTGGACCGAGACAGGTCTCCTGCTTGACAGCAGACTGCCCCGCTTCGATCCTGGTGCACCGCTCACCATCGCCCACACACACTCTCCTGTTGAGGGCTGTGTCGAAGGCCTCGTATCTGGCCGAAAGGCCGTGCTTGGCCTCATTGAAGACCACCTTCACCGGGATGCGCTGCAGCTTGTCCACGCCTTTGCGGACGGCTGCTTGCACCGGGTGGGGCTTCAGCTTGGGCCAATGGTGTTCGTCCCCAGGTTCATCGTGTGACCGGCCAAGCACTTCGAAGTCGTCGATCTGTCGGAAGTCCTCGCCCTCGCCCGTCGACGCAAAGCGGATGACGCCGGTGACGTGCATGCCAGGCACGAAAAGTTTGTTCAGCATGATCTGGTCCTGAGTTGGTTGTTCTTCTATGGAAACATGCAACGACGCTTTGTCAAGGCCTAGTGGCGCGTGGCCTGAACGGTCTGTCCATGCTGCCCCGCCACATTGACGATCGACTGAATCCCATCTAGACCCACTTGATGTGCTCGCAGGGGAACCGCACAGGTCTTCGCTGCCTCTTCGTCAGCCTGCAGGTGCACGATAACCGTGTCCTGGTTGTACATCTCGACATCCCAGAGCCGAGCGCCACAGTACTCCCGAAGGGCCGGAATCCACGCCTCAATCCCCGCCTGGATAGCCTCGGCGGCAAAGTCGGGTGCGAGGACGCGGCAAGACCCGGACACACTCCGGTTGGGAACCGCAACGTCGATCGCAGCTTCAATGCGCTGCCGCAACCGCACATCGGGCATCGCCTCCGCCATCGGAAGCGTCGGCCAGGTCAGTGGCTTGCTGATTGCGCCGGCGAGAAAGGCCAGCGTTGGTGAACCTTCGGGCAGCTTGAAATCCGCCCTGCTTTCAACCTTCAAGCTGGGCTGCTTGCGCAAGGCCAGGTGTTCCAGCTTCTCCCGCATCATCGACGGTGTCCACATGCAGATTTCGTCGTAGGCGATGGGTGCGCTGTACAGCGTGACTTCTACCTGGTATCCGAGCCAGTCCTGCAGGTTGGACCGAATGAGGCTGATGGTTGGTCGCAGCTCCTTGCTTCCATCACTCAGGAACGAAGCGGCGGCTGGCTGCAGAAGCACTGGGATGAGGATGAGCGCTGAATTGATTTCCACGCGATGACCGCCGCGCTTTGCGGCTGCCACATAGGTGGTGTAGCCGACCTGTCCGCGAAGGTGCTCGAAAAAGCTGTCCTGGCGGCTCGCGCGGGCGGCGGCATCCTGCAGCCAACTGTCATCCCTGCGTTCAAGGGCGTCGTAGATGGCACGCAGGTCATCGGCCGCTTCCAGCACAAAGCGTGGAAGCTCGTTCGAATCGGGGTTCTGAGATGGGTCTTTCATACTCTTGGCCTAACGTAGCATGGGACCCGCCTCCGTCAAGAGCGGCAAAAGTCGATTTCGTCGCAAAGCGGTGCCTAGACAACTCGGTTTTTCGGGGTATCTTGGTTTGAAGGAGCGATTCACCCAGATGACTACACCTCAGATCCGAGACGGCGCGCTGCAGGATAGCCAGATGATCCTGGGCATGCCAGCTGCCGACTATCACGCCGATGTGAGCGCGCAGTCGTGCAGCTTGCTCAAGGAAATGCTGGCCTCCCCTGCCCACTACCGTGCGCAGTTTTTCGAGGTGGCCGGCAAGAGCAAGGCCCGCGATTTCGGCACCCTCGTTCACACGCTAGTACTGGAGCCGCAGCGACTCGCGGTGGAGTACGCAGTTTTTTCTGGCCGTCGGGATGGTCGTGATGCGGAGTTCAAGGAGTTCGCGCGCAGCCACCCGGACGTTATGGTGGTGGACGAGTTCGAATTGAAGAAGGCACGTGACTTGGCCAGCCGGATGCTGGAGCGCCCCCTCAAGGGTCGCCCGTTCGGAGACTATGTTCGCGAGGGCGACAAGGAGGTTGTCATCTACTTCACCGACCCCTCGGGGGTCCGTTGCCGCGTCCGGATCGATCTCTGGCATCCTGAGCTGGTGTGCGACTTGAAGACCAGCATCACGGCCGTGCCGGCGCAGTGGTTGCGCAAAGCGCTGGGCTACCACTACGACATGCAGGCCTACATGTACTCGCTGGCATCCTGCCTGTACAAGGGGGCTGAAGAGGCCCTGCCCTTCTACTTCATGGTCGGCGAGAGCGGATCACCACATGCAGTCAGCCCGATGTTGGCCGGGCCGAGCTTCCTGGAGAACGGTGGGAAGAAGTACAAGCAAGCAGTAGAGGCGTTCGCAGCTTGCAGCCAGGTCAACCATTGGCCTGACAGTGGAGAAGACGCCGTCCTTGAGCTCGATCCTTGGATGGTGTTCTCGGACGCTGGGCCTGCTTGGCGCAAGCAACTCGATCTGCGAGCCGCGCCCTGAGAAGCGTGCTCGCTCCGCTAATAGCGGACGAAGCACGCTCGACCGCCAAGCTAAAGCAGTTGCTTTGTTGCAGCCTGCTTGAGGCTGGGCAGCCTGACGGGCGCTTTCTTGACGTAGACGGTGTCGCCCTTGATCTCGTACGACTCGAGGAACCTGATCTCCACCAGCCGTTCAAGGGAGTTCTGTACGCGCCGGCGGAAAAAGCGGAGGTCCTTCTGCTCGCTTCGGCTGAGCTCGTGGATCTTCTGCAGCGTGATCGGGTACGGGTCCCGATGGCTGGTGAAGTAGGAATGGAGCCAAAGCGTTAGGGTCGCGCGCGGCCCAATTTCTTTGCGCTGCTCCCACGTGATGAATGTGGTGCTGTCCTCTCTGAACAACTCCGCGATCATGGGCTCGAAACGGACCATCCAAGCGGTTCCACCGTCAGGCGTTTCCGCCTTCCAGGCGTACTCTCGGATCAGTGACCCGGCATAGCCGCTCGAACCGTCCTTGACCTGGATCTTCAGTTCGTTGGCCTTCAGGCGCTTGATGCTTTCTTTCGCGCGGTCGTACGACTCTGAATGGATGCGCCATCCGAGATCCTTCACGAGCTGGTAGCCGCTGAAAAAGATGGCGTCGCCGATCCGTTGGCGGGCGGCCATGTTCATCAGTGCCATCCACACGCTAAGGTCGTCCTGCTGAAGCTCCTTACCGGTGTAGAGGATGGTGAAGTTCGACAGACTGACGACGTTCTCGTCTTCAAAGTAGTGCCGCTGACGTGAGGTGCGCGTTCCGAACAGCCCGCTGCGGATCATGGGGTTGGGTACACCCCGCATCTCGTCGCTCCACAGCGGCAATACCTGCTGGAGGACAAGAGCTTCCTGCTCACTCTGCCTACGGGCCAGTGACTCAGCTGCTTTCGCTCGTACCCACTGGACGGAGTCGCCACCCCGGACTCGGTGACCCTTGGCAGCCGGAACCTTGCTGGTCAACTTCGATGCGCTTTCGCCGGTGGACACGCCAGGCAGTGCGAGCAAGCTGTCGTCTCCAGTAGGTTTATCCGCCATCGAGTGATCCTCAGGGTAGGTTGCGGCCGAGTATGACTTCATCAGCGGTGTCGTCAAGGAGTTCTATTAGCGGAGCGAGCACGGTTTTCTTCGGCTGTTTGATTCTTGAAAAAAGAGCGCTGCGCATCGCAGTGGCGGTGGAGGTCGCCTTGGTGCCTCTATGACTATGAAAGAAGACTAAGAAAGACTAGCGTTCTGCGCAGAGCTAGTGCTGGTGCGGGTTCGGGCCTGTGGATAGTGCCCGGTCCGCTATGGATTCGCGGTCGCTGCGCTAATAGCGGACGCTGCACAGCGCTATTAGCGGGCCTGGCACGTTGTGTTCGCTCCGCTATGGAGTTATCCACATCCAGGTACCGGCCGAGCAAGGTGCTGATGCGTGCTTGCTCCGCTAATAGCCGAGGCTGATCGCGTCCGTGCCTGATCCGCTAATAGTTGCCGGGTCCGCTCCACAGGTGTGCTCGCTCCGCTAATAGTCGCACCACCCTGGGCTGCGCGAAGGGGCTTCGCTCCGACTGCAGCTGGACGCGTCGGCAGCGCTGACGCTGCCGGCTATGCGTTTCCGCCGAGGGCTCCACCCACTATTAGCGGAGCGAGCACGCTCATCGGTTCGCAAAGTGGGAGAGAACCCTGACGCAAGCCCTTGATTTAATAGCCTTTTCTTCTGTGAGTAGGTGCTCGCTTCTGAAAATACTAAGCTACAGCAATGACTTAGGAGCGCTCCTCGGTTTTGCGTGCCCGTTCCGCTAACTAAGCACTCGTGTCCCGCGAGACTAGCGTTATCAGGGTGTGCCCAGGGGCAGCTGGCCGGCGCAGATCTTCTGGATGCCGTCGACCAACTCCTTCAGAGTCTTGCCGTCCAAGCCCTTGATCGTGAAGTCAACTTGGCCGCGGGACTCGAAAACCTTGATCGTCCCTTGCTTGTCTCCGACCTTGACCTTCGTGCTCTCCGGCCGCGTGCGGGACTTGGGTCCCTGCAGCTTTGAGCGAACCAGGTCGATGACCTGTTGCTTGCCCAAGTTCTTGGATTGGACTTCGCGAATCACTTCCTCTGCAATGGCCTCATAGTGGTCGCGCTTGGACGAGTAGTCGTCTGCGGTGAAGAGAGCACTGATTTCGTAGGCGATCGTGAAGTGCGTAGTCTGCTCGTGCTCGACCATCAGGCGCCGGAGGCGGTCGGGGATTCGCTCGACGCGAAGGTACATGCTGACCGTGGACTTGGTCAGGGGTGCACCTTTCGAGTCCGTCATGTCAGCTGCAAGTTCATCCTGGGACGCATACACGCCATCGTCCAGGAGCTTGCGGAACATCACGGCCAGGTCGAGCGCTGTCTGGGAGCTGCGGTCCTCGTTCAATGACTTGGATCGTTTGAACTGCTCTCGAGGGTCCTTCGGCGGCGGCTCGATCTTCACCTCAAGATATTCCAGTCCGCTGGACCTGGCCGCGCGAAGACGCGTTCCGCCGTCATCGAGCTCGATCCGCCCGTCAGGCTTCACCCAGCCGTTTGCGGCGACCTTCTGCTTGCCCTCCCCTGTCGTGCTCTCGGTGAACGACATGCTGATCCGATCAACATCAACAGCGCGGTAGTACACTCGCGCGCCGTAGGTATTCGGATCGATCAGCGCGATCGGTACTCGGTAGACCCTTCCGACCACAAAGCGGCTTGGGTTGAAAACAGGCACCGCGTCAGTGTCGGCAGACCCGGCTGCAATCTCCTGCACCAGTCCCTGGCCGCCGAACGCACTCGGATGGCTTTGCACGAGCTGGCTTGCTCGTTCGGCCCTGCTCACACCTCCGCTGAAGCGCTCTTCGCTTCTTTGTACGGCTGCAGCTGAGAGACTGTCGTATGAGGATGCTAGGTCAAGCCGCGGCTTGGACGGTTTCGCCTTGTCCTTGGGTTTCACGGGTGCAGTTTGCTTGTTCATTTGCGTCCCCCTTTCTTCGACGGGAGGCCGATGATTCGCAGGACCTCGTCAGCAAGTGCTTCCACCTCGCGAACGCTCTCCTCTGACTTCGGCAGGTTGTGGACGGTAGAGCCAATCAGCATTGACCTGGAATAGGCCTTGCGGTCTCCGAGGGCCGTTTTTGTTGGCGGGATCTCTTGGTCTTTTTGCAGGGTCCTGAGTGCAGCCAGGTCATCCTTGAAATGAAGCTTGGCGGCATTCGGAACGACGCGGATCGGAAACTGGTCACCGCCTAGCGTGTCCCAGGCCTTCTTTGCCAGCCGTTTAGCGGCCGGGAGGGCATCCATGTCGGTCGCGTTCAGCTTTGTGGGGATAAGCGCAAGCGACGACGCCAACAGAGCTCCCCACGTAGCAGGCTGCTCGACACTAGGAGCGCAGTCCGCCACGATGATTTCGTACTTCTTCGACAAGTCCGCAAGCTCGGTGGCCACTCGCTCTCCGTAGCGGAATCCTGACCAGCACTTGGCAGGGAAGTACTCGCCCGCGTTGCGCGCAATCCAGCTCGAAGAGGTTTGCTGAGGGTCCAGATCCGCAACAAGCACCTCGTAGCCCCTGCGGCCAAGCGTGCCCGCAAGCTGACACGAGGTTGTCGTCTTGCCGCTCCCGCCCTTCTCGTTGTAAACGCTAATAATGATTCCGGATCGTTCTTGCGCCATTAATTCCTCCAGTTTGTAGCATTCTGAGGCTAGTCCGCGTTGCTGTCGAGCCTTGTACGTGCCCCACGTGGTCTCGTTCGACCGGCAAGTTCAAGCTACTGCAATTCGCGCATTCCGCAACCCTAAACTCCAGCGCGAACATGTTCAACCGGTTGAACTCCGGCCTCAAGCACAGACCGGCCTGGTGGCGTGCAATATCTCGGGGCCCCTCACTCGTTAGGTGGCCAACCAGTTCAACTGGTTGAACTGGGTCAGGTCGAGCAACTTCTGATTGGGGAGTTCAAGGCCGAACTTGCCCTGGAGCTCATCCGGGCGTGATGGGGTGCGTATAGGGCGCCCACTATGGCCTGCGCATCTCGACCGGCTAGAGGCTCAGGCCGTTGTTCAACCGGTTGAACTGGTCCCCGGTCTGGTGCGGGCATGCATACCCCTCGCCTTGTTGCCGGCCCCGATGCCATGGGCCGGGCTCCTCCTTATGCGGGTGGCCGGTTCTCAGTTCAACCGGTTGAACCGCTACAGACTTGGAATGAAAAGCCCGCGTGTGCGCCCGCCGCCAACGCTCACCACTTGATTCGCTTGGACTACCTGGAAGAACGTCCGGCGGAGCTGTGCAGGGGTCAGCCGGTGCTGCGCTACATGCTTTTGTTGCCGGTATCGATCAAACCCTCGTGTAGAGAGGAGGAAGTCAGTGCGGGTTCTCCAGCTCGACTTCGATACATCGGCCGCAAGTGATGGGTTCAAGGTCATCATGGCCCCGTCGTATTGCCCCAGTAGCCGGCCAAATCGGCTCAGCGAGGAGCGCAGATCAATGGTGCCAGGAAGGCGCGTCCCAGTGGCTTGATCCGTGACTGCTGCGAACTTCCATACCGGTTCGTGGTGGGCCAGGCGGTTTCGGATGATGTTCATCTCAGTCAGGTACGCGAGCGCTAGCTTGCGCTTGTTGGCGTCGAGCCAATCACTAGGAACCGCATTTAACGGATGGTTGGGAAAGATGGCGGGAAACAGAGTCCCCGCATACCGCGCATCCACGATGTTTATGACGCCTGGCCAGAAGCCAAACGTCAGACGCGAAACGATCTCGTCCGGCCCCGGCTTCTTGTGCTTCTGGCGAACGGCAGTGATCTTGTCGCGCAGGTGGGGGGTCAGTTGCGCCCAGATCGTGTCGTACCAGGCATAGCTCGCGCTGGTGCCGCGGGAGTAGAAGTGCGACATGGCGCGATGGACGTTATTCCGCAGCGCGATCTCGAAATGGCAGAGTAAGGCGCTGATGCAGCTGGACAGCTCAATGTTCCACATGTACAGGCCTACGGCCTCATCCAGCGTCACGTGGAAATAGCGGCGATAGCTGTCGAGCCTCGGCTTGGCGATTGCTTGCTCGAAGTCGGCCGAGAGGGCAGGGCGCATAGAATTTTGCTTCCGGTGGTGTTTGACGGTGCGCGCGCACTTGTGTATAGTCACCCCTGACGCGTCGAAAGGCATTACCC
>CAZZAW010000001.1:64310-76810 GCA_964652405.1 uncultured Ramlibacter sp.
ATTACCCGCAAGGGCGCCCCGGCGCAAAGAGTGTAAAGGCCTCCTCCGGGAGGCCTTTCGCTTTGCGGGTGCTACTTCACGAACTTGGCGGGGAGACCGTTCACAGCGTCCCAGCCACCTGCCTTTTCAACGGCCCGGTCGATGTACACCATGCGGGGGAACTTCTCGGCGATGGCATCTACGAGTTCAGCATCGGGTCTGTGCTGCGCGCTGGACTCCCATTCTTCTTCGATCGTAGTTCCATTGCGTCCCGCATACATCAGGGCAGTGATCGCGGCCAGGTGCGGGGAGGGGAGGGTCTTCAGGAATGCCTTGAGCGCCGCTTCTACGGGGCTGGGCTCCATCATCATGTCTCGGGCGCCGCGGCTGCCTGCCTCAACGAACTGGCCTGGCCCGACGGTCAAGTTCTTCGTGTAATCAGCCTCATCGTTGGCCAGCTGGCTGAGCACGGCCAGCCGCTTGATGATCTGGGAAAGAGGGGTGTTCATGGGATCTCCAAAACGGGGGGGTCCTAGATGGGCATCAAGCCGAATTTTTCGAGGAGGGGAGGGCAGGGGAGGGCGGGGGAGGGCACTGCTAGCTGTCCTGCAGTCGCCAGTAGCTGCCCTTCACCCGTACCCGCCCCGGCGGCGACGGCCATCTCGCCTGGAGGGCGCGTAGGAGCTCGGTGGATTCGTTTCGCTGTTCCAGGTCCGCAGCTACGTAATGTCGAGCGAACTCGTCATAGCCCGGGTGGTCGAGGTAGCTGAACGGGCTGCTGACGTCTAGGCTCGATTCGGCCGAGCGCGCAAAGTGAGCGCGCATGATCCGTTCATAGCCCTCGACCTGGGCTGCCAGGTCGCCGGCGGCGCGCCCGCGTGCCTTCAGCTCGTGACCGTGACGTTTGACCTCTTCTCGCTCGGCGTACGGCATGATGGCCACTTCAGGATGGAGGCGCTCGAAGGCATCGAGAAGGTGGTATTTGCGCTTGAGGGCCTTGAGGTCTTCGGGCCAATCAGGGCTGACCAGTGCGCCGGTTCGCAGGTCATTGACCGGGCCGCTGCCTTGGGCCAAGCGAAGCGTTACGGTCGCGCATCGCTTGTCGAACTGATCGTCGACGTACGCGCGCACCAGCTGGCGCAGAACCTGTGAGGCGGCTTGATCGTCCTCGGCGCAGGTCATTTCAAAGTCGCGCTTGAGCCTCTCAGCTAAACGAAACGGCAGAGTTTTCTCCATCTGCGTATTGTATATCGCCACGATATACAACAGCAAGCCGCTTCCTTTCTGTTCGTACTTCACGAACAATTAGGTCTGTGGTTGGCAATTGTGCGGACCACACTCAAAGGAGTTTTATGACATTGAGCGCATTTACGCGGATGTGGCTGCGCCACCCCGATCCACGAAACTTAGTGAAGTCGCTGTCTGGAAGCCAGTTCCAGGCGTTGCGACAGAGCATGCTGATGACTCAGGCAGAAGCGGGAGCCTTCTTGGTGGACCGACCTGTGTCCGAGCGCGCGGTGCAGTATTGGGAAGCCGGCCGCCGGGCAATACCCCTGGAGGCATCGCGCTCGCTATGGCTGCTGGTGCAGGAGCGGCAGTTGCAGCTGGAACAGGCTTTCCGCGCGATCGAAGAGGATCCGACTGGTGCGTTGGTGGTGTGGTACCGAACGCAAGAGTACTGGGCTTGGCGCGAACAGGACGTGCGCTACTGGAAGCTGCACAACAGCGTCGCTGCCACGGTATACGCCGCGGGCTTGGCAGAGTTGGTGGAGTTTGAGCCTGATGAGTACCAGCGGTGGTTGGCTGCGCATCCCCGGTATGCGCATCACCCGGCATACCAGCGCCATTTGCAGTGGGCGCGAGACGTCCTGTGGGGCAAAAACGGGGGTCGTACTAGCAATCGCCAGAATTAATCTGGCTCTACGATAACTAGGGTTATCGCGGACGAATGCAGACCAATAAAATGCGGTAACATCTACCGCATGGTTGATGACCCCCCGAAGCCCGGCGACAAAGATGCCAGTGCTGACCCAGTTGCAGGTGGCAATGCACCAGCGGTGGTCGGGAGGGTCAAAACGACTTTAAGCGAGCCGGCGCGAACTTTCAAGTCCGCCGCGTTTGATGACGGTGGCGTGCTTGAAGATATCCAGCCTGAACGCCCTAGACGCCGACGAGGCCGACCACCGAAGGCACGGACACGCACGGTCTTTGATAACACGCCGATCACGAGCGACGAGATGGCGTTCCTGCGGGCCACCGTCCAGGGCGTAAGCCCGCAGCGTGCCGCGCTGCAATTCCTGCCCGGCGAAGCCCACCAAGACGGCCGCGCGGCTCGACCATACCTGCGCCAGCTGCTGGACCGCCTGCTAGACGCGGCCGAACGGATCCAGACACTCGAGCCAGCGCAGCACCAGGCCGTGCTGGACGAGCTGCGTGTCCTTCGCCGAGAGGCGGCTGACCCACTCCCCCACCGCAATCCCCCGGCCGGGCCTGCCTTGCAGACGCCGGCGCCCGCAGTCGCCGTCGAACCAGCCCGTGAGCGCCGTCCAACGCTGGAGGAGTTCGCTGCGCGCTATGACCCCGACATGTTCTCCGAAGCGGACCTGATCGACCTCTACCAGGAGGAGTACCCCGAAGGAGATGAAGGGGTGGAGTCGGCAGCGATGGCCGTGGCCGGCTCAGCCCACGCGGAGCCCTCCGCGCCCGAACAACGGCTTGCGCAAGCCGCAACCCTGGCAGAGCTTTCAGTTGTGCCTACGACGGGGGAGCAGGAGAACGCTGCCGCCTTGCCCAAGGTGCGCCATGCACTCGGGGTCCCCTCGCGCTTGGCAATGGTGGACGAGCTCGCCCAGTTGGTTGCGATCGAGCCCACGCCGGAAGGTCCGCTCGCGGTGTGGCTGGGAGAAAAGCTGGAAAAGGAAATGCGCAGTGCCCAAGGCTTAACGCGCCTGGCTCATCTGGCCACCTTCATCAACGAGCACGGCACCACTTGGCACGAACATATCCCGACTCTGGGTCCAGCGCGCGCGGCGCGCCTGGCCATCTGGATGGACCGGCACGCTGCGCGCATCGGCGTGCCTCTGCGCCGCCGAATCCTGGCGGTTCTTGGCCCGCGTGCTGGCGCCGCGGAGGCCTCCCCGGCGTCGCTGCCTCTAAACCGGTCCGAGTCAGAGGCCGCAGGACTTACGCACCCTCCGGCCCAGGTGCCCCGTGAGACCCTGACGTACGGACTGGTGCCGCTGGAAGCGCTCGATTGGCCGGTTCACCTGTTAGGAGCCCAAGGCGAATTCCGAGCCTCCGGTGCCAACGCCTACCGAGCGAGCAACGATCGTGAAGCTCTCCATGCCTGGCTTAAAAAGGCAGTGGTCAGCATGGCGCTGCCCTCGCAGGATGTGGTGCGGCGCGCGATCGAACGCTTGGCTTTGTGGGCTCTGATCGAGCGCAAACAGGCCCTGTCGTCCCTGGGCAGCGACGACCTTGTGGCCTTTCGGGAGTTCCTCTACGCACCGCCAGCGCACTGGTGCAGCAGTGACCGCGTGCTACGAAGCTCGCAGGACTGGAGGCCGCTTCGCGGCCCCCTCAAACAGGCGGGCGTGCGGCAGATCATCGTCTTTGTGCGGCAGATGTACGCCGACTGGCATGCCTCCGGTTACCTGCAGGTGAACCCTGCGCACAAGCTGTCCCACCACCGCATTCAGACCCCCGCGCAGCGCGAGCAGGCCAAGCACGACGCGCTCGAGGCCGCAGCGGCGATGACGATGAACGTTCGCCGTTCGTTCGTGCGACAGGACCTGGAGGCGATGGCGCGCGAGCTCGACGCGATTCAGGACGGGCCTGCCAAGCGGCGGTTACGCGCAATCTTGTCCTTGTACCTGGACTCTGGACTGCGGCGGAGCGAGGTAGACCTGCTCACGTTTGCGACTCCCGTTCCGGTGCGCCTCGACAACGAGCTATCGGACTGGATGCAAGTTACGGTGCTTGGCAAGGGAGACAAGCCGCGGACAGTTCCGCTCCTAAGAAGGACGCTGGACGCCCTAGAGGTTCACTATGCCGACCGCATGGACTTGATCGCTAACGGTAAGCTTCCAGCGGAATACGGCAAGATCCCGCGCGAACGAACGCCCGTCCTGAGCATCCTGCAGGGTGTCACGAGAACGCCAGGGCAAAGCGGGCCCGGCATGACACCGGCGGACGCGCCACGGAAAGAGAACGAGGATGGCCGTTTGGCAGGCAGCAGCATCGCGGGCTTGCTCAAGGACTTCTTTAAGCAGGTCGCGCGTAACCAGTACAAAGACCACAAGCCTGGACATGCGGACTTTGACGCGGCGAGTACGCACTGGCTTCGCCACACCTTTGCGCATCGACTGCTGTACGAGACGGATGCAAAACTACCCACCGTGCAGAAGCTGCTCGGCCACCAGAGCCTGGCCACAACCGGACTCTATCTGGATGCGGACATGACGGAGCGAGTTCGCGCGGTAGCGCAACTCAAGCCGGTGTTCTGAGGGCCTGACGCGCTCCAGAGGGATGTTAGGCTGTCCGGTTCATCTTAAGGACTGAACCTCAGCGGACTACTTCTGCCGCTTGCGTTCTTCAGCGATGAAGCGCTTGTCCGCACCTGCTTCCCATTCAAGTTCGACAGCGACATAGTGTCGCGCTTGGCCAGGCCCGACGAAGTTCTGCGATTTGACCGAACGGATACCTAGCGGGTAGTGACAGGTGTGCCACCGGCCCTTGAGCATTGGCGTCGTACCGTCGACCGCCTTGGCGCACGGGGGAAGTTGCATTTCCCGTTCGGCCATCTCCAACTCATTCGGCGCGTAGTCCATGTAAACCTTGAGTTGGACAAGGCGCTTCGATTTTTCATCGAATGCCAGGGCGTTGGATATCACCTTGCTCGTAGGCGTGAAGTTCCCGCTACACACGGTGAACCCGCCTTCTCGCTTGCAATCCCGCAACCCAATTTTGGCGGCTTCCGCGTTGGACATGCCAAGGCTGTAGCCTCCGACTGAGTTTGCCGTGGCAACCATCGGTAGAAACAGCAAAGCGAAAACACACAGCAGCTTCATCACACCTCTCCAGCGCAGACGCGCGTGACGATTGAACCACGGGCAGCGCGACTGTTGCAAGAAGGTGGGCGTCACGTGCCGTTGGCAGCCACAGAGTTGGTAGGTGCAGCTGCGGCGCGCGGGACCACAGCTGGCCTTCAACTCCGCCATTGTGTGACGAACCCTGAGGTCGAGCGCCGTAGCTATTTCAGCTTCGCCTTGGTCAGGTCGATCTGCTCGCCACGAGACATAGCTGCAGCCGCGCGATGGATCTCACCGTCTACTGGGCCGCCCAACCACGAGCAATAGCGTTCCGGGTGCAGGGACTGTTTCTGTTCAAGCCCAAGATATGTGGCAATTGTTGCCACCGTGTTCTCACTCAGTGGAGGAAAGATCGCAAGAGGTTTGTCCAGCTGATATTCGCCTGTCAGCACGTACAGGCCGGAGGCGTGCCTAAAGAGTGCGGCCTTGTGCCGAGCGGCGGCAACCTGCCATGTCCGATTCCCGGAACCGTCGTACCTCGCAGCCCGAAGGTAGATGTCATCGACAGTGAAACGATAAGCACCCTCAGCGACAATAAAGGTCTCCCCGTGGTCTAACTCGATCTTGCTCACACGGTCGACACGGGAATCCCCGATCCGAAAGGCGCGTTCCAGGACATCGACCTGCCCAAGAGCCGCCGCCGATCCAAGCTTGAGCGCCAACTTCTGTTCGTCGCGGTCTTCAAGAACACATGTCTCGACTGGATCGAGCCGCAGGTTTGCCGGCATTCTGAGGAACGCGGACTCCTGCCCACCGTCCGCAGGACGTTCTTTGCTGAACACGTAGCAGGGAAGCCTCGAAGGCGAGGACCACGAGTAGGGATTGAACGAGTACGCTGCGCCGGCCGCCCATTCCTCCCCTAGTCGGACCAGCGCTGGAAATGCAGCAAACGGGTCTGAAAATAGCCCGTACTCAGTTTCTTCAGAAGCGAGCAGCCAGGGACAGTAGGCTTGGCACGCTTGAATGTCTAAAGGGCCTGCGATGTGGTTCCAGCTCTCGGCGCCCAGCGCTGCGCTCGCGACCGCTTGGCACAAGGCGTGGGATGGCTGAGTCTGGCCAGTCCGCCGACAGAGCTCATGTGCAGAGATCAGCCACTCTGATGGAATCGGGAGATGTGGGAGGGCTCGCCCCTCTTCCCCAGGTAACTGCGGACCTGTTACTTCAAGACCTCCAACGCGTGGCCATCTGCTGAATCGCTTCCTCAGTTCGCCTTCAGGATCGGAATGCGCCCGCGTTTTGGTCAGGGTGCCCATTGCTCTTTTGCGGTCAGACTCACTGGCCTGCGAGATCTGCGCCGACCCGATGCGCGCAAATGGAACGCCACCACGGAGGAACACCCAGTCGTGACCTTCATGAAGGATTCCCTCCGGCCAGATTCCAGCGTCAGAACACCTTCCAACAAGCCATGCGAGTGCCTGTCCCTCGCTACGTGCGGCGGTGATGAAGTCAGCGTCAAAACGGCCCGCTGCACCGTCGGGAAGGTTTTCGTACAGCAAGGTGACTCTCGTCCAGATCGGAGGCTGGCCCTTATTCCACCTACTAGCCCGAACTGTGAGGAAGTCGCCTCGACTGAAGAGTTCCTCAAAGTCGTCCATCCAATCCTCACCTAGGCTTACTGCTAAATCTCCTAGCAAGGGGGCAAGACGAGCGCGAACGCCGTCCCAAAATTGGTTCGTGTACAGATCTACGTGAAGGTCCATGCGACCACTCCAGTTGCGGGGTAGTGCGGTCTGCATGTTGCCGCGCCCCAAGGTTGGAAGGACGCAATGGAAGAAAGAAGGAGGGCCCGGGTTTACCGTCGGCTAGGCCGTATGCAGGGCGGGCTGGGGCAGCCACTGCAAACAGTGTATATCGAGAGTTAAACGCGCGCAACAGCGTCCTGGAACGTTTACGGAGCCCGAGACGCCTTGGGCAACAGGGTGCATTCACCGGCCCGCTCTGTTCAGGGGGTGGGAGGACCTGCCTATCCTGCGCTTTCACGGAGATGCACGAAAAGCGCGGGCGGTGGTCGGCGGTAACTCACAGAGCTGACCGACCATTACCACGCGGCGATCTGCGCAAGCTTCGCGGCAAGTGTCTGGGTCCCGTTCCAGTTCACCATCGCCTGTACTTGAGCGGGGTACTGCCAGCGGTACCAGACGTGCAGCACCAACAATCCCATGTCTATCGCCGCGGCGAAGGGATTGACCCGGCCGCCGGCGCCTCCAGTGCCCAGCAGCCACGTTTGGCAATTGGGACAAGGCTGTAACTGGACGAAAAGCACGGCATGTCGAGCGCCGGCGACCGCGGCATTGCCGAAAACCTGATGCCCAGCGACCTGCACGGGCGCTGCCGGAGCTGGCAGCGCGTAGAGCTGGACCGCGTGCGGCACATTTCTCAAGGCATTGCGTTCCGCATGACCGGCAAATCCACCCGGAGGCATGCCGGGTACGGGCACGTGCTGCGCGATCGCGGCCATTCGTGAGTTACCGAACGTCGCACCGAAGGGAAGTGCAGGTGCGCCGATCAGTCCTGCGGCACCGGGTGGGTTGTTGAATGCGAGCTCGGCCGGGTAACCCGCGCCTTGATTGGGCTGGAGCGCCACGGCGGCCCAGCAAGAACCGGCGGCCAAGCCACCGCCCGGACCCGGGAGGATGTTGTAGTGGTACTGGCGAACGCAAAGCTTCGCGAGTGCTTTGGCTTCCGCGTAGCCTGGTTGCGCGACTCCGCCAGGCACCGAAAAGTCATGAAGCATGATTGGCATCGCTACCCCCTCCATCCGTTCTCGCGGTTGAAGTGTGACCGAAAATGTCAGAATCGAGGTGGATCGAATATCGGGAGGGGCTTTGAAGTGAGTGATGTTCAGGCGCCTCGGGGCAAGGCGAGCACCACGGAGGTTGGGAATGCCTTCCGCGACCTCGTCTGCGATCTCCTTCGCACAAAGTACCCTGACCTGCGGGTTGAGCGGCGTATCGCCGGCACCAAGGTGGATATTCGCTTCACCAAGGAAGACCTGGGGCGTACTGACGTCTGCGCCGTCGAGTGCAAGGACTATGCAAAGCCGCTCGATAAGGGGTATGTCTCGAAGGAGATCTATCCGCTGTACGAACCCATGCTGCGCAACGGCGAAATCAGCCGGGTCCTGATCGTCAGCAGAGCGGGCGTCACCACGGATGCTGACGAGTACATACGCGCCTGGACTGGTGCATCTCACCTGACCTACGAGCAACTCGCCGAGTCACTTGTTGGCCTCAGGCGCTACATCCAGTACTTGGCCGGCCTGCAGCCGACCGACGGCACTGACTACGTCGAAGCCAGGCTCGAGGGCGTCGCGGGCTCCGCTCTCGAGGCCGTCGAGCAATGGGTCGACGAGGCCGACGGGGCCGGGCGGGCGGTGCTTGGCAGCTATGGACAGGGCAAAACGTCGTTCGCGAGGCGCTTGGCTTCCCACTTTGCGGCAAAGCACCTCGCTGACCCTGTTGCGCGAATGCCTCTGCTGCTGCGGCTGGGTGATGTTGTTCACGAGACCCAGCTTGAAGGCCTATTCGGAAAGGAGTTCACGGCGCGTCACCCGTGCCCAGGCTACCAGTTCCGGACCTTGGAGCATCTGAACAAGAGCGGTCGGCTGCTGATCATCTTGGACGGCTTTGACGAGATGAAGCACGCCATGACGGCGGCGGACTTCCAAGCAAACTTTCGTGAATTCAGTCGGTTGCTCACGGGCCGTGCGAAGGTCCTGCTGCTTGGGCGCCCCAACGCACTACCGTCCGATGAGCGTGAGTTCGTATTCCGTGGCCGCTCCCAGATTGGGGACCAAACAATCTCGATGGCCAGCCAACCAACCTGGCCCGAATGGAAGGTCGCCTACTTCGAAGAGCATGAGACCCGTCGTCTGCTCACTTCGCTGCTGACGCTGTACCAGCAGACCCACGAGAGGGATGGCCGGTTCACCTACCCGACCAACTTTGTGGCCCGCAGGGTCGCAGAGGTGTTCAAGTTAGTCACAGCTGAACTTCTCCGCCGGCCAGTCCACGTGCAGCTGATCGCAGACCTGGCAGCTGACCCAAGTTTCGACCTGCGCGGCTTCAACGAGCACCGGCTCTACGACCACTTCATCCGTAAGATGGTGGAGCGCGACACTGTGGAAAAGCAGGCACGCCGGCCGATACCTCTCGAGGCGCGCCTTGGATTCCAGCGCGAGCTCGCCTGGTGGGCTTGGCGCAGACCTGACGGCACCCAAGGGTGCTTCTTCCGGCATGAGGTGCCCGCCACAATCCTCAAGGATCTGCCAAACGGAAACGCGGTCGATGAGGAAGGTAAGCGCAACGAGTACATCGTCTCAACTCTCACGGAAGAAAAGGAGTCTGGTGTTCTGTTCTTTGCACATCGCTCGTTCCAAGAATTCCTGGTTGCGGAGCGGATGCGGCTGGTCAAGCCCACGCCAGCAGCCCATACCGACTATTCGCGCTTCCTCACGGAGGATGTCAGCAATTTCATCAGGCAGGCGCCAGACCAGGCCTTCATCCTCGACTGGTACCAGACGCTGCAGGCCTCTTCGGGTCCTATCGAAGTGCCCTATCTCCAGTTCTTCGCCAGCTACCCTCAGGTGTTGAAGCGCATCGATGAAGACCTCGGCTCACGGGAAGTGCGAGAGGTTGACGTCTGGACGGCTCTCATAATCCATCACGCCTCTGTTCAAAAGACGAAGGGAGCGTTGTCAGAAGCTGGTTGCAAGCAGTTCATGCGTGAACTGGTCGTCCGTGGCGATACGAACGCTGCTGCCGTAGGGTCGCTTTCTTTGCTGAGCCATCTGCAACTTCCTAAGGCGTTGGACTACGCTGGCTTGAACGCCCTGGTCGCCGCAGTCATGGAGCGTTGCCTACGTGCGTCTCGCGGAGAGAACGCAAGCGGCAGCTTCACGATTGCCAAGGAGGATGTCGATTTCGCCAGCTCCTGGGTTCAGGCAATTTCTAAGCTCCATCAGCAGGAGATGCGGGGACATTCCGTCGAGCTCGAACTCGCAGTAGATCTGGCCGGCCTAGAACGACTGTGCTGCATGCAGATGCAGAGCAGAGGGCCTTCCCCGGCCACACTTCTAAACCCGATCACCTTTGCAGACGTTCAGTCGACTACCGGGGTAAAGCACCAGGTCCCGTCCGCACAGGTGTACAGGCACATCGATCCTGAGCTGGTCAAGAAATACTCCAGATTCCTGCGTAGCCGTGGGAGCAGCTTTCCTCTGGTTGTCGTAGACACAAAAAGCCGCGCGCAACCCAAGCGTCACGCTACCATCTTGCGCTGAACCTTAGCTGGTGCCGCGTTCCGGGCGCTTAGCCTTACCCACGAGCACCCCTTCCTTCTGCATCTGCTCGGCAAAAAACTCCAGCGCCTCCGGTTCGCCATCCAGCACATACGTGTCAGACGCGCAACTGTCGCAATGGGCGACGCCAGCGGCACGCAGCCCCTCCAAGCCTCGGACATCGATCGGGGAGATTTCGGATAAGGAGGCCTGACAGCTGTTGCAGGCGACAGTGTCTGGAAAGCGGGCGCGCTGCGCCGCCAATGCTGCTGCAGTTCGCTGTTCCAACGATCCTCTGCGCTTGGCTTCACCCATCGAAAGACCTCCTCAGTTGTGTACCGTGACCAGAAGCGCCTTGAATCGAAGGCGCTCCAACTTGGATAGTGCGTCGTCAGCTTCCTGGCGTGACCCGAATGGACCGACCCGTGCGACAAAGACGTCGCGCCCATCCATTGTTCGTTCGTAAACCTGAGCCTGCATCAGGGCGTCGCGGTTCACGTTCCAGGCCATGTCCAAGGCGTCCCTCTTCTGAGTGAATGAGCCTACTTGGACGAAGTATTCGACGGCTGGCGCTCGCTGCGACGTAGTCACTGGAGTCGGTGCAGATGGTGCGATCGACGCGGCGCTTGCCGGCCTGCTGGTAGGCGGCGCCGTTTGTGCGGACGGAGATGGGCTGGGCGGTTCGGACGCGAGCTGTCTGACATACAGATGAATAGCGACCCCTGCGCTGGCTATTCCAGCTATCCACGAGAGGACTTCCAGAAGATATGGCCGCCTGTTCACTCCTGCTCCCTCCCTGGTCCGCGAGCGTCTATCGCGATGACATCGTCGCTGGAGGTTCCTGCAACTGCTTGGTACCCAGCGTCCACATCTTATCGATGACGCGCAGGTACGCGATCGCAATATGGTTGTCCTCTGCGATCAAGCCTTGAAGATCGCATTGGTGGTCCACTCCATTCACAGGGCGCGCCCGGTCAAACATGCCGAACCTAACTTCCCAGCTATCAGTGGTATCCATGCCTACCTGCTCGCGCACCAAATTCTCATAGAGTTTGCTGTCGGCCGTTGAGCCAGCAAACGCGAACTTCGCTGCCAGGATGATCGTGATGCAGCCCTTGTTTTCGCCAATGAACTGTACGGGCGAAAGCAGGCCGGCCAAGTACAGGCGCTCCACAATCGGGATGATCCGCTTATCGTGGTCTTCGTCCCAAATGACCGCAAAGTGATGCAGCTGTCCCTGCGGGACTTGTTTGCGGATGACGTCGAACCACTCCACACATCTGAAAATCGAGTAGTGCGTTCCTCGGCCAAGCTGACCAACTGGAGCAGGCTCGTCGTAAATGCACGAAAAGAGCGACGAGTAGCGCTGTACGGTTTGCATATTCAACTCCGATTCAAGGGTTGTCGGGAATCCCTTCCCTGCGGTGCCGCTTTCGGCTGCACCGCCGCGGTCATTCTATGCCTCCCTGGACGGCAACCCATCCGGCACCGAAGGATGGTGGGCCGTTAACGCCAGCGGAAGACCGGGACCATCCCAGCAGCGGCCAGCATGGTCCCGAATTCACTACGTCGAGGCGAGTATTGCGAACCACATCACCAGCGGCACCAAAGCTTTCATCAACCTGGTCACTGCCTTGACCAGATCTGTGATGCGGTCGATTCGCTGTGTCTGCCGGTTGAGCCGAGTCGTTCTCCTGATACCACCATTGTTTGTGTTCACGATGTTTGTCCTTCAGATTGGCTGCGACGTGACAACTCGCCACGCCGCACCGGCATCGCCGGCGCCAATACCGGCTTAAAGGCTCCCTAACATTTCGCGGAGCTAACATCAGTAGAGCGCCCCCACCAGGTGGCGGGCGCGCGCTTTTTCCCGATTTGCAGGCCCCTGGTTGACCAGTGCACCAGTCCGTGTTCGAAAGGTCAGATTTGGACGGGAAACTCGTGCCAGGTGGTGCTGTCAGGCCGTGCTAGGGGTCTTGCCAAGCGTCTCCAGGGCGCGCGCGACAATGGGGGCATGTCAAGACGGCACTTGCCTTCGAACCCGCTCAGAGGCGCATATGGCTGAATTCCGGGCCGCGATGGGCCGTGAGGACGCGATCTGGGGTCTCCTCGTTTTCAGTGCAATAAGTGACGGTACGAAAAGCTAGCACTGG
>CAZZAW010000002.1:0-25613 GCA_964652405.1 uncultured Ramlibacter sp.
TCCTATACGTGGGCGAGATCCGGGACGCTGACGCCGCTCGGATCATGCTGCGCGCAGCTAGCAACGGCTTTCTCGTGATTTGCACCTCCTTCGGGTCGGACATCATCACTGCGCTGGACACAATCTTGAAGCTTGTCGGTGCTGAGTACTGCCCAACTTTGGGGGATGTGCTCAGGATTGTTCTTCACCAGAGCCTGCGCGATGACCGGCTCTCAGTGGACATGCTCTGCAGCGACGGCCCGTCTTCGCGGGTCGCCGCGATCATTCGCCAGGGGATCGGGCAGCTGCCCCAACTGCGAAACGAGATCCAGATCCAGCGAAACGAAATGATCATGTCAGCGGGGCAGGCGAACCGAGACACTCGGCCGGCGCCTCTGATCGCCACGTCAAGAGCATGAACTCGATCGCCATCGCTGCTGTAGCTGGGCTTGTGGGACTCAGCATGATCAGCCTCACGACTTCTATGGCTCGGGTTGACCACAAGAGCGAGCAACAGCATGCGAACGCCGTGCTCGATCAGTACAGGATGTTCATGTTCGTCGCGGACCAGTACATGAAGACTGCGCCCACGGTCTCAGTTAACACAACGGTGAGCTGGGAGGTCCTACGTGCGTCTCCGTCTGCCCCACCTGGGGCACAGCAGGTAAACATGCCCGCAGGATGGAGGATCGTCCAGACTCCGGCGGACTGGGTGGCATGCACCGAGATGGACGAACGAAGTGTCGCGCTCATCGGGCAACTGGCACCGAGTGCCACCTCCGGTAGTGGAACAGGAACTGCTAGCCTTACTCCAGTCAGCGGAGCTGGTGGCTCCGCTGCCCACGTGGTGGTCGGGGATACCCAGAACGCAGCAGCACTGGCGGGGCTCTGCTCATGATGTCGCGCCGGCGTCCTCAATCCGGTTTCTCCATGATCGAGACGATCGTGGGCCTTGCCCTCATGGGCATCATCCTGGGCTTCGCCCTGCAGATGGCCAACCTTGGCGAAGATCAAACTGTCGGCCGAAACGACGCTGACAGTCTCTCCAGCTTCACGCAGCTTGCCGGCGCGTATTTTCTGGATAACCGTACGGCCGTCGAAAAGGCGATCGACGACGGGACGGACGCGGACAAACATTGCCTGCTGTCCGTGCCCACGAGCGGGACAGGCGGGACGGTAGCCCGGTCGTCGACGAAGAAAACGTGCGCCTTCGACCCTACACACCTGCGCGCCAAAGGCGTCTGGCCAGCTGGAATGTCTGTTGATCTGTTCGGTGGGGGGCGCTACGTGGCCATCTTCCGCCGGCCGCTCGGGGCAGACGGGCAGCCCACTGGGGCAACCGAGTCGCTGATCGTGGTGGCCTCCGTTGACGGCACGCTGCAGGCAGCGAGCCATGATGCTCGGTCACTGGAGCGCCTCGCCGCATCCCAGAGTGCTATGGGCGGGATCGGTGGCTTCATCCCTGTGGGGGAGATCGGGGACTGCAAGGCTGACAGGACCGCAGCTACCTTCCAAGCCTGCGGAAACGGCTGGAAGGTGAATCTGTCCGACTTCATCGATGCGGCGCAGCTCACCACATTCGCGAACGCATTGCCGAACTGAGGGGAGAACGCGATGGATAACCAGGTCAAAGAACCTGTCACCTCCGGCCAGAAGCGAGGAGTTGGTGAGGTGGCGCTGCAGCTGTTGACGGACGAGAACCTGCGCTTTACTGACCTACACATCGCCAGCGACGAGCCCGTCATGCTGCGCCGCGCTACCAACGACTGGATCACCGCACCGAACGAAAGCGGCGGCCCTCTCGTTATGAGCCATCAGGCGATACTGTCCTTCCTCAATGGGATGTTCACTGGCAGCATGGCAGTTCCCCCTGAAGACCGTAAGGCATGGCCAACGTGGCTGACGGAGCTGCATCAGCGTGGCGCACTACATCACGCGGTCACGCTCAACGATGATTCACTGGCCAACGGTGTTCCTGAAGGGATGACCCTGGACGATCTGAGCTGTAGGGTCCGTTGCACGATCCAGCTCCAGTCGATGAAAGAGAAAATCGGACTGGTCATGAGGCCGCTCAAGCGTGTCCCAAAGGACCTAATGGGCCTGGGCCTGCCCATCCAGCTGAGCTCGATACTCAAGAGCGCGAGCAGCGGGTTGATCGTGGTGACAGGGCCAACGGGAGCGGGGAAGTCCACGACGCTTGCAACGATGGTGGGGGAGATCAATGCGCTTCGCCCGGCCAATATCCTCACGCTGGAGGACCCAGTGGAGTTCGTCCACGAGCGAGCGAAGGGGATCATCAATCAACGAGAGGTCGGGATGGACGTCGTAAGCTTCGAGCACGGCGTTACTGATGCGCTGCGCTTTGTGCCTGACGTAATCATGATTGGCGAGATCCGGAATGAAGCAACGATGCGAGCTGCACTGCGCGCGGCCGAGTCGGGTCACTTGGTCCTGACCAGCATGCACGCCCCCACGGCCGGCGGCGCGATCCGAAAGATGGTGAGCTATCTAAGCGGTAGCGATACGGCGGCTCAGGACGTCGCCGGGTGCCTCGTCGCTGTCGTGGCTCAAGCCCTGATCCGCAGCCAGAAGGAGGAGGGCGGATGCTTCCTAGCTTATGAACTGCTCGACGCAACCAAGCAGCAGGTTCACAAGCTCATCACACAGATCACTGCTCAGGACCAGGGTCGGGCGAATGGGCTCGACGAGGCGCTCCGAGCGGGCCAGCTGGAGGGCTCTTTGCCCTTGATCAAGTCCGTGCGTGAGCTGATTGGGAAAAGGCACGTTGACCCGCGACGGGCGGCTATGGCTTTGGTCAACCCGGAAGATCGCGCCGAGCTTCTCCAGATGGTCGGTGCCGGCGGCGGCAGCGAGCCGCGCGGAGCGCTCTCGCGTCAAGCTCGCTAGCCTCAATCAACGCGTCCGCTGTTCAAGGGGGCAGGGTACTAAAATCGTGGCGTCGAATGCCAGGGCGAGCTGTGTCACCCTTGGCGGGGCTCGTCACAATGGGTTCGGCGGCGGTGTCTGTCATCGCGCTGCCTTCGGCCTGAACACCTTTCCTCGCAACGTAAAGCATGCCCCTTGCACCTGAAGCTCGCCGGAGATGCGCCTGATCATCAGGGCGTCCGTAGCTCAACTGGATAGAGCGAGCTTTTTCTAGATGCAGGGTTGAGGGTTCGAGTCCTTCCGGGCGCGCCCAGCAGTGCGAATCCGCTGGAATCGAGTGCCCATTCCTCGTCTTGGGGCTTGCAGAGCCCGGGCGAAGCGCAGTTCAGCCTGCAGGCGGAGTAAGCGGGCCGATGAAGCTTCCCGAGATTTCGTTGAGCATGTCCCAGTCCTCACGGCCCGTGAAGTGAACCTGCAGGTCGCGCTTTGGCGCCCCTTCAGGTCCAATTTCCACGATCACTGGATCTGCTCCGGGGATGTTGAGGAAGTACCAGTAGAAGCCTGGAAGAGTGATGTCCGATGGTGTGAGCATGGTTCCCACAGTCTAGATGAGGCCGCCCGCTACGCCTAGGCAATGGACGCGCCGGCGCCGCCCTGCCAACAATTGATCCGCAAAGCTTCGAGCTGCGTTATGCAGTACGGTCGCTTTTCGAGGTCGAGGAGAGAGCATGCGCCATCGCATTCACCTGCGCCTCGGTCATGATAGTCGGGAAGAATCTCTGAACCTCGATCGGAGTAGCTCCATCGGCGTCCAAAACCTCCGCCTCGATTTCGTTGAGGGCGGCCTGGACTGTCTCTGGATCCGGAGCACTGATACTGGGCCGCTTCGCAACAATGCCCTGGCAGATGGGCTCCAGCCTAGCCTGGCAAAAGGCACTTCGATCACTGCTCGCGTACATGTCTCGGAGCAGGTCCGCTGTGAAGAGGGCACCAACCTGTTTAGAGAATTCACCAGCTTCGTTAATTCCCAGCAGGTACTGCTCCGCTAGCGTCTGCATGTGCTCGGTAACGATGCGGATCATCGCCTGCGCGTCGTCCTCGATGACGTAGTCCAGTGCCGCCTTCGTGCCGGCAGAGCCAAGTACCCCGCCGCCCAACCCGCCGACGATACCGCCGAAGACGGCGCCTATAGCCGTCCCCACAACGGGGACTGCGGACCCGATAGCCGCACCAACCGCGGCCCCGCCTGCCCATCCAGCAGCTCCGCCCGCGACACCGCCCCCGGTCACGGCCACGTTCTTTGAGAGCTGAGCCCAGGAAACACTGCCCTTGAAAGCTGCGCGGTAAACGTCCGGGGTGCTGACTACGATGGTCGTAACGACGCCAGTGATCACGTTCGATCGGAGCAGCTTTGCAACGTGGTTCACCGCAGCGGCGCCGTGCACCACCTTGCCGAGCGAAGCTTCAGCAATCTTCTCGATCACCACCTTGCCGGCCGCCCCCGACTGATAGGCAACGGTCACGCCGGATCTGGCGAGCGGAACGCCCAAGGCGGCCGCGCGGGTGCGTAGTACCTGCCGGCTGAAAACGCCAGATATGAACGAGGTCACTCCAGCGCCTAGACCCAGAAACAGCGAGTCCTTCACTGCCGCTTTGGTAGGCTGGCCCTCCCAGCGCAGGCGTGCGTAGTTCACGAGGAAAGAGATCCCGAAGGCGTAGCTGCTGCTCACGCATTGCTGCTTTGCATCAAAGACGATGCTGTCCAGGTTCCCGGGGCGCGCGATGTTTCGAGCTTGCTGGTAGGTGATCGATCCTTTGCGAACGATGGTGGCGGCCTCGTCGGGATCGGTGAACCCTTCCACCTTACCGGCGGCAATCTTCTCCCTCATTAGCCGCAGGCATTCTTCATACTGGTCGGCCGGAACCTCAAGTTGCTGCCCCGGATAGCGGAACTTGTCGCCTTCAAACGCTGATTCAACGGTCTGGCCGGAGCTGGGGAAGTACTTCGTCTGGATCGGAACGCCGTCTGTTATGCGGTCGGCACCATTGAGCTCGTTCGACCGCCCGGCCTCGTGAACAGTCTTGCCTGCGGATCGGTCAGCGGCGGCGTTGGCGTCCTCGGCCGCGAAGCCTGTGCCACCCTTGGTGTGAAATTTGTTGATCTGCGTCCGCTCGATCGCATCCGAGGTAATGCCAATACCAAGCCCGAGAGATGCATCGGGCGCCGAGTTGTCTGGGGAAGTGCTCACGGACGAATCCTAGCTCATCAGTTTGTAGGAGTGTGACGTTTGACAGCTCAACAACGGGTTCGTAGATTGACGATCTCATCAAGGAGGGAGATCTCATGTCTCATCGGTCCAAGTGGCTGCTGGCCGCTATCGCCTTGTCGTGCGCCGGTTGTGCAAGCGTGATGCCTCGACAGGATTTCCGCCCCGCGGAGAATCCGCACCGCTCCCATAGCTTCGAGGGCATCTGCAATGATCGTCTGATCTCGGCAGGAGTGAACACCTGGTCGTCGGGCGCAGTGATCTTTGATTGCCTCGCTACCCCGGGCTGGCACTTCTCGGTGCCTGTTCCTGCTCAAGGGAAGAGCTACCGGGTCACCGTCACCTGGAGGGGCTACGACAAGGCCAGCTCCACCCCTCGAGGGTCTATCGACCTCATCGCCAACAACGTCCGCTACGCGGGGACTAGTTACACGGAGAGCGGGGACGCGCCGAGCGAACCGTTCACCTACCGCTGGCAAGGAACTCGCGACGTGGCCGTATCCGCAGGTTCACCGCTTCAGCTGACGGTCCACCACGGCACTTCCGGCAGCCATTCCGGCAACACCTACGTACAGATCCGCGTGGTTTCTGTCGCCCCGTAAATCCCCGTCAGCGGCCGCGGGCCCCCATGACCTGCTCCATGATTCCGGGGCTGATCCTCCGTTCGTGGACGAGCCTGGTCAACTGGCCAGCCATGGAGTAAAAGCCCTCCCCAGACTGGTCGCGAGCGCACACGGCCTCGATGCTGGACCACTCGCCTCGCGACAGCTGCTTCGCGATCGCCTCGGTTCCTAGTAACGTGTCGTGGACCATGCTGTAGCCCGCGCCGTCAGAGTGCGGCACGAGCTCCTGGCGGACCACTCCGATCAGGCTTCCGGCCAGCACGGTGCGCATGGCTGCTGCGTCGCTGTCGCCGCACAGGGCAATGATCTTGCGGAGCGTGCCCGGAATACTGCGGCCGTGCGTAGTCACCATCATCAGGGCGCCGCTTTCACCGCCAAGGATCGCCGTTCTTGCTGCGTCCTGATCGCGAACTTCGCCGGCGAGGATGGCATCAGGGGCGTGTCGCAGCGCCTCTTCCAAGCCGGCTCCGAACGACGGCACGTCGCGGCCCACTTCTCGCTGGGTAATGACACAACCGTCGTTCTTCAGGAGCACTTCGATGGGGTCTTCGACGGATTCGATAGCTCCCGTGGAGTGGGTGTTGAGCCAGTCGAGGATCGACATCGCAGTGCGGGTCTTGCCGCTGGCTGTGGGGCCTGTGATGACGAGCAGGCCTCGAGGGTTGGACTGCAGCCGATCCATCAGCTGCGCAGGAAGACCCAGGGTCTCCAGGGGCGGCGGGGGCAGCACCAGCCGTATGACCATGCCGAGCTTTCCTCTGGAATGCTGAAGCAGGGACAAACGCAGGCTGGCCGGGCTGGCCGCCGAGCCACCTGGAGCCGGGATGCTCCGGTTGATTGGCCGCATGTCCTTCAGCGCAGGAACAACATGCGCCTCCCAGTACTCGTTGGCCGACTCCGCGGTAGATGCGCCGCTCACGAACGACGCGAAGAACTGCCGGAAGTCGGTGTCCTCGACCTTGAAGTCGGCCGCCGGCACGCCAAGCTTGTGAAGAGGAAGCATGCCCTTGGCGCTCTTCACAAAAATCGGCTGCCCCGTGTGCATGATGAAGTCCGTGACACCCGGGGCGAATTGCAAGGCCGCGAGAAGCGATGAGGCCAGGCGAGAGCGCTGATTGGTGGGCAGATGCATTTCGACAGCAGTCGAGCTCATTGAATCTTCTCCTTGATGTGAGTTAGTGGCCGTCGAAGACGACGCTTCCTGTGGCGCCCTGGCCTTGTGAGGTGTTTCGAGCTTTCGGGGCGCTCCGCTCAAGCGGGGGAACAGGCTGGATGCGGCCCGGGATGACCCGCGCGCGAACGAGCTCGTTGCTCAGCAGGACCTGGTAGCGATGGTTGAAGTAAGGGGTGGCGCTGTGGTACCTGGCAACTGCCTCCCAGGTCAGCCCGTAGGCGGCGATCTGCTTGGCCAGGTGCCACGCTGACACATAGGTGCCCACGCATGCATCCTTCAGGTGTTCAGGCGTGATGCCATAGGCGCTCAGCATGGGGAAATGCATCGAGTTGATGCCGCCGATCCCGACGTCCCTGGTGCCGTTCTTGTTCACGTTCACCACCGCTGGATTCAAGCCTGACTCAACCTTCAGGATGGCCCTGAGAAGGTGAGGGTTCAGACCGTAGTAAGCGGATGCGGGCAGGATGCACCGCTCGTTGAGCGTCGTGAAGGGCTGCTGCGCGGTAACTCCGGGCGAAGCAGCAACGCATGCGGCGGCGAGAACGAGCGTCAGCCGCCGCATCTTTGGATTACCCGGGCAGCTTGCGCGTCTGCGCGCGCAGCTGGCGCTCCTGGCTGGCCAGCTGGTGCCGGTGCTTCAGGCACTTCGCCACGAAGGCGAGCGTGCGCCGGAAACGAACCCAGGCGCTGACCTCCTCCGTGTCAGCGACGTCCAGCCGACGCAGGAGGTCGACGAGAACGTCCCACGTGATCGGCTGGTTCGTGCCGTCGGTGAGGAAGGCGATGCGCGCCTCAGCAACGGCCAGATCCGTCAGGATTTCCCGCGCCAGGCCGTGCTGCAAGGCCCAGTGGACGTCGGCGGCAGAGACAGTACCGCTGCCGGCGTACTCCGGGTTGAGGGCAACGCCGTCGAGGCGGAAGTCATGCATCCAGGCGCGGCCAGGGTCACCGGCGGCGGGGGTGCTGGGGTTAGTGAGGACTTGTGTGTTCATAGGAGCCACGTTCCCACACTTTCTCTCCGTGTCAATGGGAAACCGGGGCATCGGTGGTGGAGGGTTTGACCCTCAAGCCAAAAATCCCTTCGACCATAGACCGTTCGTACACGCCCTCGCTCTGAGGCGGCAAAGTCGCAGCGCCCTCAGCAGCTGCAGGTTTCGCGGCACTTGCGCCGTGCTCCGCAGGGGCCGCTGTCACGGACACATAGAAGCTCTTGATCAGAGCTTGCTCCGCGAACCGAGCCAAATGGAGCCCCCCGGCACTTTTCAGCTCCAGAATCTTCCGCACCAACTCAGGGTGCAGTTCATCGTCCAGGCTGAACGAGGTCCGAAAGTTCAGGACTGCCATAGTTAGTGCTGGTTCAGGGTCTCGGCAAGAACGTGGAAGCCTTTGACATTCGAGTTCACAGGATCCTCATCCACATGCAGGACTCCTTTGAGCTTGGGGAAGCGGCTCGCTAGCATGTGGTGCACCCGCTTGGCGCCGCCGCCAGTGACGATGATGTTGTCGAAGTCGTTGAGCCTCTGAACCACTCGGAGCATCTCGTCGATCGACTGGCCTACCACTTTGTTGATCGCGGGCTGCACCACGTCCATCTGATAGTCCTTGCCGGCGATGCGTACAGACTGGGCGTCTTTTCGGATCGCGTCGTCTACACGCTGGACGATGTTGGGGTTCTTGCGGAAGTCCGGGTCCAGAACGTCACAAGCTGCTCCTGCGCATGCCAGCATTCCGGTCGGCGCCGCGCCGCAGCGGCTTGGATTTGGCATGAGCCCAGAGCTGCTGGCGAACCAGTCGAATGTTCCACCCCCCATGTCCAGAACGAGTGACGTTTCCTTCTGGAACTTGATCATGTCGTTTTTCAGCCGGCCGAAGTTGGTGAGCGCACCTTGCGGCTGCGCGGCAACACTGACCCGTGCAATGTGAACGGTGCATTTGTGGTCGGCGATCGGCAGATCGTGTGAGCCGACAGCCATCTTTTGCACCTGAGGGGTGTACTGGTCGAGCGTCGACAGAGGCAGGCCAAGCACCAGGTCTTCAATGAAGACCTCTTGCGGCCAGCCGTGGTACTGGCAGATGTAAGCCAGTGATCCCAAGAAGAGCAGCCGGTAGTCCGGTGTCGCCGAGAAATCCTCTACGACTGCGCGGGTGCCGTGCCCAGGGGCAAACTTAGGTGCGTCCTTCCCCACGAAGTGATGCATACCGTCGACACTGAGGATGAAGCCGTCTGGCTTCTGCTTGCCAAAGAGCTCGGTACGGCTAGAGGGTAGCGACGCCACGATGGAGGGGAACCTGTCCACCACGATTGAGTTCCTCGCTGCAGCATCTCGACCGGTCGTGAACTTGGTTGCGAAGTAGCCGACGTCGATACCGAGGGCTCTGATTTGGTGCTTGGCTACTTGTGTCATGAGTCGATCAAGTTGTTGACCTGAACGATTCTCAGCGGGGTCCCTCAAGGGTCAGGAAGTGCAAAGGCTGTATTCGCCACAAAGCGGCGGCCTGCGCCGCAAAAAGGGCCTGGCTGGCAGGGCGCTGCCAACGCGCTGCCAACACTAGCTAAACCGGTACCGGTGCGCATCACGCTGGCGGCGCCCTGCCAATAGCCAATTCCGCTTGATTTCGGCATGCGATCCGTCCCGCAGGTGCCTAAATTTCTTGCAAGAGTGATGGATGCTAGTGGGAGGGAGGGTCGGACCCAGATTCCATGCGGGCCCGCTCGGGTGTTTCAAAGTCACAGTTCAGGTGTGAATCCCGTTTGAAAAGCAGGCCAGTTCTGAAAATGTTGTGGACAGGACTTCACGCCGCACTTTCTTTCCCGTAATATCCGCGCCATTCGCCTCCAACGGCGGACGCAAGCTGATGCCAATTCAGCCTTCCAAACTGCAGTTGCAACGCCAACTGCGCCGGCCCTAGCCGGTACACCCCCGCGTCGGAACCTCCCGACGTGTAGCCGAAAGGCAAAAGCGCCCAGGTGGCGCACTCATCGTGGTCTGTCCACGCATCACTGGCCCCGAAAGCGGGCTCAAGGTATCCGGGTAGCTCGAACGAGCGCTGCGGTTGCAAGCCTTGTCCGGTACGCCGGGCGAGCGATTAGCACTTCAGGGGTTCTCCAACCCCGCCTCACCGTACGTGACTCTGGCGAGCACGACGGCGAAGCCAAGGCTCCAGGCCATTCAGCCTGGACCATCCTGTTTGATCCCACGTACCCACACCTGATCCGAATCGTGCTGCCCGTTGAATGCGGCCAGTAGCGTCGGAGCTTGGAAGCTAGCCCTGCCGCCGTGTAGGAGTGCTTCCCGGCGTACCAGGTGTGGTGCTAAAGCGCGCCGGCGGGCGCGTGCGTGGTGGATTTCGTCGGGGCAAGGGGCCCCGACACAGGCTTGACCGGCCCAACCGGTCAATGACTCCCCAAGCTCCCCCTCCGGGCTTGGGTGTCCCTTGCGCGCGTACGCAAGGGAGGCAACCACGGTGGAACGTGGTGTGCAGGTTGAAGTGCTAAAGGAAACCTCCCAGACCGTGGGTTGACTGCGCCATGTGCAAAGACAACGCCCGGGGAACCCGCCAACCAGTGACAGCAGTACCTCTCGCCAGGAAAGCGCCCGCGCGGCCGCTGTGCCAGCCCTTGTTCGCAAGAAAGGGGCTCGCACAGCGTCCAGCGCGGCTGTAGGCAACACAGACAAGGACGATCGAAATGAAAAGGGCAACGACGACGAAAACGGACACGCGCGAATCAGCTGCGGTGCTGATGTTCCCCGGCGCCACGCAAGCGCGTGCGCTCAAGGACCTGGTGGAACAGAAAAACCGCAGCGGCCCGGTGCTGGTGCAGGACCTCAAGCGCGAAGCTGGGATCGGCAAAGACCTGCTTGCCAGGGTGGAGGCCAACTTCCCGGGCGACCCGCTGCGCCAGATCAACCTCTTCTTCGAGAACTTCGCCATCCGAGCCGCGACGGGCCGCTCGCGCATTTCATCGGCGAACACCAACCGCACCTACAAAATGCGGATGCGCGGAGCCTTGAAGACCTTGAAGGCGCTGAACATGCGGGTGCAAAACCTGAGCGAGCTCTCGCGCAAGCACGCCATCGCGATCACCCGCCAGATGGTGGAGGAAAACGCTTCCTCCTCGGCTCTGGCCAACACGAACACGGTCCTGCGCCGCTTCTACACCTGGATAGGAAAGCCCGACTCGGTGCCCTCCCTGCCGGTGATCATGGAGGAGTTGGCCGCGGACCCGGAGATCGCCCGCCGGCGGATCACGGCGGTGGAGCCAAAGACGCTCAGCTCCCAGGGCGTCGATCCCCAGCAAGTGGTCGCTGACATGGCCGCCATCTGCCAGGTCGGGGCCATGCAGCTGCGCCTGATGCTCGCCTTCGGCCTGCGCGTGCAGGAGGTCATCTGCCTCAACCCCGTGCGCGCGGACAAGGGCAGCTTCCTGCTCATCACGGACGGCACCAAGGGCGGGCGGCCGCGGGAGGTCCCGGTGGCCACCGCCGAGCAACGCCAGCTGGTCGACGAGGCCAAGATCATGGCCTCGCGCGACCCGAAGAACCTGCTGCGCTACCGCTCCAGCCTGCAGCTGCACCAGGCCAAGAACCGCCTGTATGCCCACTTCCGCAAGATCGGCTTGACCAAGGCGGCGCTGGGCGCGACCGGCCACGGCATGCGCCATGAGTACGCCAGCAGGCGCTACGAGCAGCTCACCGGACAGAAGCCGCCGGCCGAAGGCGGCAGGGGCGTGGATCCGAAGCTGGACCGCGAGGTGCGCCAGCGCATCGTCGAAGAGCTCGGCCACAGCGACGTCTACAAGACCTCCGCCTACCTGGGCTCGGTGCACAGCATCGACCGTCACAAGCAGCGCAACCTGCAGCGGCTGCTGGAGGCGGTGCGCGCCGATGCGGACCTGCAGGCCGACGTGAAGGCAGCAGGCATCACAGCCATGTGGGTCCTGGGCCCGGCCGCGCAGGGCGAGACGCCCACGGGCACCGTCATCGTGGCGTACGAGGCGCCGGCGCCGATCGCCGACGTGGAGCTGCACAAGCGCATCGCCTACCGGCTCTCCGCGCTCATGCACTGCCTGTGCCACCTGCAGCCCAAGGGCGATCCGGCCCTCGCGGCGTGGCCCACCTTCGAGATCGTCTGAGGAAGGGAGCCGCGCCATGCCCAAGCTCAACTCCCGGCTGCACGCCTTGCTGCGGGCATCCCTGCTTGCCGCGCCGACGCTGAAACCGAGTTCCGGGGATTTCCCAGATGGACTCGCACAAACCAAAAACCGCTCGAAACGGTGTCCCGGGCCGGTTTTTGGGGCTGCAGGCAGGCTTGCCGCGCCAAACGCGCGAAAGCAGTTCTCGCCGCACTTGCCCGGGCGGGTACCCAGCGGCGAATCTTGCTCCTGGCTGCCGATGCCGGTGGCGCGCGCCCGCGGATGGGATGCTGCCCCGCGTCGCACCCATCGGTTGACGCACGCCCATTGCGTGAGAAGGTGACCATCATGGATGCACTTGAACTACCCCCGGAAGTCGCCGCCGCGCGCGAGCGCCTGCAGCAACTGCGCGAGCACCTCGCCGCGGCCATGCCCGAGGTCAGCGCGGCAGTAACGGCCGATTCCCTGTGCGCGGCGCTGCGCCTGCACCTGCCCAATGGGAGCTGGCTCATCGCCTACGTGGACAGCCGCGTGCCCCAGGGCCTCTACGAGCTGGTGCGCTTCATCGGGGACAACTCCCCCGAGAAGTACAGCTTCGAAAGCTCCAGCGCCTTGGGCGCGGCCTGCACGCCCACCTTGTCCAGCCAGGCGGTGGTCGAGCAGCTGCGCCTCTATGCGGCCATCCCGGCCGCTGCCGTGACGGAGGATGCGCGATGAACGCCCTGCCGCGCACCCTGTACGAAAACGCCGAGGCACGGCTGGACGAGTTGATCAACGGCGGCATCCAGCTGCCGGCCAAGGCGCGGTCGGACTGGCTGGCCATCAAGCGGGCCTTGCGCGAGATCGACCGCCGCCGTGACCTCGAGGCGGCCGACCTGGCAAACCCCGCCGAGGCCCAGGCGCTGTCGCTGCACGCGTGCCCGCCCGACCAGCCGTTCGACGCGCAGGCCTGGCCCGGCCAGTGGGCCGGCAAGCCGTTCGCGCGGATCACCCTGCAGCGCCCCGCCCACACCGGCCTGATCGGGCTGTCCTCGGCGCCGGCCTGGACGCTGCACCCGCAGCAGCAGGGCACCGTGCTGGCCGACCTGCTGCGCGAGCACCAGGGCGCGGACGCGCCCTCGGCAGACGCGATCGCCACCGATCCGGCAGCCTCCTTCTGGATCAAGGCGGCCCTGGCAGGCGCCATGCGGCGCGACCCCGTCGACGCGGCCAAGGAGGCGCAGACGCTCGCCGCGGTGCTGCGCCGGCGCGCGGGCGAGATCCTGCGTGCCGCGCAAAACGCCGTCGGGCTCACCGACGCCAGGAGCTTTTCGCCCGCATCGACCGGGCGCGCGGCCCCGGGACTGCGCGAGTGAGGTTTCGCGCGTGAACACCCGCTCCCAAATCACCTAGCAGGAGACCCCATGCTTTTCCCACGAATACTCCGCGCGGCAAACCAGCCCTCGACCCCGCCTTCCAAGGCGTCTGCCGTGCCGCCGTCGCACCGTCTGCCGCCCCTGTCGGCCTGGCTGCTGGCCGTCCTCGGGTGCTCGCAGCTCGGGGGACTGTACCTGCTGCTTTTCGACCAGCAGGCTCTGATGATGGCGCTTATGCAGGCCATCCGCGACTGCCAGAACGGTGTAAGCCTCTCACCCTTGGCGCCGAGCCTGGTTAGCGCGGCCGCCTTCAAGACGGGCGTGTGGCTGCTGACGACCTCGTCCATGATCCTGATCGCGGCACCGCTGCTCGTGCGCCAGCGCGCGCCCGGGGAGCCGCTCAGAGCCAGGCACGAACCGCAAGCGGACCGGCCATGAACTTCCAGGCGTACAGCCCGCCGCCCGCCCCGCAGCACGCCGGCGCAGTCCGACTCGCCCAGGTTGCATCCGGTGGCCTCGCGCTGGTGCGGCGAAGCCCGCCCGTGCCAACCCGCGTGTACGACACCTTGTGGCGCTTTGCCGCAGGCCGCCAGGCGATCTACCACGCGCGGCTGCGGGGCCTGCCCGCCCCGTGGACCGCCGATCCCATACTGCAGCAGTACCGGTTCACCAACTGCTACCGCGTGAGTGACCGCGTGAGCCAGTACCTCGTCGGCCACGTGCAGGGCAGGGGAGGGCAGGACCCGGCCAACCTGATCCTACGAACGCTGCTGTACAAGATCTTCAACCGCATCGAGACCTGGGAGCTGATCGAGCGGGCCGCCGGCGAGGTGACAGCCGCCTCCTTCGACGTCGGGCAGCTGGACCAGGTCCTGGCCAACGCGCGCGCCGCCGGCGCCTCGATCTACTCGGCCGCCTACATCATGCCCAGCGGCCCGCCCGAGTTGCGCGCCACGAGCAAGCACCGGATGCACCTGGAGTTCCTCGCCCGGTGCCTCGCGGACGGCACCTTCGCGCGCCTTGCGCGCCAGCGCAGCCTCAGGAGCCTCTACCACGAGCTGGTCGCGCTGCCGGGGCTGGGCAACTTCCTGGCCTACCAGTACGCGATCGACCTGAACTACACGGGGCTTTTCCGGTTCGATGAGAGCGAGTTCGTCGTGCCCGGGCCCGGCGCACGCGATGGCCTGAGCAAATGCTTTGCGAGTCTGGGCGACTACACCGAGACCGAGGCCATCCAATGGATGCGCGAGCGCAGCCAGGAGGAGTTCAGGAGGCTGGATCTGCAGTTCGAGGACCTGTTCGGTCGGCCCCTGCAGGCCATCGACGCCCAGAACCTTTGCTGCGAGATCAGCAAGTATTCCAGAGCGGCTCACCCCGAAGTTCGAGGCGTCGCCGGGCGCGAGAAGATCAAGCAGCAGTACCACCCGAGCGAGCGGCCGCTGCCCGCGCCGGTATTTCCCGCCTGGTGGGGCCTGCGCGTGCCGCAAGGCCTGGGCGCTGCCGCCGTGCCCGGCTCCCAGCAGCAGCTCGTGTGAGGGAGGAGTGTCGTGCAGAAGAAAACCCTCGTGCTTCCGCCGCCCCTTCAGCGGGTGCCGGCATCGCTCTACGCCACGGTGCGCGCGCACATGCTGGTGCACGATCCTGATGCGCAGCAGATCCTCACCTGGAGTCTGAACGACCGCACGGTGCCCAAGACCCCTGACGACCTCGCAAGTGAAATCGTCTGGATCATTTTGTGCGCTGGCCGGAGCGCCCAGGCCGCCCGCACACTGGAAGCCAAGGTGTGGAAGGCGATCGAGGCCGGCAAGTCCGCCTACGAGGGCTTTGCCTACCGCAAGAAGGCCGAAGCTATCGACCGGGCCTGGCGCGAACGAGCCTCCGATTTCGCGGCGATGCACAAGGCGATGGCCAGCAGCGACCCGCTTGATCTGGTTCGCTGGGCCCGCTCGATTCCGTACGTGGGCAGCATCACCTGCTGGCAACTGCTGAAGAATCTGGGGAGAGACTCAATTAAGCCGGACCTCTGGCTATGTCGCCTCGCCGGAATCCCAGACCGCCCCGGCGGCATGGCAGAAGCGCGCTTTGAAGCCTGCCTCGCGCTGTGCCAGGCGCTCTCGCAAGCCAGTGGGGACAACGTGGCCACGGTGGATTCGATGCTGTGGTCCGCCTGCCAGAAGGGCTACCTGCAGGTGAGTGCGCAGGCCGGACCTGTCAGCTTCAACCCATCCCCCGCGGCCCGGCGCTCGTACTTCGTTGCGGCGCCGGACGAGGCTCCTTCGGCCAACTCCCACCCGGCATGCACGCCGGAAAGCAGGGGCCATTGACAGCCGAGCACTCCGTGCAAAGCTGAATGAACCCACTCGAGGAGTTCAGATTGAGCGACCCCACCCTTTTAGCTGACATCCCCGCCGAATGCTGCCAGGGGCCGGAAGCCCCCGGCTGCGTCTGCACGCGCAAGGAACAGGTTGTGCGCATGTACGCCGCTGGGCGCGGAACCCGGCCGTTCACGCCGCAAGAGCGCACCGCCCTGATCGATGACGCAGATTACGCCGGCGAGGGCTACTACAGCAAGGACGAACTCGCAGCCAAATCCGACGAGGACTTGGCATCCGCAACGCTCCACGCGTGGGGCTTGTACGCGCAAAGCCAATGAATCAGCCTCTCACACCGCCTCAAGCTGCTGACGCCAGCGCCCAAGCAGACCCCCAGTCCCAGCTCACCCTCGTGGCCGCTGAAAGGCGCCTCGACAAGTACCTGCTCGAAACCTTCTCGGACACCCATCCGATGATGCAGGCCTGGGCCGTCATCCGCCAGCAGCTGGAGGCCCAGCGCCTGAGCGCCGAAGACGAATCCTTGGCGGCCGCCTTCACCTTCGACAAGGGCCTGATCGCCGCGCGCCAAGGGGTCCAGGAGCTGGCAGCAGCGTTCGACGATGCCCCCTTCGAGGGGTGCCCCGATTCCTGGCTGGAAAAACCCATCGCACGCATCCGCTGGCACGAGGATGGCGGCGATCGCGGCGCGGGGATCGCGCCCGTGGGCGGCTGGGTCCTCGCCGGAGACCAGCGCGGAACCGTCTTGTGGGATCTGCTCGCCAGTGGTCAGGCCACGGCCGTGCAGGCCGGCTCCGCCGTGCAGGACGTGTGGACCCGCTCGGGCCAACCGGTGCTTGAAGGGCCTCCGTCCCGCTGGGGTGTGCCCTTCGCGAGGATCACGCGCTTCCAGAGCTCCAGCGGGACACCGAGCGAGGGCTGGGCGCTTGCCGCCGACCAGCGAGGCACCATGATCGAGCCACTGCTGGTGGACCTGGCCGACCGGCACGACGCGCCAAGCCCCGAGCAGCTGCTCGCGGACCTGGCCACCCCTGGCTGGCTTGCGGCCGCACTGCGCAGCGCGCTCGACCGTGACCCGGTGAAGGCGGCAAACGAGGCGGACGTGCTGTCCCGGGTGTTGTCCAAGCGTGCGGACGACACCTTGGCCGCAGCGCAGCGTGCCCTGGCCGCACAGGCCGGCAGCGGCTTATCACCGATCTAGGCCGCCGACCTCGAGTAGGAGCCAGCGATGAAACGCCGCTTTATCGACGCGCTGGATGCGCATCGCTGCGTGTGGACCATCAAGCTGGGCGATGGCAGTACGGCCAGATGTGGTCGGGCCAAGACCGTAGGGCAACTCTGCACCCAACACTCCAAGATCGAGGCCCGGCTGGCGGCAAACGTGGCCAAGTGCTCCAGCGGCAACGACGAGCACCCGCACGTGCAAAGCATGAACTGCGGTAGGAACGCGCGGGACCGCACGACCCAAACGCCTGCCACCTCTGGAGCGCCCAGCGATGACTGAGCCGACCGAGCTTGACGAGATGAACCGCCTCCGGAGCCAGGCCGAACGGAAGGCTGCGCTCTATCGCAGGGCGCTCGAACTAGCGTGCGATGGGGATAGCGACAGGCTTGCCTTCTACGTGTCGGAGGCTGGCGCAGAGCCGGACGGGACGGATGGCATAGGTGGGCAGCGCAATGCTTGACGGCCGAGCCCGCACCATCAGCCTTTGCCTCAACATCGACGGCTTTGTGCGCAACACCCGCTATCCGCGCGACTACGACGTGTTCCAGAAGGCTGACGGTACGCTCCTGAGCCCGGCCGAGGCCCGCGCTTTCCTGCTGCTGGAGAAGGCTAGGGGTCGCCACGTTATCCCGATGAGCGCAGAGTGTGGCAACCCCTGCAAGCACGCGGGCAGCGGCTGCACGGGCTTCGACTACGGAGAGCGCGGCGGGTGTCCAGGCCGCTACATCGACGCCGCAGACGCGCCGGGCACCTCAGGAGGGCAGAGCAATGGCTGAGCAACACACCGGCACGCAGGTTCCAGGCACCGTGTCGGTCCTGCATCTGCCCCTCAAGGGCTGCTATTTCGACGCCATCAAAGCGGGTGCAAAGCCCGAGGAATACCGGCTCACCACGCCGTACTGGCGAAGGCGGCTGGAGGGTCGGACGTACGCCGGCATCCTGCTCACCAAAGGCTACCCGGCTCGTGACGATCAGGAGCGGCGCCTATCGCTGCCCTGGCGCGGATGTACCGTCAAGACCATCCAGAACGAATTCTTCGGTCCGGCACCGGTCGAGGTGTTCGCTATTGACGTGGACATCACCCACGCAAGTGGGAAGATCACCGTCACCAGAGAAACGGAGTTCAATCGTGAACGTCTACAAGCAAGCCCATGAATTCACGCAGCTGGTGGAGCGCTTCATCAGATCCGATCTGCCCGAAGGCATGAAGCCCGCCACTGAGACCGAGGTCTGCGCCGCGATGTACGCCCTGCGCGCCGCGATCCCAACCGTGGCCGTGAACACAGACGTTGCTGACTTCGCCCGGGCCTGGAACGCAGAGGCCATGCAGCACGAAGTCACGCGCCGGCAGCTTCTGGATATGGCGGAGCACCTGCGCTGGGCCCTGAGCCGCGTTTCGTCCTCACTGGCGAACGGGGAGCAGTACCACCAGGCGCAGGAGTTCCTGCAAAAGTACGACGAGGACTGGGCCTGCGACCTGCCCACAGGCTGCCCGTCAAAAGCCCGATGCGCTCAAACGGGTACCTGCCTCGGCGCGATGGCTACACGCGCACCCGGCAGCGCGGCATCGACCCGGGAAGGGCCGCACGGATGCGGCTGAATAAACAGCAGCGCGAGTCACTGCGCGGCAAGTTCGCAGGCCTGTGCGCCTACTGCGGCATGCCATTGGGCGACCGGTGGCACGCAGACCACATTGAGCGGGTCGAGCGCAAGCTGGAGCTTGTACGCGATGGCGGCACCGCGCGGCTTCGCACCACTTCCGAGGTTCACCGGCCCGAGCGCGACACCTTGGACAACCTGAACCCGGCCTGCGCCCCCTGCAACCTGGACAAGCACACCTTGAGCCTGGAGAGCTGGCGCAAGAAGCTACAGGGCGCCGTGGGCGTTCTCACCCGCAACCACCCGACTTACCGGCACGCGGTGCGATTCGGATTGGTTCGGGAGACCGGCGCGAGCGTCGTGTTCTACTTCGAGCGCGTCGCCGCGGGCCGCGCAGACCTTATGGCAGCTGATGCTGCCGCAGGCGATCAGCTGTGAATCCACGTCACGGAGTTCAACGCGCGACCTTCGAGGTCAAAGCCCTGCCCCTGAGCGGTGAGTGGGCCTACAGAGTCGCCTGCGAGAAGTTCGGCCGGGATCTGGTCGACTCCTTCCCGCGCTTCACACGCGGGCCGCGCAAAGGCCAACTCAAGGGATACCTCTGCTACATCAAGGCCTCGGTGGGCGGGTGGTCGTACAACGTACCAGGCTATCCGCAAGGGCGTGTTGTCTACCCTGGTTGCACCGACTGGAAGCTGGCCATGGCTGACCAGTACAACGATCCGAAGGAACATTCGACCGTAGCCCGGTGGCATCCCAAGCTCGGGGCTGAGGCGCTGCAGTCGCCGGAAGCCGCCGCGGCGTTGTTTAAGACATACGGGAAGGAGCCGAGATATGCCTGAACGTGCAGCCGAAATCTTGGCGGAGATGGACGCTCCGCAAATGGCCGCCGCGATCGTCCGTCTGGAGGCTGAAGTTGCAGCCCTGAACGATCAGCTCACATCGCGAGGCGAACCTCGCTGGTGGGCCGAAGCACTGAACCGCCGGGCCACGGTCGAACAGCTGATGTTCGATGCCGCCCGCGGGAAAACGGCGATGCCCACCCCCGACGAACTCCGCCGCTGGGCGATACGCCTGGGAACCCCATGTCCCGGAGAGCCGGCGACAGCAAAGGCTCACCATGGAGCTTGAGGTGATACCGCGCAGCAACCGCGCTGAAGTTCGTAATCCCATGGTGGGGGACCCCGCACTGATGGCGGAATGGGAAACCCTCAGGGAAAAGCACCCCGAGGCTGTGCCATACGTCATAGGAATGATGAAGCGCCTGCGACGAAAATGGCAAGGCGACGCGGCCAGGGCCCTTAAGAAGCACAAGCCGCCCATGTACGCTTATCACAAGGCCAACGCGGTGAACGCCGACGCACTTGGCCAGGGCCGGCGAACTGGTGCTCCAGCGTGCTGGTGAATAGGTGATCCAGCAGGAAGGAAGATCGAAGTGCGACACTTGCGCCTGACGGCCAGCACCTGAGGAGGCACCAGATGGATCGCCCCTACCTGCTAACCATCCCCGGCCTGTCTGAGGCCGTGAAAGCGGCTCCAGTGGAGACGGCGCACAAGTCGCTATTGCGCTCGTTGTCCCGGTTCGAACAGCTCCGCGACATCCGTTACGCCACGTGCCGCGGCGGCGATGGTGGCACCTACCTGGTGCGGTGCAAGGTGCTGGACAAGGATGGCAACCTGATCTCGGATGACCGTGACAAGTGGCTTGAAGAGCAGATGCACTTGCACGGCGGCCGGGCGCGGTCTGTGTACGAAGCGCTCAAGGACAGCGGCTACCTGGTGTCCAAGTGCGAAATCGAGAGCGTGTATCTCACGGTCGACCGCGGCGGCTCGCAGGCCAACTTCCTGCAGGTGGAAATCGATGTCCAGACCGAATACGTGGACCGTCCGCTGTTCGACTGGTACACCCATAACGCGCCCAGAGATCTGCGCGACCTGCAACGCGACGCCTCCTCGCTCCCAAACCGCAAGCTGCTGGCAGCCCCGATTTATGAGCTAAAGCTCATAGCGGACATGCAGTCCTACATTGATCTGGCGCGCGCCGTTCACGAGACGCGGCGGCAGGAGGCGCGCGAGAAGCAGGTGACAGTGACCGAACTCGCACTAGACGGAAGTCCAGGCCAAACAGTCGTGACTTCGCTGGCGAGCCTGGATCCAACCTTTGAGAGGTTCCCTTGGTGGCGCGGTGAGCGGCTGTTCCATGACTGGACCCTGTCCAGCGCGGGGCGCAGCGGTGCGCGCCTGTGCGAGCACTGGGTGATGGATCTGCAGGACTATCAGCACCCGGCCACCGACAGCTCGCCACTGGCTGGCCAGCGATTCGTCGAAGTGGTGCCGCTATGGACTCACACCCGCAAGATGGCTAAAATCCAGCGAGCGCCCAGTATCCATGCGCTCTACGACAAGCTGTCGTCGCTCGATCGCCGCACGGGAGTGCCGTTCGCCTGGTTCTTCTACATGGTGCACGGAAATCTGGTCGAGCCTAGCGCCGGTAAGGCAGTGCTCGAGGGCGCGGAGACCGGCGTCATCGTCCTGCAGGAGCACGACTATCAAGTGTTGCGCCGCTGGGGTGAACGCTCTTACGGCTTCTGATACGTTAGGCCGAGTCTGATTAGTGGCTAAGCTATGACTGTTTACGTTCCGATTACGCACACCCTCGCAGAAAACATCAGTTCGTTTTTAGCGTCGTTCGCTTTTTGGGGCGGAGGCGGCGCCGTCCTCCTGCTGGGTGCGATCTTTCTCCACGAGTGGTACACCAAGGGCGACGTCCGCCCCCTTCTTTGGGAGTTTCTGACGATCTCGGCACCCGTCTTCGCAGTAATGTTGTACCTTGCGGCGGGACTTGCCGTCTTCAAGGTGTTCGCCCATATGGTCGATCTCCTGGGCTTGATGCTGGGCATCGACTTTTTTACAGCCGCTCGCCTCGCTCTTCCTGCGCTGATGGCGGCGATTGCGATTTACTTCGTGCTCGCACCGGCTGCGATTCGTGCACTTTCCAGGTTCATCAAGCGTCGCCTCGTTAGCCGACGCGCGCCTATTTGAGCGCAAAGCAGACCTAGCGGTAGACGTTTATGCAAGCAGCTGACCAGGTCACGCCCGACAAACTCTTGCGTGAAAGCGAACAAGGTGTTGCGCGCAGCCGCGTGCGTCGAACTCACTCGGGAGCCTGCAGGATGCACGCCGAAGGTCGCAGCTGCGTCACATTGATCTTGCCGACCGTCGAGGATGCGCACGCAGCCGCGCGGTTCGCCGTCTCCGAGCTAGGGGGATACCACACCGCCTTGGTCACAGAGGCTTCCGGAGAAGCGCCAACCCACAACACGTGGGAGGAATGGGCTTACGAGCGCTGATAGCCCGCTGGAACGTGCAATGAAGAAGCTCTCGCCCTCCGCCCACCATCGTCTGGTCCAACCTCTGCTGGACGCGCGTCGCGACGCGGTGATGCTCGTCGGGGTGGCAATGCTGATTGGGCTTGGAGGGGCCGTGGTGATGGTCAAGCACTTTGTCTATGACCCGGCGCAAGTGGTGGAGGTTGTAGATGCCGGTGTGATTCAGGAGGTTCGTAAGATCGTCAGCCTGGACGTGGACCAGAAGGTGCGCATCACGACATCGCTGGATGAATTCGACGTCGAGCATGCGGCCGTACCTAAACCTGGCGCGAGGGTGCGATCTGAAAGGCGCGTGGACGGTAGTTGGACGCTATGTCATGCAGAAGATCACCTTGGGAGCGCTCAGTGCGCACCGATCATTGCAAAAAGGTCACGCTAGCAAACCGTGCAACGACCCACAATACAAGCAAGCGCGCCAGCGGAGGACCTCGAGTTCGCAGGTCACATGTTGACCTTTGATGGCGAGCACCTGCTGCTCGGACACCGGCCCACAGGGGTGCTTGCCCCGGGTAGGGTCGCCATGTTCGGAGCGACGGCGCTTGCACTGAAGGACGCTTTCCTCGTCGACTTGGGCTGGGGCTGGAGGTTGGTTGAGGGAATCCGCACCGGCGGCGCCATGCAACCGGGTCGTATCTCGCTGGATGACCAGCTACCCGGAAGCGCAGATCGCGCCGGTGCAATTGCGCGGGTCGCTGGGGTATCCGTTTTAACGGTCGAGCAAAGCCTAGAGAACCTCGAAAGAAACAGGATAGGGCTGTACCCCTGGCGCTGACGCAGCACGATGGAAACCGCAGCTGCTTCAAAGATCACGAAAGCCCAAGCCAGGGAACTCGTAACCGCGCTGAAGGAGCACCCGCGGCCCACAAAGCCTAAAACCACGGCTTTAGCTCGCAGGCTCGCTGGGCTTGGATTTTTGCGTGGTGATGACGATACCGGCTACGTCCTGACAAAAGAGGGGCTCGATGCAGCCGCGAAGGCTGGTGCGCAGCGCATCATCGACACGGTCAACAGCTTGCCGAAGCAGCCGACCCCACCTCCGGCAAGTGCAGCCGCGTCGCCCAGGAAAGGCGCCGCCGGCACCGCTCCTCCGGACTGGCCATTCCCCGTGAGCGGACACGAATGGTGACGGCGCAGGGCTGTTAGCGCGACCGGTTCACAAGCCGCATGCCTTCAGCAAGGCCTTCGACAGTGAACATGGTGCTCACGAGCGCCACGTCCTGGATTGCCGACCCAGCCCAACCGTCCGAGATCGAGAACTTCGTTGAGTTCACTAAGGCGCTGGCAAACCGTTGGTCGAACATCGCAACGGATTCAAAGATGTAACCTTCAGGCAGATCACGGCGCTTCCATTCCCTTGCCGGAGCACCTTCCCACGTTCCCTTCTCACCAAGGTCGATGAACAGCTTTGGGTGCTCATTGACGGGGAAGTTGGCAAGACGATCCGGGCGCACGGCGGCGCGAGCCATCATGATTGAAGTGACCGCCACCAGACCGTCCGGTGTAGCGCCCAGTGCCAGCGTGACCACCCGGCCATCTGGGAGCGTCGTCTTCCCGGTCACGAAGGGCTTGCCGCTGTCGGTTGCGCGGATCGTCCAGCGCTCGTGCTGGCCCTTGGTGTTGTCTACCTTGAGCGCTGTCAGCTGGCAGGCGGTCAACACGTGAATTTCGTTGGGACGCACGAGCGAGGCCAGATCAAGGAAAGCCGGGGCCACGCCCATTTCCTCGACGTAGGCACGGAGCAACACCATCAGGGCCTGTGCGCTGGACTCGACGGCAGCACCGGGCGTCGGCGTCGAGAACTGGTGTACGCCTACTATCGCACCAGGTTCGACTTCCCGTCGCACGCCTCCCAGCAGGGCATAGACGCAGGCTGAATGGCACTGCAGCTTGGGCACCAAGCGGTACTCCTTGCGGCCAACGCCGTCGAAGACCCAGGCGCTGAACTCTGAGGGCGCAAAGGCATCCAGGCGCTGCCGACGGATCTCGCGCCCCAACTCCATGCCGGCCATGACGCTGCCGCCCGGGCTATGGAGCGTGATGCCGGAAAAACCGCCGTACTCACGGCGCCACTTCGCGATTTCCGTTCGCAGCACCTGCGCATCGCCTTGCTGGATGGGTCCGACACCCAGGATCCGCATCCCGCAGTAGCTCGCGTTGCCTCCACCGCATGGATCGTGAATGGTGAAGTTCATCGCGCCGGCGGCGCTGGCGATCATTGCGCCGGCAGCCGCAAGCATTGTCCGAGTCGTCCAGTGAAGCCCCATGATCTCCTACCCCCAGGACGGAGAATACCGCCGGACGATCTGTGCCACAAACGTGAGAATCGTGCCTCAGGCAGTGAGAATGGGCGCGATACGTGAGAATCGTGCCTCAGGCAGTGAGAATTCGCGTCCTGAACCTGGGTAAGGCTGCGCGGCCCCCTACCTTTTCAGCCGCCCGTACCGACCGTGTACGTCAGCTTCTTGCCCGGCGTCACAACCACCATCTGGCGCTCCTGCAGTAGTGCCAGCACGGCCTCAACTTCCTCGTCGCTCAGCTACCGCTGGAAGAAGGTGGCGATCGCACTGCGCAGCGTCTTCAAGGACCGGGGCCGACCGGAGTTCGTTTGAGCCAGGCGCGCGACGAACATCGCACACCGCTCCTCGGCAGACAACTTGGACTGGACCTTGATCGCTGGGATGTCCGCTAGCCGCTCAGCCCGGGCTGAAAACACGCCGATCTCCTTCAGGTGCTGAATGAGGGGGTCGAAACCCTTGTCTTTGGAGACCACGTGGAAGAAGGCGTCCGGTTCCATGCAGCTGAGCCGCCCGATGTAGAGCGATATGTGGAAGTCGAGCGCATTGGGGCCATTCCCGGAGATCTTCACGTATTGAGCGCGCGATCCAAGCTTCTGGACTGCTGATGCGATCCCGAACGGCAACTTGCTTTGGTTCGCCCCTACGAAGATCAGCAGCTTGAAATGGTCGGCGGCCAGCGCCTCAATGCCTTCGGGCTGGACATTCTCGAAGTCGACCAGTACGTAGTTGGTGCGCATGGTGTGCTCCCTCCCATCAGCATCTGCAGCAAAACCAGAGTGTAGGTTGATGGGCGAAAAGTGAGAGAGAGGCAAAGGCAGGCACGGGGCCCCGAAAAGCGCTAAATGCCTCCAAAGCGACGTCGCATCTCGTGGCCTTGACTCTAGAATCGAGCGATGCTGGCGGCTTGCTGCCTGCGTCGAGCTGACGTCTCAGCATCGTGCGCCACTGGCGCCATAGCAACCCGATGGGCCCCCACTCCCATCGGTGGGGGACTTTCTTGAAGGAGCCTCCCCATGCAAGCTATCTTGATCGAGCCTGTGCACGAGCAGCACACGGCCCGGGTGTCGCTTGTCGACGTCCGCACCGGCCCCGAAGGGCCTGACCTCGACCACATGTACGAACTGCTGAAGTGCAGCGTTGTGCAGATGTTCGAGCCCCAGAACCAGCCCCTGCTGGGTGGCCACATCGCGGTCATCGACCAGGAGGGCTTGTTCAAGCCCACGCCGGGTTACCTCTACATCCCGGCTATCCACCATGTTCCGTTCGCCGGCTCCATGCTCCTCTTCGGCGAGGCGCTCACGGGCAGCGGCCGCGCGCTGGTGGACGTCAAGGTGAGCCTCGAAGTGATGCAGTCG
>CAZZAW010000002.1:25623-55711 GCA_964652405.1 uncultured Ramlibacter sp.
ACTGCTACTGCACCCCTGCCTTTGCCGCAGCCGCGCACCGGCTGGCCGAGCGCAGGGTCCGTGAGGCGCACCCCGACTGGATCATCGTTCCTGGGTCGGAACTGATCGCGGGCCACAAGCCCTCGACCTGATTGCCGAATGGCATAGAGCCAGGTGCCTCGTGCACCTGGCTCTCTTCTCTTGCGTTTTACACAAGCGGCCTGGAGGCGAGGCTGCTTGTGTCAGACAGGGAGAGTAAACGTGGACATGTCGACTTACGAGCTGGAGCGGCCGCCTGCGGCCGGCAGGCGCTTTGGAGCGCGCCTGAACGTAAGGCAAGTGAAGGCCGGCGAGGCCCTCGCATTCGGCGGGGATCGGGCGCCGCACTGGCGCGTTGAACTGGCACCACGGAAAGGCGCCGGAGACTACGCGCTGGTGGCCAGGGACACGGGGGCCCAATCAGCCGTGGCTGCCGTCGTCGACCTTGCACCTGCTGCAAGGGGGGCGAGGCCAGAGATGCAGGAGCTGGCCATTTACGCCTGCACGGTCTACTCCCCGATGCTGGCAGTAGCCATGCGCTGCCGCGCCCACTACATTCAGTGGTACGCCGTCGCGCCAGATCGGACGGTTCGGGGGCTGATCCGGGCGACACAGAGGCTCGGGTCTAGCCAGCACCTGGGCCCGGTGATCGACCTGGACCAGGTGCATGCAGCCTCGGCTGACGCAATCAGGGCAGCGATCGGCGAGTTGAACGAGGCGCAGGAGATCTGATGCACTTCCAGTCCACCAAGACATTCGACGACGGCGCCTACGGCCGCGTTCGCCAGATTGTCATCAGTGAACCTCAAGGCTTTCGCCTGCTTGCCTCACCTCGTCACCGACGGCTCCCGCAGGATCCGGAGGCCCTGGTCGGCGAAATCCTGCACTGGATGCTCGCCTCGGCATTCGTCCCAGCTGCTGCAGCCGCGGCGGAACTGCGCGTGTGGATGGGCTGGAACGATACCCGCTTCGAAGCCCGGTTCGAAGATCAGACCTTGACCGAGCGGGTGCACCGGTTGTGGGCAGGCCGGCGCGAAATGTACGAGGGCTTTCTGGCCGCGACGCTCACCAGCCGCGACCAGGCGGTTCGTTGGGCGAGCCGATGCCCCGGCATCGACAAAGCCTTCCAGCCGCAGCTGTTGCTCGGACTGGGCCTGCAGAACGATGTTTCTGATTGCCGGGATATGTGCCGCATGGCCGGCCTTCCTGACCGGGCGCCACGGCCTGGTCGCCGGGAGGCATGCTGGCGCTTGTGCGCCCAGCTCGCGCTCAAATCAGGATCATCGGTGGCGATGGTGGACAGCGTGCTGCTTCTGGCCTTCGAGTTCGGTGTTCTCGAAACCACAGGTGAAGGCAGCGCGTACGCGATCCACGATCTGCCGCTGCCACGGCTGGCACTGGCAGCCTGAAAGAAAAAAGGCGAGCATCAAGCTCGCCGGACGGTCCCCAGGACCTGGGAGGTAGCCGAGTTATGCCGGGTGAAGCCCCGGAGGTGGTTCATTGTGCCGTGGGAATCCCCAAGTCGGCCTCCGCTTGAGCGACTGCGTCTGCAACTGCGCTGGCCGGGATTTCCCAGCCTTCGTTGCGGGGCAGGGTCGCGATGATCCGCTCCTTGACCCTTTGGTACACCTTGATAGCGCGGTCGTCTCCAACTACCCGAGCGCACATCGCTAAAGAGAGCTGGGCAGGGCCGGAACCCAGGTACCCCCACTCCAAGCCGGTGGGGCTATGGTTTCGAAGGTCCAGCCGCCAGTCCAGCAAGACAGGTGCACTGCCGGCAGCAACCGCGTAGACAGCGGTTTCCTGACCATCTCCACTGCGATGACCCTGGAACACCAGAGCCGAGCTTGAAGTCCAATTCTTGGGATCAGCTGTCATTGAAATCTACCTTTCGTGTCCCCTGCCGCATCAGGCATGAACAGATCGCCCATCCCGGGCCAGGATGTGGAAGTCTTCTACCGCACGCACGAACGTGACGACCGATTGCGCATCCGTCTCCAAGGGCAATGAATTCCAGAGCATGGCGATGCGCTCTAGCGGCATCCTCGGACTGCCGGCGAGCTGGGCGGCGTCATTGGGTTTGAGGCCGTCTGGCGCGTGCTCAATGGCATGCCACTGCTCCAGCGCCGGCGGCGTGCTCGACTTGTCCCAGGCCTTGATCCGCGCCAAGTTTCGCGCCTTCATCGCGGCGTAGGCCGGAATCTGCAGCCGGACCTCGTCAGAGGCCATGGCGAAGCCGTCGGCCAGACTGGCGACGTCTACATTGCCCGGGGCCACCTCGGAAAGTCGCTCGGCTGCCGCCTCGATTGCTTGTGCCGAAAATTCGATGGCCCAAAACTGAACCGCTGCGTAGCGGTCGGTGGCATCCAATCGCTGGGCATCAGGTCTCACTGGCGCCTTTCGAGTCCTCGGAGCAAGCGCATCCTTCGTGACGGACAAAAACGGTAGCCGCGAGCTCCAGCCGCCTCATGGCCGAAACGAGCATCGCCACTTCATTGACCCGGTTGGCGGCCTTGACTGCCGGGGCGATCAGCTCACGCACCTGGTGAAGATGGATGACCAGCAGGCCCCAGCCATCGGGCATGTCTTCGGGCTTGAGGACGCCGGCCGGTGCGGCGAAGTAGCGCAGCTGGCCCACACCCTGTTCCTCCTCGCGGCGGAAGATCTTGGCCCTGTCGGCGAGGAAGTCGGCCCGGCTAACCTTTACCTCCACCAAGATCGAGCCGCCGTGGCTGTACCAGCCGATCGCATCGGGCGTTTCAGTACTGGCAGTCACAACGCGCTCGGACATCACGACAGCCATGCGTTTCGTGTTGCGCAACCACGCGGCAACGCGCTTCACACCCTCCTTGTGGGTGCAGGTGAATTGCTCAGCCATTGCTCGGCCCTCCAGCGGTGCCCTTCACCCCCAAGGGCGCGGTCTGCGATTCGGCAGCCTTGAGGCACTTCTCGCACGGCTGGCATCCTGGCCGTTCGTAGTGGCGAGATACCAACCAGCTCGGAGTACGAATGCCGCCCCTGCCTTTGCCCGGCGCTGCGCCGCAGAGTGCCTTCGCTGCGCCTGCTTGCTTAAGGTGGGCGCGGTAAGGATTTCCCTGAATGCACGCGCTGAACAGGCCCAACGATTTGAGGTGCCGCACGTCTTCATCGGTGAGCGATGGCTTCCAATAGCTGACGGAGCCGGGGATTTCTGGAACGCGATAGTGGAGGTCGTCGTCCGTCATCGCTGTCCTCCGTCATCCGCCCGCAAGCTGTGAAAGCAGTGGATCCTCACATGGTAGGACGGCACGTCGAGGATCGAGGCTGTGCATAGGCCCAGGGGCGGCTTGGCTGCGTTGAGCGGCCAGCATCTACTGCCGACGGCCCGACCGATTGAGGCTGCCGGACGCTTGCAGGCTCGCCAGCAGGCTCTCGATCTGCGCTCTCACCTCTGGGCTGAGGGAGGCGAAGCCACTGTCTCGGCTGACCTTGACGAGTGCAGCGAACATGTCGCTGGCAGCCCGCTGCAGGGCTTTATGCCGCCTCTGGTCGGGTAAGAACTTCCTCGTCAGCTTCCCTTTGCCTGCGCGCGAGGCCAGCTCCAACGCATCCCTGAGCACCGCGCCAGCCTCAGAGCCGTTGGCGCGCACCGCCTCGATCGCGACGCCAGCTGCAACCTGGCCGCTTCTGACCATCTCGATCACATCCTCGGTTGCGGTGGCGAGCATCAGCAGCTGCGTGACGTAGTTCTTGCTGAGATCCAGCTTTCCGGCGATCTGAAGCGGCTCCAGCCCCTTCTTGCTTAGCGCCAGGCATTGCAATGCGAGTTCGAGGGGGTTGCCGTGTTGGGATGCTTTCGACATGTTGGCTCGAGGTGGTTCTTCGATCCAAGCTACCCCTGAAGGTCTGTCTGTCAAGAGCGTGTCGTAGTCCATGGCGGGCAGCGTAATGCCTCAGATTTCCCGCGTGAAGTTCAGGCGGGAAATGTGGAGACAAATCTCGTGTCGCAGGAACCGCTTCGGCGGATTTAGGGCGAATGGCGTTCCTCCTCACCTTCACCCGTGGGCGCCCCGATTCCAAACTGCCTGCACCCCTGTTTCTGAGAGTTCGAATGACTCCGCACCGCCCAGGACGGGTGTCGGTGTTGGCAGCTGGCCAGAGCGTCGAGGCCGCCGCTGTTCGGCACCACCCCCTGTACTTCCAAACCGTGCTGCAGTTTGCAAGAAAGCAGTACGGCAGCGCGCTGTGCGGGTGCGTCACTCCTCACCTGAAGCTCGTGATCCGCGAGCGCAATTCCAAGCTGTTCCTCGCTGCCTGGCCAAACGAAGCCGACAAGCACGCCGCGGACTGCCCCTTTTTCTCGGAGCAGGCCTCGGGCGCCTCCGGGTACACGCCTGAGGCGATTCAGGATCACGGCGACCACACTCGCCTGGAGCTTGCGCACGCGCTCCTGCAGGAGCCCAAGCGCTCGCCGGCCGAACGCGCAGAGCCTCAACGCTCACCGGGCGATGCGCGCCCCAGCCTGCACCTGTGGGGGCTGCTGCACTTTCTTTGGTCTCGAGCGGGCCTGAACCGCTGGTATCCGGGATGGTCCAGGGACTGGGGCTTTGTCCGCCATGCCCTTCGGGGTGCTGCCCATGCCACCCAGGTGGCAACTGGAAGCCTGCAGCAAAGCCTGTACGTGCCTCCACCCTGGAACAGCAAGAAGAAGGCCGAGATCGAGGATCACTGGCAAGCGTTCCTCGCACCGCTGGTGCGCAACCCGCGCGGCAGCGGCAAAGTGGCCTCCGGGTTTGTGATCGGAGAGGTGCGGGCGCTGGAGTGCGAGCCAGGCGGCTCGGCCGTCATCCTGCTGCGCCACCACGCCCCCGAATTCTTCCTTGACCGCCTGGTAGTCGCCAACGTGGCCCGGTATAGCCACCGGGGCTGGTCCGCGCTCAAGCGCCTGGAAGTCGATCTCTCTGGCAAAAAGCCTCAGGTCGTCGCGGCCTTGCGGGTTGAGGCAACAAAAGCAGGGCGCATGGTGGTGGTCGAGGGCGTGCTGATGCGGGTCTCCGCACGCTACGTTCCCGTCAACAGTTCCTACGAGGATCTCCTCGCCACGATCTTGGTCGAGCAAGACCGCGAGTTCGTCCGCCCCCTTCACTATGACAACCACGGCACCTGGCTGCCTCACTTCGTTCTGCGGGACGTGGAAGGCGAGGGGGGTACCAGAGGCACGCCCTACGCGCTGCAGGTCTACGGCGCCTCCATTGCACCTTTCCAGAAAGAGCGGATAGCGCTGGAAGACCGCGAGCGCTCAACAGGACAGGGCTTGCGCTACTGGGCCTGGGACGCAGCCAAACAGCCAGCCCCCCCGCCACTTCCGACACGTCACTCGCGTTCCGTTCCGGCACGCGATGCCACTGGTTCCTCAACCGCTGTTTCAACCTGAAGGAGAGTCCGATGTTGAACACCCCCCTCGACCAGCCCTTGGAGCACGAGACGCTCGCAAACGACCACTTGGCGCCCGGCAACCCGCCGCGCTTCCTGCTGGGCACCAGCCAGGAAGCCGCAGGCACGAGCTCCGGCAGTACGGCCGTCCTGCAACTTGTGCATGACAGTGCACCGGCATCTTCGTTCCCCGCAGCGATCACCGCCTCGGGTCCTGCGCCCAGTCACCTGCCGTCCGGCTGGTCGCTCACCGGAAGTGTGTCGTCCGCCGGACAACTCACGATTGGCTGCGAGGTTACCGGCGACGTGAAGGTGGAAGGCCCGGGTGAACTGGTGATCGAAGAAGGCGGTTCGGTCAAAGGAACGGCCGTGGGCAGAACCATCGTGGTGCGCGGGCGGATGATGGGCGACATTGACGCCACAGGCGGCCTGGTGTGCATCGAAGCGGCCGCGCAGATCGATGGCTCGGTGCGCTACTCAGAGATCGAGATGCTGGGAGGGCAGCACCAGATGCACCTGAAATACGTCGCTCCTGCCGCCTGATGGACAAAGGAAACCCGGTCGCCCTGGTGCTGCGCTCCGTCGCGGACCACCAAGGCCGGGTGGCCCAAAGGCGAATCATGCGCCGGCGGCTTCTGCGCCGGCTTGAGTGGGCCCTGATGATTGCTGGAGCCCTTGCCCTTGCCGACCGAGCGGCCACCTCGCTCGGCCCCGCGGCCGAGCAGCCCCGGCAGGCTGCGACCCCATGGGTGGCCCCCGAGATGAACCTGAAGATCAGCCAATCGCTGGGCAACGGCCCGGCACCGACTACAGAGAAGGAATGAACCATGCAATTCAAGCTCGTGACCCCTGACCACCTCTCGCGCATCAACGCGTACGTCGCGGAGCAGGCTGTGGTGAAGGGCGACCTGACGGCCCAGGAGAGCTGCTCTCAAGGCGGCCTGCGGATCGACGGCCGCGTAGACGGCTCCATCAGGATGCCCGCCGGCGGCCTGCTTCACATCGGGCCTACCGGGCACGTGGTGGGTGAGGCAGTCGAGGCCGACTATGTCATCGTGGAAGGCCATGTGAACAGCACCATCCTGGCTCGCAAGGCCATCGAGATGACCAGCTCCAGCACCATCAAGGGTGAGGTGCGCTACCAGAAGGCCATCCACACCCACGATTTCGTCAAGCTCAACGCCGGGGTCAACTACGTGGGCGAAGCCGCCTGAGCGTGCGCGCAACTCTCTCACTTCGCTGATTTCCAGTGGGCGAGAAAACCGAGTTGCGATAGGATTTCAGAACTGGCTCTCCGAGCAAGTGCGAGCTGACGCTTTTCAGCCTTTCACCCAGGACGGGAACACGATTCCCGTCCTTGGGGCACGTGTCCGTCCGTTTTTTCTTGGAGAAGACGAGATGGCCACGAATGCACCCATCATCAGGAACGCCGTGCGTCACCCGCGCCAAACCGCGGAGTACGTGAAGGCACATCCCCACCAGCTGCGGGATGAGACGACCGAGACGGTCGCAGTACTGGCCAAAGAACTGGTTCGCGCCGGGCACCGTGAGCAGCTGCTCTCGGTGTGCGATGCGGAAGGTTCGGGCCTCGACAAGGCGCGGCTGTCGATCATCCGATCGGCATGCGGCAGGCACGTTCACTGACGCTCAGCAGCGATGCTGGACAGGCAGTTTCTACGTGCATTCTTCGACCAGATCGAACAGGCCAGCGACGAACAGTTGCAGGACAAAGTCGAGAAGGTCGAGCGCTTAAGAAGGACGTTGGCGCGGGGCTCTGAAGCCCGGCTGGACGCGGACTTCCTCCTCAAGCACCTCCGCCGTGAGATGCTCGAGCGACAACTTGGATCGTCTTCCCAGCGATGAGAAGACCGCGAGCCCCGACCGAAAGGCGGGGCTCGTTTCTTTTTGAAGACCACAGTCAACGCGGCTGCGGTTTAACCGGTTGAACTAAGACATGAACGAACTGAAAAATGACCCGCTGTTGCTGGCCCTCCTGCGGGCGCTGGCGACACCGCCGGACGTCAGCCGCTTCCTTTTCGAGGGCGCGCTGGAATACTTCATCTTCGACTTCGAAGGTGATTCATGCATCGTGACGGACGAACTCCTGGCCAAGGCCAAGGAGGCCCTGCACATGATTTTCGGCCGTGAGATCGAGATCGAGCAGCTGCAGCTGAAGGAGTGGCCTGGGCACCTGGTCATGCGAATCCAGGATCCCGCCTTCCGCAGCGCACTGGTCGACGAACTGCTGCCCAAATGGGAGCCGGCATGAAGGCATCCCGCCTGCTGCTGGTCGCCGTGCTGGCGTTTGGGCTCGCCAGCTTGGCTGGCGCGCGCGACATCACACCCGAGTTCGACGCCCGGGTGATCCACGTCGATGACGGGGACACCCTCGTGGCGCTGAGGCTGGACGGGCAGAAGTCGAAGATCCGGCTTGCGAACATCGACGCGCCTGAAACCAGTCACGGTCGATGCCGCCCTGGCCAGCCGTGGTCCGAGAAGGCTGCCGGCGAACTCGCCAGGCTCGTGAAGGGCAGGACCGTGCGCTTTACCTGCCACACCCTGGACCGATACGACCGTGCTGTGTGTGACGTCCTTGTGGACGGCACCACAGCCAGCCGCGAACTCGCTCGACGTGGCGTTGTCTGGGCTAACCGCGCTTCCCCCGGATACCTGAGGGACAGGGAGGTCGGGGCCGCGGAGGCCCAGGCCAGAGCTGCCCGGCAGGGTCTTTGGGCCGACCCCAATGCCATTCCGCCCTGGGAGTGGCGGCGGACTGCGTGGCAGAGCAGCTGCTAGAACGACAAGGAAAAGGCCCGCGCAAGCGGGCCTTTTCTCTTTGGCATGTGCAAGGACCGCTTCACGCTCAATGCGGCTGTTGCTTGCCGGTCGCCCCTTGACGCCAGCGCTTGCCGTGCAAGCATGAGAAAGCACCCCCAAACTGACCCAATGCGAGAGCACACGATGACTTCGATTTCTGCTTCTGTCATACCAATTTCCACCCGCACCCGAACACCCGGTGCGGGGCACAAGCGCGTGCGCCAGGCAGCGCAACCCGGCTCATCGACATCACGTACAAGGGCACGGCAAAGACCGATCCTCGGCCTGGCTGGCGACACGGAATGCGCGATCGACGTCGAGACGCTCACCAAGACCCGCCTCTTTATCCAGGCGTCCCCCGGTGGCGGCAAGTCCTATACCCTCCGTCGCATCCTTGAGCAAACCTACTTCCACATCCAGCAGATCGTCATCGACCCCGAAGGCGAGCTCGTCACCTTGGCCGACAAGTTCGACTACCTGGTGCTCTCAGCTGACAGCGAAGAGACGCCATTGCGCACGGCAAGCGCCGGCGAGCTCGCGCAGCGCCTATGGCGCTCTGGCCATTCGGTAATTCTGTGTCTTGAGGCCTTTGAAATAGAGGAGATGCAGGAATTCGTTGCTGCCTTCCTGAAGGGGCTGATGGTCGTGAGGAAGGAAGATTGGTCGCCTATTCTGTTAGCCATCGACGAAGGTCAGCTTGTGGCCCCACAACAGGACAAGGCGGAGAGCAAGAAACCGATGCTCGATGTGTGCGCGCGGGGTCGCAAGCGTGGTATCTGTCCGGTTGTTGCAACCCAGCGAGTCAGCCAGATCCACAAAGGGGTCGTGGGTCACCTGCAGAACCACTGCGTCGGGCTCACGACACTCGACATTGACCTGGAACGAGCAGCCGACCTCCTGGGCATCAAGCTCGCGCGCGCCACCGAGATCCTTCGCAGCCTCAAGCCCGGCGAGTTCCTGACCTTCGGGCCGGCGCTTGGCAACGTCGTGAGTACCGTCAAGGTCGGTCCGGTGCAGACCAGGCACGGCGAGTTAGGGCGCTTTGCCAACCGCCGCCGGCGGCCGATGGCCAAGACCAAGATACTCGGCGTGATCAAGCAGCTGGGCACCGCACCCGAAGCGGAGGCCTTGACGAGCGACGGGCAGGAGAACCCGCGCCAGCGCATCGCCGAGTTCAGGCGTTGGGTCATATCGCCCCTGCTGGCCAAGGACGCCCAGCGCGGCGCGACGGCGGAGCGCTGCAGGCAGCTGGGTCTCTCGCAAGTCGAAGTGGGACGCTGGCTCGCCGTCTTCAAGGAGCGGTATGACCTGCAGGACCTGATGCCCCTGAGGGTGCGCGACACGATGATCCAGGACATGGTCCGGCTCTCGACACTGATGCTGCAGGACGCTGCCCACCATCGGGAGCAACCGTCCCGCAAGCGCCTGCGGGCGGCCTAGGAGCGAAAGCAAATGCGGATACCGAGGCTGATTTCGCGAGGGATGCTATGGCTGCTGAGGGTGGAAGTGCGGTACCGCCCAGAGTCCGTTGAAGCTTGCAAAGCCGGCGGCCGCATCATCGCCTGCAACCACGTGAGCCTGCTCGATGGGGTCATCGTGGCCCTGGCGAGCCCGGTTCCGATGTGCTTTGCCGTCGAGACCGCCTATGCGCGGCACCATCCGGTCACGCGGTTGGGGTTGGCTGCCCTAGCTTGGCTCGGATACGGCCGCGTTGCCCCCGTCGACGCTGGCAGTCCGTTCGGCATCCGCACGCTGGCCAGGGCGCTTGCAGCCGGCGAGAACGTGATGATCTTCCCAGAAGGCGCGATCAGCCCAGACGGCCGTCCGCAGGCCAACCAGAGCGGGATCGAATGGTTATCGACGTGCACAGGTGCTAGCGTCATCTGGTTGTCTATTTCGGGCGCTGAGTCCAGCCGCCTATTTGCAAAAGCCGGGCGGCGTCTGTGGCCTAGGATCCTGCTGGAATTCTGAGTTTTCAGAATACAAGGCGGCGCCACCCCGCGCCGAGCGAGAGGCGGAAACACCGGCGAAACTCGGTTTCGGAGCGGTCGGCCCTGGACTGTCGGCATAGAAGCCACATTGCAAGGAATTCCCGGCTTGCCTGCACGCGCCAATTCGTAACCGGATGCGTAGAATCGACCGGGTACAACCAAAAAGTGGGGGCTCGATGGGTGTGCCGATGCTGCGCGTGAAGTCTCGCGCAGCCTTCATCGATGACAGTGCGGATTTCCTGGACGGCCTGATCTTTTCAATGCCGCGGGAGATTTGCGCGACGTACCACCTGTCGCCCCGCACCCTCGATCCCATCCTGCGCGCCTCGGAGGTCTACCTCCGCAAAGAGGCAGCCACCTTCCTTTCGATCACCCGGGCCCAGGAGGAGGGCAACGCGGTGCAGCTTGCCCTGCAGTACTTCGCGGACCCGGCGCGGTTCTCCCTCACTTCGGTACTTGTCGCCGACTACTCCATGCCCGCTGAAGACGGGATCTCGCTATGCAAGCGCCACTCGTATAGGGGCCTGCAGCGGGTCCTGCTGACCGGCATCGCGGACAACGACCGCGCGATTGAGGCCTTCAACCTGCGCGCGATCGAGCGCTTCTTGCCCAAGCAGGCATTTGATCTTCGGCGTACCGTGGAAGAGGTCGTTCCAAAGGAACAGGACCGCTCCGCGGCGACGCGCGGGGAATACCTGGCTCTAGGTTTGGAGCCGCAGCTGATGGAGTTGCTTGACGGCGCAGACGTCCAGGCGAGCCTGTCGGTGCTTCTGGACAGTCTCGACGTCGTCGAATACATGCTGCTGGGCACGCCCCAGGGGCTTCTATGCGTCAAGCGGGATGGCGCACTGGTATGGGTCCAGCTCGAACATGATGGGAGCTTGCGAGGGCACGACGAAGCGCTAAGCCTCGGCGTTTGGGATTCGGCTGCTTCAGCTGGCCTGAAGAGCCGCAAGCTGTTCGCCAACGTCCACTTCGCCTCGCAGATGGGACTTCCGCCGGAAGCAGCTCCAGTTGCCGCGTTGAGCAGGAAGCCCTTTGTCGGGGCTGCCGTGTTCGCCGTCAATGGGACCACAAGAGGCCCACAGCCAGCCGTGTACGCCACCTGGGCCGCTGCGAACGCGGTCAGGACCATCGAGCAGGGGTAAGCAATGCCTGACTCGGTCCGCGACACCAAACGCATTCTCTGTCCCGTGCAGGACATGAACGAGGAGCTGTATGTGGCGGGCGTAAGGGACGCTGAAGGGCGGCTGGCCTTCTGGATCGAGCGGCCGGCCGGCACGCGCTGGCAGTGGATCAGCGCGGAACCCGGACCCGTCTCGGGCGTGGACCTTACGCAGGAGTTTGTGGCCCTCACATGGGACGACCCGCAGGTGCAAAGGATCGCGATGCGCACCGGCTGGTTCACGCGGACCGGCCGGGAGATCTCCTACCCTGCGAACGAACGCAACGAAATCTGGCGCCTGACGGACGGCTGCAAGGGCTTCTTGAGTTCGATCGGCATGGGCATCCAACCGGTGCCCGGCGTCGACAAGCCGATGCAGGCCAGGGAACTGCTCAAAGAGGAGTTCTCGCTGGAGGAGGCTTTGCCTGACTGGATGCGCCAGCTGCGCGAGGTTCAGGTCACGGCGTGCGTGATCACCTACCCGAACCCGTTCCCGCTTGAGGAGGGAAAGCGCTGGCGGCCTAGGATCGTTGCAGCTGCTTTCCCGGACATGCTGCGCAGCTTCGCGGCTTCTTCCTTCGAGAGCTCGACCGCGGACTTCAATGCGGCTCGCAGCCTCGAATGGGACATGCTGGAGCGCTCGGACTCCCCCTGGGCAAAGTACATGCTCAGCGAAGGCTTTCAGGCCTATGTCGCGGTGCGTGTCCCGCTTGCCGACACCAGGTACTTCGAATGCTTGCTGTTCGGCCCGAGCAAGCTGTTCGATGGGGCGCAAGCTGCCGTTGTGGCCTGGACGACATTGAACGTGGTTCCGCAACTCAAGCAGGCTTTGTCTTCCCAGGTGGTTCGTCTAACCCCGCGTGAGCGTGAGTGCCTAAGCAGTGCCTACGACGGTAAATCAGCCGTCGAAACCGCCGCCCAGCTCAACTGCACCGAGCGCACGGTGGTTCTGCACCTCACCAACGCGAGAAGCAAGCTAAAGGCAGATAGCACGGTAAGTGCTATCAGGAATGCGCTGATCCTCGGAATCCTGTAGCGCGGTCACTCATCCAAAACGCCCGCGCGAGCTGCAACTGAAGCAAGCGGCAACGTGATTGTGAACTGGCTTCCTGCCCCAAGCTCGGATGCACAGGCGATCTCGCCCCCGAAGCTGGTCACCGCGTTCCGGCACATCGTGAGGCCGAGTCCATGCGACGGAAACTGCGAGGTTGACTGGAAGGGCTCGAAGATCTGGTTCAACCGCTCCGGGCTGATGCCGATTCCGTCGTCGGCAACCGTGAGACGCACCTGTTTAGAGTCGGCTTCGCAGGTCACGCGAATGCAGGCTGTGGGCAAGAAAGGATTTTTTGCGATCGAGGCCTTGATCGCATTGCTCAAGAGGTTGTTCACAACCTGCTTCATCAGCTCCCGGTGCACGAGGGCGTAGGCCCCCTTTGGGGCCACACATTGAACGCAGTCCCGGCTCGCCGACGCCGGCAGCGGAAAGGCGGCAACCGCTTCGGCAGCGATAGTCGCGACGTCCGCAACTTCCTTCTCCCTAGGCATGTCCAACAGGCGAGCGTTGCCCATCTGAAAGTTGATCTGCGCGTTCATGCTGTTGAACAGGCTGCTGAGCTTGTCCAGTCCTCGCACCAGATGTGGGTCTCTGCGCGCTTCAGGCGACTGCGCCATTGACTGGGTCACCATGCTGGCCGCTGCGAGAGGTGTGCGGAACTCATGCGCGAGAACGCCCATCGTGACCAGTGCGGACCGGGCACGCTCGCGACGCAGGTTTGCCGCCGACATGCTGAACAGGGTAGCCGTGAAAAGTGCGAAGCCCAGGATGGCGAGGTCCGCGCCCGGAACTGCCGCCGACCCGGGCGGCCGAGCAAGGATTCCGGCCCACGAGGCAGCTGCCACCAAGCCGACGCTGCTCACGATGCTTGCCAACGCAAGTCGCCAGTCGATGATCAAGAAGGTAAGAAAGATCATGCAAACGCACGATCCCATCCAGACCTCGTTGAAGCCGTTCATGACGTACAGCGCCAGGAAGCTCAACGGCAGTGTGTAGAAGGTCAGGGCGACCAGGTAGATGTTCAGCAGCCGATGCCGCTGCAAGAACCTTAAGCTGGGCTGAAGAGCGATGGGAAGCGCCGCGATGGCACACGATGCCCTGATGAACAGGCTTTCTGCAGGCTGTGGGATGAGGTACGCCCAGATCCAGTAGTACAGGGGCTCGCCCAGCACCAGGGCCCAGCCGAAGCCACGGATGCGAAAGTCGGAGTCATGCAGCATGTACTCCAGCGGCGCGAAGAGCACTTCGCGCCCAAAGCGGCTCGTCTGCAGCCGTCTCCAAAGATTCATCCCCACCCCCTCCACGCCCATGGCTGGATGGTAGTTCAGCTGGGGCTGGGAGCCTACTTGACCAGTTTCAGGCAGGCGCGCTGCCGGTGTTCCAGCCGGCGCAGGTGCGCCTCGAAACTGTCTGCGTCTCCGTCAAGGATGGCCCGCAGGGCGTCACCCTCGGCGCCGCGGCGCTCCTCGATGCGTTGCAGCAGCAAAGCCTGCTCGGCGTCTAGCCATCTGGCGTACGCCTGAGAAAACAGCTCCGCAGTCGTCACGTCGGCAATGTCGACGCCCACATAGCGGAACCGGGGCGAAAAGTGAGAAATGCCCCTGACCGTGAACACGATGGGCTGACGTGTGAGGTCGACAAAGAGGGCAGGTTGCTGCTCGAAGAGCAAGCCGTCCTCATGCCATGGATCGAAGGAAAGCTGATTGGGCACGCAATCACTTTACCCAAGGGCCCGAGCGCGTCAACCGCATCTGGTTTCCCGCCGCACGATCTGGCAGACTACCGCAACTGGGCGCCTCAAGCGCTTGGCAGGAGCTGACCTCTTTCAGCCTACCCGGCTTGCCGGGATCACCAAGGGGTGGATCGGATTTCCCGGTCACGCTCTCCTTGATCCGCGTTGTCACTGCCGTTGCACGGCTGCTTTGCGCCTGACCACCAGGCGCAGCAGACGGCCCACGACCGCGACCCACCGAATTGAAGTGCTTGCAAGGCTTCGCCTTGAGCACCTCCGCGCGCAGGACCTCGACGTCAGTCAATGGTTGCTGCAGCTGCGTTTTCTGCGCCATCGGCGCATCAACCCCGACAGGGAATCCTCCTGTCGGGGGAGGCCTGTCGAATTTCCTAGGAGAAAGAGCATGGCCTTCATCAAGAAGCTGAAGAACCCCCACGTGTGGCCGTCGATCATCCTCGTGATGTTCCTCGTCGGCATGAGCACCGGGGTGTTCGGGCAAAGCGCCAACGTGTATGGCGAGCGAGGTGCTCAGGTACGCTCCGGCGTGCAGCAAGGCACCATCCTGCAGGTCCGCATGGTCAAGGTCGAAGTGGACAGCACCACCCGCAACGCAGCAACCGCCGTCGGCGGGGCGCTGGCTGGCGGTGTGGGAGCCCACCTCGGCCGCAGGAACAACGCAGTGGCGACGGCTCTGGCCGTTGCCGCTGGCGGGTTCGGCGCCATCGCGGGACGCGAGCTCGCTACCGCCTGGGGCGGAACGCCCGCGCGTGAGTACGTCATCCGGATGGCCGGAGGCGCGATCATCGCCGTGACGCAGCCGGAACCGGGGGAAGACCTTCGCGCAGGTGAGGAGGTCTTCGTGATCGACACGCAGGGTACCCAGCGCGTCGTGCGGATCCAGAACTACGTCCAGCAGCCGGCCGCGACACACCCTGTCGTGGCCACGCCCCAGCCCAGGCTGGAGGCGTCATACGTGCTGCTGCCCTGACGCGAAAGCGCCCGGGCTGCAGACGGCTCGGCCTACGTGGCCACTACCAAAGCCGCCCCGCCCGGGGCGGCTTTTTCTTTGTGGGAACGAAACTCGGTTTCATGTGCGCTGAGCAGGAACTGCAGCGCTGACCGCAACGAAACACAGCTTTGCGCTCAAAGCGGTTCCAGCACGGGTCCAGCAGCTGCCTATAAATGGCCTTGCGATGAACCTGATCCCACCCTCTCTGTCCCGTCTGTTTCGACCGCCTGCATGGCGGCGCGTCGATGCGTACGAGCTGCCAGAGGTTGATGGTCCCACGAGCGGCACCATCCATGAGTTTCTGGTCGCCGCTGGGGGGATGGCGCTGCTGCTGTCCCGGGCGTCGCCAGAGGACATCCGCAAGCACCTGCCGGCGACCAACGAGCTCTACCACCTGCTGCGGCACCAGCTGATGCGCCACGGCCGCACCACTGCGAGTGCGGAGTTGCTCAATGATGCAATGCATGAGGTCAGCCAGGTGGCCGATCCAAGGACGCGCGTGGCACTTCGCAACTGCTTGCAAGCCCGGGCCGATTATGAAGCGCGGCGCCGGCGACGGGAGACGAGTCCCGCGCCCCTGACGGAGGCGGGCTTTGCCTCCCAGATCAGCGCGCCTGGCGCGATCGCGGGAACCGCCGCCGCCGACAAACCCGGCGCGGAACCCGCGAAAGCCTAGATCAGACTGCCCGCTGCAGTCCTGGCATAAAGGTCCAGTTCGATCTGCGCGCTCTTGAACGAGCGCAGCGTCTTGATCGCCGCGTCCATGTCCTTGCCGCCCTTTTCTTCGAACAAGACGATGGTCCTGCAGTCGCGGGCAAACTGACCCGCGCTCGGCGAGGCGAGCCGGGCCCCGGGCTCCCCGTGGTACCGCACCGGGATGTACTGGTTCACCGCCCAATCGTGGACGCGCCAGCTGCAGTGCCGACCGACCCAGTGTTGCAGCCGCCACGCTTTCTCGTGCTTCTTGTGGACGGCGTTCAAGCGCCGGCCAACCACCTCAGGGGGCGCCGCTGCAGCGCCGATGAAGCCGACGCAGGGCGCTTCGCGCAGCCGCATGAACTCCGCAGCAACTCCTTGTGCGAACCGCTCCGGAAGGGCCAGCGGGCGCAGCAGCCGGACCAGGTCCTCGCCGGCGCGAAGCCAGCGCTCCGGGTTCACGTCGGCCGCGGCCGCGTAAACCATCCCACACGCGAGCGCTCGGCCACGAATTGCCGTCCAGTCGGAGCGCCAATGTCCCTGGTGCTGCTTGGCCACTTTCCTGGCCAACTTCAGCGAGGGCTGGTGCAGGACCTCGACAAACAGCTCCGGCGCACACGTGCGGAACTTCTCCGCTTCGAACCAATGTCCCAAAGTGAGAAAGGCAGACGGAGCCTCCCGCCGGCCATCAGGGCCCTCCAGGCGATACGCGGGGAATGCGAATGTGTCGAGGTCGGCGCCGGGCATCGCGCAGTTCACGAAAAGGTGTACCTGCAATGTAGAGAGGGGGTGTGGTGAGAGTGGAATGGCTTTTGGGCACAACCGGCCAAAGCGCTTCCTCTTGTTGAAGATCACCGCAGACAGTACACTTCGAGCACACCTCTTTGAGGCGTCCTAGCTGGGGTACCAGCCTATTCAACCCTCGGGGGCCACGCCCTCGGGCGGCCTCCGTTGACGAAGGAGGTCGCATGAAGGCAGCACGCAACGCTGCTCCACCTGCCTCCGGAACACGTGGCGCCGCCGTCAAGGCAGCGTCCGACCGCAGGCCGCAAGGCCGATTTGACGCCATCCAGATCCCGCGCTTCCACACGGAAGTCAACGTGCCTGGTTACGACGTCCAAACGGCCATTGCACAAGCCCAGAAGCGAAAGAAGAAGGAACGCTCACGCGCCGAACGTGTGCAGCGCGAGAAAGAGCACGAGCTGGCCAAGCAGGCCGAGCCCGTGGTGCTGGGAGCGCCTCCCAGCGACAAAGGAAGCGAATGCGAACAGTTCACCATCGCCTTGTAGCCCGAATCAGGTCCGCCACTGCTGAACAGATCAGCGCGTGGATGGGGTCGGCTTCGGGCATCACGGGTGCGATGGTGCTCGCAGTCAACCTGCCCTGGTCGGGCTATGGGTGGCTCGCCTTCCTCCTGTCGAACCTCGCCTGGATCACGTACGCGCGTCTGGCGCGAGTGGTCTCCCTTTTCCTCATGCAACTGGTTTTCACCATCACGTCACTGGTCGGCATCTGCCGCTGGCTGGCGTAACCCAAGGAGACCCATGCTTCAAAACGCCCGGCGGCCCAGCGGCCGCTCTGCGTTCTGCAGCTTGACCCCTGTGCGCAACATCGACGTGTCGGAGACGGCCAAGGCGGCCATGTTCTTCGGCGAGGTCGAAATGGAGCCTGAAGCCTTCGGCGTCACAGTCACGCGGCGCGAGATCGCCAGCGAGGCTGACCTCACTCCTGAGGAACGAGCCAGGCTGCTGGACGTTCTTTGTCACGCCAAGCCGCATCAAGCGGCCAGCAACAGCCCTGCCGGAAAAAGCTTCCCGATCTGGGTCGTCTCCAGCGACTCACGAGACGGCAAGAACCGCACTCAGTGGCTGACCATGAGGCATAGCCCGCACATGCCCTTCTACATCGGCCTCAGCGTCGTGTAGGGGCTCCGTCCTGCTGCAGGACAACTGGCCACCGCATTGACGTGCGGTGGCCTTTCTAAAAGCCTTTGAGGAGGTTTTCAGAAAGGCCTCAGGCCTCTCCGGATCTTGGGCGCGCATTTGCGCGACCTCGATGCGTGCCGATGGCACGCCTACCAACCCCGTGGGGATGTTCCCGTCCCCGGAAGGGGTGGCGCATCTCCGCGGGTTTCCCAACTCCGGAGAAAAAGAATGGGAAGAAGAGCCCAAACGACATCCGCGGCGCCCACTGCGTGGCTGCCCGGATTCGAACCTGCAGGATTTGAGGCCGTACACCTCGAGACCCTGCAGCAGCAGGCAGCGGTCGCAGCTCCGCCACCGTCGCCGCCTACCCAGGTGGCCGTGGCGGCCGCGATCGTCGCCTACGCTGCGTTGCCGCCGGCACCGGCAGCAACGCAGTTCTCCAGTTTCGACCTGGACGTGATCGGCCCTGAAGAGGGAACCGCATCAACCGACGAACCCGTCGAGGAAACCTCGGTCCAACCCCGAGAGTGGCCCACATTCGACCTGCAACAAGCAGTACCGCCGTCCGGCGAGGTCGAGAGGGTCAAGGAAAACCTCGCGGTGATCCGGCTGCTCAAGCAGCTGGAAGCCGAGTCCCGCGATCCCACGCAGGCCGAGCGACAGCAGATGCTGCGCTACGCTGGCTGGGGCGGGATGGCCCGGATCTTCGAGGAAGGCCTCAGCGGGGCGCTCAAGACGCTTCGCGAGGAACTGAATCAGGTTCTGAGCGCCGAGGAGTACGCCAGTGCGCGCGCAAGCACGCCCAACTCCCACTACACAGACCCGTCGGTCATCGATGCCATCTGGGGGCTGATTCGCCACCTCGGCTTTGCCGGAGGCCGGATCGTCGAGCCCACGGCCGGCACGGGGCTGTTCCTGGCTGGCATGCCTGCCGAGATAGCCGCGGTGTCGGAAGTAACCGCCGTCGAGCTGGACTCGGTTTCGGGAGCAATCCTGAAGAAGGCCTTCGGCTCGCTGGGGGTGAACGTCCATGTGAACGCCTTGGAAAAGGCTCACATCCCGGGCGACTTCTACGACCTGTGCGTGACCAACGTCCCCTTTGGCGAGTTCAAGTCGCTGGATACCCGAAAGGTCGCCTATGCCGACTTCAGCATTCACAACTACGTGCTGTGCCGGGGCATCGAGCTGCTGCGCCCCGGCGGGATCATGGTGGCGATCACCAGCAAGCACTCGCTGGACAGCCAGACGGGCGCACATCGCAGGTGGCTGAACGCGCACGCCGAGTTGCTGGGTGCCGTGCGGCTCCCCCAAGGGGCCTTTAAGCGCCAGGCGAACACGGACGTGGTCGCGGACCTGGTCGTCTTCAAGCGACGGCAAAGGCCACTGTTCAGCGCTACGGCCGCATGGCTGGAGCTGGGCAAGGCGCCGGCGGGCTTGTTCCGCGCTGGCCAGGTGCTCACCCAGTACAGCTCGCATGCCAGGACGCACTTGGAGGTGCCACGGCCGCTGAACAACTACTTCGTGGACCATCCTGGCATGGTGATCGGGCAGTTGGAGCTGCAAAGCGCCCAATACGGTCACCAGGTTGTGCCGGTGTGGGACGGGAACCGGGCCGAATTCGAGGCCAAGCTCAAGGACTGCTTGATGAGCCTGCCGTCCAACGTCTACGAGACCGCGTCGGCGCGGCCAGGCAATCCCCTGGCTGGCAACAGCCTGAGCTTCAACCGGGTGCGCGCCACCAGTCGCACGCGCCCGGGATCATTCGTCCTGAACAAGGACCGGATACACGTCAGCGAAGGCCAGGAATGGCTGGACGTCGACGAGGCCTTCCGTGGCCTCGGCCGCGAACGGCTTATAGGGCTGATGGCCATCCGTGACGCAGCGAGGGCGGTGCTGGACCACCAGGCGTGCTCCGATGACGAACCGGCGCTCCAGCGCCTGCAGCAGACCCTCAACGGCGTCTATGACCGCTTCGTCAAGAAACACGGCAACGTGTCCGACAGAGCGAACGTGCGGGTGTTCAGAACGGACCCCGAGTGTCCGCTGGTGCTCAGTCTGGAGTCCTACGACGAGGAGAACGAGGTCTTCCGCAAGGCGGACATCTTCACCAAGCGCACGGTCGGAAAGCGGGAGGCGCCGGCGACGGCGGAGAACGCTCGGGACGCGATGATGATCAGTCTCGCGGTTCATGGCCGGCTGAGCATTGCCGACATGGCCAGGCGTCTGCGGATACCCGGTCGTGAGGTGGTTCAGTCGCTGATCGACGAATCGCTGGCTTACCAAGACCCAGAAGACGGGGAGTGGAAGCCGGCAGACGAGTACCTGTCAGGGCACATCCGCAACAAGATTGCGGCCGCCAAAGCAGCGGGTGCGCGTTACCAGCGAAACATCGCCGCACTGACGGCGGTTCTGCCGCAAGACCTGGGCCCGGCCGAGGTGGAAGTGCGGCTCGGAGCACCTTGGGTGCCAACGGAGTACCTGGAACAGTTCATCGTCGAGCTGATCAAGTCCAAGTCGCCCATTGAGGTGAAGTACGACGCCAACTCGGCCACATGGTCGGTGAAGGCGACGGGCAGAATCGAGTGGAACAGCGACCGGATGCTCTGCAGGGGTACATGGGGTACGGGAGAGCGCAACGCAGTGGAGCTGTTCGAGGCGGCGCTGAACCAGACGCCACCAAAGATCACCCGCACCATCATCGACCAGACGGTCGTGGACAAGCGGGCCACACTGGCCGCGCGAGAGAAGTACGAAGCGATCCGAACGGAATTCAAGGCGTGGGCCTACCGGGAGGATGACAGGCGAGACAAGTTGCTTCGCCTGTACAACGACCAGTTCAACGTCCTGCGCGAGCGGGTGTGGGACGGGTCGCATCTGCTGCTTCCAGGCATGTCGCGGGTCATCAACCCGTACAAGCACCAGCTCGATGCAATCTGGCGCATCGTGTCTGCAGGGAACACCCTGCTCGACCACATTGTCGGCGCCGGCAAGACATTCACGATGGCTGCGGCCTGCGTGGAGCTGAGGCGGCTGGGCAAAGCACAAAAGCCTTGCATCGTGACACCCAACCACATGCTGGAGCAGGTGACCGGGGATTTCGTGCGCTTCTACCCGAACGCGAACGTTCTCATGGCTTCGAAAGAGGACCTGCAGGGCGACAAGCGAAGGGAGTTCGTGGCGCGGATCGCCACAGGCGACTGGGACGCAGTGATCATGACCCAGTCGACCTTTGTAAGGCTACCGCTAAGGCCAGAGACGCAGGCGAGGTTCGTCGGCGAGATGCTCGACCAGGCGCGCCTGTCGATGGCTGCCGCAAGTGAAAGCGGGAGCAATAGGACCGTCAAGCAGTGCGAGAAGTTCATCAAGGTCATGGAGGCCAAGGTGGAGCGAGCATTGGCAGACACCAACAAGGACGATTTCATCTTCTGGGATGACCTTGGCATCGACTACGTGATGTATGACGAAAGTCACGCCGTCAAGGGGTTGTTGCGGATCTCCAAGCTGCCGGCAATAGCCGGGCTGTCCAACGCGTCCTCTAACCGCGCTTTCGACCTCTGGGCAAAGAGCGTGGTGCTTATGGAGCAGAGAGGGTGCAAGCAGGAGGGCCTGGTGCTGAGCTCGGCGACGCAGATCACCAACTCGCTGGCCGAGATGCACGTGGCGCAGAAGCTGCTGCAGCCGTACACGCTGAAGGCAATGGGGCTCTACGAGTTCGACGCCTGGGCAGGGACGTTCGGTGAAGCCGTGCAAGGCATGGAGCTCGCGCCCGATGGCAGCGGCTACAGGCTGAACACACGGTTCGCCCGGTTCTGCAACGTCGCGGACCTGATGGCGATTTACCGGCAGGTGGCCGACATCAAGACGCGCAGCATGATCAAGCTGGCGACACCTCGCATCAAGGGAGGCAAACCGCAGACGATCAGCTGCAACCCGAGCCAGGCGCTGAAAGACTACACGGATGAACTGGTGGAGCGTGCGAACGCGATCCGGAACGGTGCCGTCGATCCGAGCAAGGACAACATGCTGCTGGTGGCCAACTGCGGCCGCAAGGCGGCCCTGGACATGCGGCTGATAAATCCGACGCTGCCGTTCGACCCTGACGGGAAGATGGCCCAGGTACTCGCGAACGTCGTCCGAATCTGGGGCGAGACAAAGGAGAAGAAGGGGACGCAGATCATCTTTTGCGACCTGTCCACGCCGGGATCGGCTGGATTCTCTTTCTACGATGACCTTCGGGCGCGGCTGATCGACGCGGGGATTCCCGCCGGCGAGATCGAGTTCATTCACGATCACGACAGCGACGCAGCAAAGGCCAAACTGTTCCGGCGCATGCGCGCTGGCGCTGTACGGGTCCTGTTCGGGTCAACCCAGAAGCTTGGAGTCGGAACCAACGTGCAGAAGCGCCTCAAAGCGATTCACCACGCCGACCCTACGTGGACGCCTGCGGGCATCGAGCAGCGGGACGGCCGCGCCGAGCGCCCGGGCAACGAGTGGGAGGAAATAGAGCTTGTGCGGTACGTCTGCGCCGGTTCGTTTGACGCCTACACGTGGCAACTCCTGACCTACAAAGCCAAGTTCATCGAGCAGATCAAGAACTCGGCCTCAGGCCTGCGGACGGTTGAGGACATCACCATGGGTGCGCTGTCGTACGCGGAGATCAAGGCCATTGCGTCAGGGAACCCGCTCGTGCTCGAAAAAGCGACGGTGGACTCGGAAGTGATGCGGTACAGCACCCTGCACGATCAGTGGGAGCAGGACCGTTGGAGCTGGGGCCGTCGCAAGGTGGTGAACACCGAGATGGTGGCGTCCTACCGTAGGCGGATCGACTCCGTCACGAGCGATGCCAGGTTGATCGATGCCGAACGCGTGAGCGGTTGGCAGCTGAAGGCTAAAGGCGGCTTGTGCCCGGCGGCGTCGGAAGCGGCGAGCATCTCTGAACAGGTGGGCAGGCAAATCCTGCATGCCAGCCGGACGATGCCAAAGACAGGCGAGTGCCTCGTCGGAACCATCGGGGGGATGCAGTTGATCCTGTCGCGATACGACGGCTTGGACATTTCGCTTCAAAGTCCGTCTGGACTGTCAACCTACAGGCTGGATCGCTTCGGCGTCCACATCACGTCCTGCGACGCGACCGGCAGCCTTGTGCTGCAGGAACTCGAGGACCTGGTGAACGAGCCGGAGCGGCTGACCGAGAGGATCGCCAAGCTCGAACGCGAGAACAAGGACATCGAGGCACGCCTGCAGATGCCTTTCGAGCACGCAGAGAAGCTTGCGCAAGCCCGCAAGCGGCAACGAGAGATCGAAGCCTCACTCGACCTGGACAAGGACGAGGCCGGTGCCGAAGGTGCAGCCGAAAACGCTGCGCCCGAATCAGTCGCCTAGAGCGCAGACATGAACGCCCACGGGAAGCCGTGGGCGTTTTTTTTTGAGTTCAAGAAGCATGCGGTGACGGATCACGGGAACAGGCCAAATGCGCGCGTAGGGCAGAATCGGCGCATGCCGAACCTAGCGAACCTGTTGAAAGGCGAGTTCACTCGCTTGGCCCGCAAGCAGATCAAAGCCGAATCCGCGGCCATAAAGAAGAGTCTTGCGACGTACAGGGCCGAGATTTCCGCGCTGAAAAAGCGTCTTGCGCTGCTGGAGCGGCAATCAGGCCGGCTTGCCAAACGCGGACCAACAGAAGAGAGAGACGTCCAGGAGGAAAGTGGCCAGCCACGGCTGCGATTCAGAGCACAGGGCTTCGCCAAGCTGCGTCAACGTCTTGGGCTTTCGGCCGCGGCTTGCGGCGCGCTGCTAGGCGTTAGCCCTTTGTCCGTCTACAAATGGGAATCGGGAAAGGCCAGACCGCGAGCGCGGCATCTTCCAGCAATAGCGGCATTGCGGACGATGAAGAAAAGGGATCTGGCGGAGCGGCTTGCCGGGCTCCCTCAAAAGCAATAAGCCCCGCGGCCTTGCGGCGCGCGGGGCGATTGCGTGCGTTGTGATCAGGACTAGCTCGGACCATAGCTGTCGCCGTAGGCGCCAGCAGGAAGGACCCAAGGGTCTCTGATGATCTGTTCGGTGAATGTGCGGCTCAGGGCCAGGTTCACCCAGTGCGGGTCTGCGACAAACGGAGTGCCGCGATCCGCCAGTTGGTCAACGGTGAGCGACCGGTGAATCGTTGTGCCGAATCTGCGCTCGTACTCTGCAATCCGCCCGAACCGCAGGGGATCGATCAGGCGCAGCGTAGCCCAGCAATCAGGCCTGGTGAACACGCAGAATTGGCACGAAGCCCGGTTCCAGGGTCCAATCGAGTAGCAGGGATGCGCCAGCACTCGATACCTCTGGATGATGGACCAGACTTGCTGCTCGAGCCAGCCGTGCACAGGCCGCCAGTGATCGATGTGCCTAGGCTGTTTGCCCTGGCGGTTGTCGACCCGGTGCGGCTCAAAGGTACTGTAGCTAGCTCGATTCGGGGATTCCTCGGCGCGCTCTCCTGTAACTACGAGAGTGCGTGCGCCGGTGAACCTTCGATCGTTTGTGAGCAACCGGTCAAAGACCGCCAACTTGGCAGACCATGAGCACCAGCGAACTGACAAGGACGCACTGACCTGCGGAAAGCGCAGCCTCGTGTTCGGCTGTGAACGAGAACTGTCCAGGGTGATCTGCCTGCCTGTTCCGTCGAAGAAGACTATGGGCCTGCTGCCGCAGTTTTCCCGCAGCATTTCGCCCTCCAGCCCAGCCGACCGCCAGCTGAAGAACACCGGCAAGCCCAGAGCGTCCCCCAAGGCCTGGATGTACCCGTGGGTACAGGGCCAGTCCATGAGGGTCGACTCCGGCTCTCCGTTCTCGTCGAAGCCACCATCTACCGAGTGGTGATGGAGCTCGATCTTCGACCTCGGGACGCCGAGATCGAGGAGGTGCAACAGCGACGCGAGCGAATCCTTGCCACAGATCGCCACCAGGATCCGGTCGTAGCTCGCAAGGTCCGGCACTCCCACAGCGGCCGCCGAAACGGCGGACATGTGGTCGGCCAGCCCTTCGAAAACGTCCAGGGCGCTCACGCGGGAACCGCAACGCCGCTGGCCACGAGCTGCTGCGCGATGGCAGGCGCCTCATCGGGGGGGACTTCCAGGACCTGTTCCACGGCCTGGTGCAGGTCCTGGTTGATCAGAAAGCAGGTGTTCGCCCGCTTGATGATGCAGGTCATCATCGAGGCGCTGCCACGTTGTGGTTTGGTGAACGTCCGCCAGCCCATTTGCCGCAGCTTGATGGCCCAGCCCGGGCAGCTGTCATGCGCGAGGACCCGCAGACGCAGCCGCACGGGTGCAGCCGGAAGAGTGGAATGCATATGGCCTCCTTGAAGGCATGGAGGCCCCCCGACGGGAGGCCCCGCTGGGGTTGGTGAAAGGGTCCGCCCTAGAAGGCAGGACGGTTGAGGTAGTCGGTGAGGGTCAGTTCGAACGCCCACCGCAGCAGACCGCAGACAAGCGCCAGCCCATTCACCTCTCCCACGCTAAGCGGCGTCGGGTCATGGAAGGCGCAAGCCAGGCAGTACGCCGGCACCAGGAGTGCTGCGAAGCCGATTGCAATGAGGTCGGCGCGGCAGGCCGTCGACGACTCGTCCTCACCAGGTATGGCGCTGGACAGGGTCCGGGCCGTTGCTGCAGCAAGGACTGTGCAGGTTGCCAGCACGACTGGTGTGGCCAGCATCCGCACGGTGGCGGGCATGAGCCAGGACAGCAGCAGAGCCAGCAGCGAGAAAAGCGAGAGGCACGTCATGGCGAGCCTCAGATTGGCGATCTGGGACATGAGTTCTCCAAGTGAGAGAACGCGAAGCCCGGATGCATCCCTGGACGGGGCGCTGGGCCCCGCGAGGGTGGTGGTGAAGGACAGCTTTGCAGCTGCATCGCCTTGAGGCGACTCTTGTGCATCGAGTGCAGAAGTGCGGCCATCCTACCCGATAGCCGCCGCCAAAAAAAGAGGCAGCGCAGCAAAGCGCTGCGAAGCCAATGCTGGTGCGGTGCGGAAGAATCGCAATGCGCGTTTATCAACAAAAACTGTGGATGCGGGTTGACGACCCTGTAACGACGGGTGCTACACTGGTTGCACTTGAGGCCCTCGTGGCGCTCGCGATCTCCTGATCGCCTCAACCCCCGCGCCGGCGGTCTGCGCCGGACACCTGCCGAAAGGCAGGCCTACATCGAAACTCGTGAGCCAGTGGCCTCGGCTGCTGGCATGCGTTCCCAATGTGTTTGTCGAGCCCGTTCGCTTAAAGCGCGGAAGGACTCTCCATTGCCGCACGTTGGGCTCGCTGTGTTCTAAGACGCACCAGGCGGACTGGAGCGCGTCGTCCCTTGTTGGCGTTGAAGTTCAGCGCCAAGAGGGGGCGACGTGCCCGGTTTCCAGAATGGAGAGTCCTATGAACCGCAAACCTGCAGCGCACAACTTTCCCGACACCGTGCTGGTCGCTCCCAAGGCGAACCCCAGCGTTCCGGTTCCGCTGCCCGCGCAACTGATGAAGGACGCCAACGTCCCGTTTCAGGAAGCGTTGTGGTATGCCAAGCTCCGTAACGGGCGGGACAAGGTACGCGCGCTGTTGACTCGTCGGGGCGAACGCATCTTCAACCAGGTGCGCAACCACCTCGCACAGCAGCAGCGCGACGGTGCCATGGCCTAGAGCCAGCAGACAAAAGGGCGGTCCTTCCAGGGCCGCCCTTTTCTTTTTTGTGGACTACCGCGCGAGTGCGACCTACAGGTTTGCAAAGTCGGCCGGGTTGCCCGTGATGCGCGAGATCTCCGTCTTGTCCCGGAAAAACATGAGCAGCGCGTCCAGCGAAAGCACCTCCAGGCAGGCCGAGCCGTCAGCAGCCGGATGCCCGATGCGCGCGGGAAAGAACTCCTCCCAGCCTTCGAATGCATCAGGGTAGGGTGCGAGCCGCTGTCCGCCGCCGACCGCCTCGTAGAGAACCCAGCGGCTGCCGTCGTGCAGTTTCCGGAACTGGAAGGTGCATCCCGGTTTGCCGCCGGGAGCAAACGCGGGGGCGGGGCGCACGCTGGCCGCGGAGGGCGGCGCGGTAACCCCGGACGGCTGATCAAGCCCGGGTTCGGCACTTGCCGTTCTCGAAGCCCCCCAGCCCGCTCTGATAGATGCCCACTTTCGCCCCGCAAACGCAGCGCGCTCGGTCGCGATCGCCTGCAGGCGTTGCTGCTCCCGGGCGATCAAGCCGTGCCGGTCCGGAACGCTGTCCCACACAAAAACGCCGGCGGCCGCGAAGTACTCGGCCAGCGAAGCGCGGTCGCGCAGCACGTGGGCTGGCGGCAGGGGAACGAAGAACCGACCGGTGGCGCCAGGCCCGGGCGCAGCCCTGGGCTCAACCTCGCCGATCCCGAGATATAGCCAGCCGCACAGGCCTTGCCCCAGATCCAGCTTGGCCACCGGCGCGTCGTGCGCGTCGTCCAGCATCCATTCCAGCACCGCGTGGGGCTGCTCCTCCCAGCTGACGGCCGCCGGCCGCAGGAACGCCCCCGCGGGCCCGGGCAGACTGGTGGCATACGGCTGGAAGCGCAGGCGGTCCAGGGGCAGCGCGACCAGGTACTCCTTGGCCAGCCTGCGCAGCAGGTTCAAGGCGCCCACCGTGCACTCCGGCCGCTCGCCGTACGTGTGGGCGAAGTGCCACTCCTTTTCCTGGCCTTGGCGGGCGATCAGGGGAGCCCCGCAGGTCGGGCAGAAGCAGTTGGAGGCGGCGCCGCGCGGCACTTCGCTCACGAAGCGAAGAATGCCGCTCCTGTCAGGTGCTGCGAACAGCAGGACCACGATCACTCCCTTCAGGCTCGTCTGCAGACCGGTCCATCTTAGGCGCATCCCGGGTGCGCGCCGCGTCCTCGAATGCCCGCGACAGCCGCATCAGGTGCTTTTCGCTCTTCAATCCAGCGAACTCGGCCACCTCGGCTGCGGGCGTGCGCGCCTCGAGCTTGTCAAACAGCCGCTGGGTCCGGATCGCCATGGGCCCCAGGTGCGCCGCCGGCGCAGGGCCGCATCTCGTGACCTCATAGGCCTTGCGGATCCGTCCGGCCACCAGGTGAAACAGCGTACGGTGCGTCATTGGCCCCATGCGCGTCGTGAGGAACAGGCAATCGTGCGACGCGCCCGATCCGGCAAGCTGCGCCCGGGTTTCCTCCCATGCCTGCAGGAGCTTGAGCAACCGGGGATTGAGCTTGAGCGGGCGACTGCCGTGGCCGCGTGAGGTGACCACGTGCAGGCGCAGGCGCCCCTTATCGTCCGGGCGCAGGCTGCCTGGCTTTGCCTTAGGCGCGCGGGAGGACCTGGTGAGCAGGATGATCTCGTTGGGCGCAAGGGCCAGCTCGACCAGCAGCCGCATGATCACCTCATCGCGCAGGTCGGTCCAGTGCTCGCCCTGTGGCGTGGCAGGCCGCTTCTTCAGCTCCTCCCATACGGGTGGGGGCAGGGCCGTCGAACTCCACTTCTCGCTAGGCGCATCTTCAGGTGCCCGCGCCGCGGGGTTCTTCTTGATGTACTTCCAGGCCCTGGCGAACTCGTAAATCCTCTGCAGGACGCGCCAGTAGCGCCTGCGGGTGGTGAGCGCAACAGGGCGGCCATCCTTGCCCCGGGGCTGGATGCCGTGCGTCAGGTAGCGCTCGACCAGCAGCGTCGTTGCGGCGGCCCAGTGGCGATCGGAGCCGCCCTTGGCCGATGAGAGCCACTTGATCCAGTTCATCCAGATTGAGCGGTACGCTGCCTGGCTCTTCTCGTCGAGCCTCTCTCGGGTCTTTTCTTGGTCCCGGGCCCAGTCCTCGAAGATCTGCTCGGCACTCACGCGCTCGCGAGTCACGCTGTGGCCTCTTCACGCATCCAGCGCGCGAATAGGGCTGGCTCGGACAGCGCGACCGCCGTGACCTCGCCGGCCAGCCGGGTCAGCGCATCGTGGTACTCCTTGGCCAGGTGGTTCATCTCGTAGTGGTGGCCGAACTCGTGCACCAGAAGATCCACCACGGGGGCGAGCGGGCCGTTGAACCAGCGGTGCCCGAGGCGACCCAGGTTCAGGATGAGCGTGCCATCGCCGTAGGTGGCCGCGAAGGGCCAGCCGACCTCGTTGGCGATCTTGACGGTCACAGGCACCTTCAGCACGCGGCCGGCCAGTTCCCGGGCGAGCTGCGCGACCGCTCGCATGGCCTCGCTCCAGTCCTGCTGCGCGACGAACTTCAGGGGCTTGCCCTCTGGATCGAAGGGCTTGGGGCTGGGCGTGACCTGCCCGGCCGGGCGGATCGCGCCCGTGCGCCGCACGGCTTCCCACTCGGCCGCGGACATCTGCCCGCCGTGGACCACGGTGTAGCCGGCCGCCACGGCCCGGGAGTTGGCTTCGGGATCGCTCGGGTCGTAGCTCACCCGTTTGTCGCCGAAGCGGGCCTGGACGACGGCGCCGATCGCCGAGCCGCTCAGGTCCGCGCCGTGGTGCTGGATCGCGTCGCGCACCCAGGCCTGGTTCGCGTCCTCGGTCTGCAGCTTGGCGTGCATCTCCTCGAGCACCAGCGCGCGCAGTTTGCTCTGGTAGGCCGGGGGCACGTTGTCCCGCTCGAAGGACAGGGGCACCTTCTGGCCGACGTTCACGTGCCAGGGCAGCCCACTTTCCACGACAGGGATGCCCAGCTCGTAGAGGGTGGGCGTCTCGCCGGCAGCGGGCTCGTGGATTTCCACGCGCGTGCGCCGCTGGCTGCGCCGCAGGAACCCCTCGGCGTCGGCCACCTCGGTGGCCAGGGTGGCTTCGGTGCTGGCCAGCGGCTGCCGGGGCGCCAGCAGCTGGCCGTTGTAGCGGGTGGCCACGCCTGCGGGCGGCAGCAGCAGCTTGGCGGCCGCATCGCACTCGCGGCGCTGCTCCTCGGTCATGACCTCGATGGCATGCTCGGGCAGCCGGAAGGGCGGGGCCGCCGGCCGGTTCTCCTGCAGCCAGCGGCGGCAGTACTCGCGGAATTCCGCCTGCTCGGGCGTGTCGCGTCGCGCATCCATGTCGGCTCCTTCGCTGAACGGGGCTTCATCTATTACCCGAGGCGCGCCGGTTGAGAAGAGGCAGGGCGTCGGGGGCCGGGCGTCGGGGGGCCGGGCGTCGGGAGTCGGGGCGGAGCGGCGGCATCGCTGGCACTTCGACTCTCGCGCCCATCCCCCCGACCCCTGTCCCCCGACCCCCGACCCCTCCTACTGGCGCTCTCCCGCCATCCATGTACCTGCTGCCCCGGATGTCGGACACCGTGCCGCGGCAGGAGCGGCTCGATCT
>CAZZAW010000003.1:0-29597 GCA_964652405.1 uncultured Ramlibacter sp.
GCACCGATGAAGGTGGCCACGCCCTTGCCGCCCTGGAAGCGGAAGAACACCGGATACAGGTGGCCGAGGAAGGCGCCCAGCGCGACCAGGGCCACGGTACCCTCCTCCAGCCCCAGCGGCTTGCCGTAGGCCCGCACCAGCAGCACCGGCACGACGCCCTTGAATGCGTCGAGCAGCAGCGTGATGATCGCGGCGGCCTTGCTGCCGGAGCGCAGCACGTTGGTGGCGCCGGGGTTCTTGCTGCCGAAGGTGCGCGGGTCGGCCAGGCCCATCACGCGGCTGACGATCACGGCGAAGGCCAGCGAGCCCACCAGGTAGGCCGCGAGCGTGGCGAGCAGGGGGTAGAGGCTTTGCACGGGCGCTATTCTGCCAGCGCACACTGCACCGGCTTCGCGCCGAGCAGCCGCACGCAGACAGCCGGCTCGATGCCCACCAGGTAGCCTCGGCGCCCGCCGTTGATCGCGATCCGCGGCAGCGCGAGGATGGTCTCCTCGATGTACACCGGCATCGTCTTGCGCGTACCGAAGGGCGAGGTGCCGCCCACCAGGTAGCCGCTGTGGCGGTTGGCCACCTCGGGCCTGCAGGGCTCCACCGACTTGGCGCCGATCTGGCGCGCCAGGTTCTTGGTGGACACCTTGCGGTTGCCGTGCATCAGCACCAGCAGCGGCCTGGCCTTCTCGTCCTCCAACACCAGCGTCTTGACCACGGTGAAGGGGTCGAAGCCCAGCACCTGCGCGCTGTGCTGGGCCCCGCCATGCTCCAGGTACTCGTAGGGGTGCTCGGTGAATGCCACGCCGTGCGCGCGCAGCATCGCCGTGGCGGGCGTCTCGCTGACGTGGTCCTTCTTCGCCACGGCCTCAGGCGGCAGGGTCGCGCAGCTCCCAGCGGATGCGGTCGATCCGCTCGAGCAGCTCGGGGGACAGCTGCGTGCCCCAGGCGTCCAGGTTCTCGTCCAGCTGGGCGACGGAGGTGGCGCCGATGATGGTGCTGGCCACCTGCCACTTGGTGTAGCAGAAGGCCAGGGCCATGCGGGTGGGCGTGAGGCCGTGCTCGCGCGCGAGCTGGTTGTAGCGGCGCGCCGCCTCCAGCGCCTCGGGCCGGCCCCAGCGCTGCTTGCGCACCGACTCGTACTTGCCGATGCGGGCCTGGCGCGGCGTGTCCGGGCCATCGATGCCGGCCAGGTCGTACTTGCCGGTGAGCAGCCCGAAGGCCAGCGGCGAATAGGCCAGCAAGGACACCTGCAGCCGGTGCATGGTTTCGTCCAGGCCGTTTTCCAGTGCGCGGCTGATGAGGCAGTAGACGTTCTGCACCGAGGCGATACGCGGAAGGCTGTGCTGTTCGGCCAGCCGCACGAACTCGTGCACGCCGTAGGGCGTTTCGTTCGACAGCCCGATCCAGCGCACCTTGCCCTGCTTCACCAGTTTGTCGAAGGCCTCCAGCTGCTCGAGGATGGAGGTCTGGGTGCGCTCCTTGGCGGGGTCGTAGTAGATCGCGCCGAACATGGGCACGTTGCGCTCGGGCCAGTGGATCTGGTAGAGGTCGATGACGTCGGTCTTCAGCCGCCGGAGCGACCCTTCGCACGACGCGATGATGTCCGCCGCCGTCATGCCGGGGCCCTGGCGCACCCAGGGCATGCCCCGGGACGGGCCGGCCACCTTGGTGGCCAGCACGACCTTCTGCCGGGCGCCCGGGCGGCTGGCGAACCAGTTGCCCAGGATGGTTTCGGTGGCCCCGTAGGTTTCGGCCCGCGCCGGCACCGAGTACATCTCCGCGGTGTCCAGGAAGTTCACGCCCCGCGCCAGGGACCGGTCGAGGATGGCGTGCGCGGTGGCTTCGTCGGCCTGCTCGCCGAAGGTCATGGTGCCCAGGCAGATGGGGGTGACCTGCAGGTCGCTGTGGCCTAGTTGGATCTGCTGCATGCCCGCATTGTCAACCACCGGCAGCGGCGGCCCGCTCCTCTTCCCGCAGCCTGAGCACCCTGCGCTGCACCTTGCCGGTGGTGGTCATGGGCAGCGCGTCGATGAACTCGATCTCCTTGGGGTACTCGTAAGGCGCGAGCTTGCCCCTGACGTGCCGCTGCAGCTCGTCCACCAGCGCGTCGCTCGCAGCGTGGCCGGGAGCCAGGACCACGAAGGCCTTGACCACCGCGCCGCGCTCGGGGTCCGGCTTGGGCACCACGGCGGCATTGGCCACGGCCGGGTGCTTGACCAGGCAGTTCTCGATCTCGCTGGGCCCGATGCGGTAGCCGGCGGCCTTGAACACGTCGTCGGCGCGGCCCTGGTACCAGAGATAGCCGTCGGCATCGCGCGTGGCCAGGTCGCCGGTGCGGCACCAGTCGCCGGTGTACTTGCGCTGCGTGGCGCCCTCGTTGCGCCAGTAGCCCAGGAAGAAGATGGGGTCCGGGTCGCCGTGCACGTCGTAGCGGTTCACCGCCACGTCACCCGGCACGCCTACGGCGCACTCGTTGCCATCCTCGTCGATGACCGCGACGCGGTGGCCCGGATAGGGCCGGCCCATGCTCCCGGGGCGCGCCGGCCAGCCCAGGCCGGCGCCCGTCTTCCCGTTCATCGCGCAGTTGCCGACCACGTAGTTGATCTCGGTCTGGCCGAACATCTCGTTGACCACCACGCCCAGCTGGTCGCGGCAGTAGGCGAAGACCGCGTCGCCCACAGCCTCCCCCGCGCTCATGACCGCCTGCAGCTTCAGCGCGAACTGCCGCCGCGGTTCAGGAAAGGCCTTCATCATGGCCTTGAGCGCCGTGGGGAACAGGAAGGTGTGCGTGACGCCATGCTCCTGCATCAGCGTGAACGCCAGCTCGGGACTGAAGCGGCCGTTGTAGGCGACGATGGGCCGGCCGAAGTACAGCGTGGGCAGCAAGGCGTCCATCAGGCCCCCCGTCCAGGCCCAATCGGCGGGGGACCAGAACACGGCCCGGGTGCCGCGGTTGTGCTTGCCGTCGAACCCGAACCAGTTCTGGCTGCACACGAAGCCCGGCAGGTTGCCGATCAGCGCCCGGTGCGGGATCAGCGCGCCCTTGGGCGGGCCGGTGGTGCCGCTGGTGTAGATCAGCACCGCGCCTTCGTCCGCCCGGGTGGCCACGGGATCGAAGGCCGGCGGCAGGCCTGGCAACTCGCGCTCGTAGGACAGGTCGGCCTGCGCGGCCGCCGCACCCACCCCGACCACCCGCCGCAGCGCCGGGCACTGGCCCCGCACGGCGTTCAGGTTGGCGATCGAGCTCTCGTCGCAGATCGCCACCAGGGCCTCGCTGTCCTGCAGCCGGTACTCCAGCGCCTCGGGGCCGAACAGCATCGAGAGCGGCATGGCCACCGCCCCCATCTGGAACACCGCCATGTAGGCCACGGCGGTCTCGAAGCGCTGGGGCATCACGATGGCCACGCGGTCGCCACGCCGCACGCCCTCGCGCGCCAGCAGGCGGCTGAGCCGGTGGGCCTGCTCCTGCAGCGAGGCATAAGAGAGGAATCGGCCGCCAGCCCGCTCCCCATGCGCGCGGACAGCTATTCTTTTCGTAGCATCGGGCTGCTGCGCCCAGCGCGCGCAGCACACCTGCGCGATGTTGAAGTCATCCGGCACCTGCCAGCCGAAGGTCGCGTGCAGCCGCGCGTGGTTGTCCCTGCCTTGACTGACGCCCATGAGGTCCGCTCCTTAAGATGCGCGGGCAATGTACCAAGCCCAACGCCTCTCGCGCAGCGAGTTTGTCCCGATCCGAACGCTGCGCTACCACGTGCGGCTGTGGGGCGAGCCCCGTCCCGGCCAGCCGCCGCTGGTCATGGTGCACGGGTGGATGGACGTGGCGGCGTCCTACCAGTTCGTGGTCGATGCCTTCGCGCAGGACCGCTACGTGATCGCGCCCGACTGGCGCGGCTACGGCCTCACCGAGACGCCGGTCACCGACAACTACTGGCTGCCGGACTACCTGGCCGACCTGGATTTCCTGCTGGACCACTACGCCGGCGGCCAGCCGGTGGTGCTGGTGGGCCACAGCATGGGCGGCAACGTGGCCATGCTGTACGCCGGCGCCCGGCCGCAGCGGATCCGCAGGCTGGTCAACCTGGAAGGCTTCGGCATGCCGGCGACCCGGCCTGCGCAGGCGCCCGGCCGCTACGCCCGCTGGATGGACGAGCTCAAGGCCTTCCACCGCGGCGAGATGGACCTGAAGGCCTATGAATCCCGCGACGGAGTGGCGCAGCGGCTGATGAAGACCAACAAGCGGCTGGGCCAGGACAAGGCCGACTGGCTGGCGGGCCACTGGGCCCGGCAGGGCGAGGACGGACTGTGGCGGATCCTCGGCGACGCCGCGCACAAAATCACGAACGCCAATCTCTACCGCGTGGACGAGGTGCTCGAGCTCTACCGGGCGATCACGGCGCCGACACTGTGGGTGGAAGCCAGCGATGACAGCCTCTCGCAGTGGTGGCAGCAGCGCTTCACGCTGGCCGAGTTCCACCAGCGGCTCAGCCACGTGCAAAACCTGCAAAAGGCCGTGATCCAGGACGCGGGCCACATGCTGCACCACGACCAGCCGCATGAGCTGGCGAAACGTCTTGAAGCATTCCTTGAAAGCTGAATCCGCCGTAAGAAAGTAACAACGCTTGCCGTAGGAGGCTTCCTACTTTTAGACTGTCGCCATAGTTGAGGTGACTCTGATGAGTAGGACGATCTGGGCACTGAGTCTGGCAGCCATCCTGGCCCCCTGCACCGCGCTGGCGGACGAGACTGAGCAGGGCCTCGCCACCCTGTGGGAAGTTCTGTGGCACCAGAGCGGCACCCCCACCCGGGTGGTCCGCTGGGAAAACGAGATCCGCATGCGCATGGTCGGGGTGAACTTGGCAGCTCATCGCGAGCACACCCTCAAGGCCCTGCACGCCGTCACCCAGGAAGCGGGCGTCCGCCTGGTGGACGTGAGCGACCAGCCCGATGCCCAGCAGGTGGCCAACCTCACCGTCGAGATCACCCCCGACAGCGCGCTGGAAGACAACCAGCCCTGCGTCACCTTCCTCGATTTCCGCACCGAGACCCGCATCGAGACCGCCACCATCCAGATGCGCGGCCGGGATGCCTGGCGCTGCGCCTACCACGAGGCCATGCACATGATGGGCGTGCGCGGCCATCCCGCCGGCAAGACCGTGCTGAGCTACTTCCCCTGGAAGGTCGACGCGCTGATGCCGCTGGACAAGGTCATGCTGCGCGCCTGGTACTCGCCGCGCATGATCGCCGGCATGACGCCCTTCGAGGCCCTGCCGGTGCTGGCCGACGAGCTGATCAGCACCCTCCCCGACAAGCCCGGCGCCATGGCCGTGCGTGACCGCTTCTTCGCGTCCACCGTCGACCAGATGCAGGCCTATGCCAATGGCCGCGGCGACATCCCCGCCATCGTCAAGCGCTCGGGCAAGGCGACCGAGGACGGCATCCGCCATGGCCGCACCGAGATGAGCTACTTCCTCGGCATCGCCTTCCACGAAGGCGCCACGGTGCAGCAGGATCCGAACCAGGCCATGCGCTGGTTCGAGCGCGCCGCCAGCGCCGGCAACCGCCGCGCGCAGGCCCGCCTGGGCGGCACCCGATAGGGCCAGCGTCCCCGTGCGAAAATCCTTGGTTCACAAGGATTCGAAGCACCATGGACGCAGAACGCATCAACCTCATCGGCACCACCCTCGCGGACCTGCAGTCACGCACGGCAGACCTTCGGAGGTATCTTTGACTTCGATGCCAAATCGGAGCGCCTGAGGACGGTGAACGCCGCGCTGGAAGACCCGGCGCTCTGGAACGACCCCAAGAAGGCCCAGGAACTGGGCAAGGAAAAGCGCCAGCTCGACAGCGTGGTGGTCACGCTGCAGAACCTCACCCGCGAGCTGGCCGACAACCTCGAGCTGTACGAGATGAGCCGGGCCGAGGGCGATGAGGCCGGCCTGGCCACCCTGGAGGAAGACGCCGCGCGGCTGGCCAGGGACGTCGAGGCGCTGGAGTTCCGGCGCATGTTCAACAAGCCGGCCGATCCCATGAACGCCTTCCTGGACATCCAGGCCGGCGCCGGCGGCACCGAAGCCTGCGACTGGGCCAGCATGCTGCTGCGCCAGTACCTCAAGTACGCGGAGCGCAAGGGCTTCAAGGCCGCCATGGAAGACGAGACGCCGGGCGACGTGGCCGGCATCAAGAGCGCCACCATCAAGATCGAGGGCGAGTACGCCTACGGCCTGCTGCGCACCGAAACCGGCGTGCACCGGCTGGTGCGCAAGTCGCCGTTCGATTCGGCCGGTGGCCGCCACACCAGCTTCGCCAGCGTGTTCGTCTATCCCGAGATCGACGACTCGGTGGAGATCAACATCAACCCGGCCGACGTGCGGGTGGACACCTTCCGCGCCTCGGGCGCGGGCGGCCAGCACATCAACAAGACCGACTCGGCGGTGCGCCTGACGCACGTGCCCACCGGCATCGTGGTGCAATGCCAGGACAGCCGCAGCCAGCACAGCAACCGCGACGTGGCCTGGCAGCGCCTGCGCTCGCGCCTGTACGACTACGAGATGCGCAAGCGCATGGAAGAGCAGCAGAAGCTGGAGGACACCAAGACCGACGTGGGCTGGGGCCACCAGATCCGCAGCTACGTGCTGGACCAGAGCCGGATCAAGGACCTGCGGACCAACGTCGAGATCTCCAACACCCAGAAGGTGCTGGACGGCGACCTGGACCCGTTCATCGAAGCCTCGCTCAAGCAGGGCGTCTGAAGGAAACACAGTGATGCGCGAAGGACAATCCGCGGTCATCCACCGCGCCGACTACCAGCCCCCGGCCTACTGGATCGACACCGTCGACCTCAGCTTCGACCTGGACCCGGCCAAGACCCGGGTGCTCAACCGGATGAAGCTGCGCCGCAACTCCGGGCTCGCGCCGCAGCCGCTGCGCCTGGACGGCGAGGAGCTGAACCTGGCCCGCGTGCTGGTCAACGGCCAGGGCACCTCGTTCAAGCTGGAAGGCGGCCAGCTGGTGCTGGAGAACCTTCCAGAGGGCGACGCGCCCTTCGAGCTGGAGATCTTCACCACCTGCGCCCCGGTCAAGAACAGCAAGCTGATGGGCCTGTACGTCAGCAACGACTCGTTCTTCACCCAGTGCGAGGCCGAGGGATTCCGCCGCATCACCTACTTCCTGGACCGGCCGGACGTGATGGCCAGCTACTCGGTGCTGCTGCGCGCCGACAAGTCCCGCTACCCGGTCCTGCTGTCCAACGGCAACCTGGTCGAACAGGGCGAGCTGGAGGACGGCCGCCATTTCGCCCGCTGGGTGGACCCGCACCGCAAGCCCAGCTACCTGTTCGCCCTGGTGGCCGGGCAGCTGGTCTGCCGCGAGCAGAAGATCCGCTCGCGCGCCGGCAAGGACCACCTGCTGCAGGTGTACGTGCGGCCCGGCGACCTGGACAAGACCGAGCACGCCATGAATTCGCTCATGGCCTCCGTGGCCTGGGACGAGGCCCGCTTCGGCCTGCCGCTGGACCTGGAGCGCTTCATGATCGTCGCGACCAGCGACTTCAACATGGGCGCGATGGAGAACAAGGGCCTGAACATCTTCAACACGAAGTACGTCCTGGCCAGCCAGTCCACCGCCACCGACACCGACTTCGCCAACATCGAGTCGGTGGTGGGGCACGAGTACTTCCACAACTGGACCGGCAACCGCGTCACCTGCCGCGACTGGTTCCAGCTGTCGCTCAAGGAGGGCCTCACCGTCTTCCGCGACCAGGAGTTCAGCCAGGACCTGGCCGGGGAAGCCTCAGCCCGCGCGGTCAAGCGCATCGAGGACGTCCGCGTGCTGCGCACCGCGCAGTTCCCCGAGGACGCCGGCCCCATGGCGCACCCGGTGCGGCCCGACCAGTACCTGGAGATCAACAACTTCTACACCGTGACGGTGTATGAAAAGGGCGCCGAGGTCGTGCGCATGATGCAGACCCTGGTGGGGCGCGAGGGCTTCGCACGCGGCATGAAGCTCTACTTCGAGCGGCACGACGGCCAGGCCGTCACCTGCGACGACTTCGCGCAGGCCATCGCCGATGCCAACCCCGAGTCGCAGCTCGCGCAGCTGCTGCCGCAGTTCAAGCGCTGGTACAGCCAGGCGGGCACGCCGCGCGTGAAGGTCGTGGCGCGCTGGGACGCCGCCGCCGGCAGCTACGACCTGACCCTCACCCAGAGCTGCCCGCCCACCCCCGGCCAGCCGGTCAAGGAACCCTTCGTCATCCCGATCGGCATGGGCCTCCTGGATGCCGGCGGCACCGAGCTCACCCAGGGCATGCACGTGCTCACGCAGGAGAGCGAGACCCTGCACTTCGGCGGCCTGCAGTCCGAACCGGTGCCGTCCATCCTGCGCGGGTTCAGCGCGCCGGTGATCCTCGAGTTCGACTACACCGACGCGCAGCTGCTGGCGCTGCTGGCGCACGACAGCGACCCGTTCAACCGGTGGGAGGCCGCCCAGCGACTGGCCGTGCGCCGCGCCATGGGCGCGCTGCAGGCGGGCGGCGCCTTCGAGCTGGACGCCCCCTTCGTCGAGGCCATGCGCAGCATCCTGCGCCACCCCGGCCTGGATGCCGCGTTCAAGGAGCTGGTGCTCACGCTGCCCGCCGAGACCTACATCGCCGAGCAGCTGGACGTGGTCGATCCGCAGCGCATCCATGCCGTGCGGGAGTCCATGCGCGAGCAACTGGCGCTGGCGCTGCTGGACGACTGGGCCTGGGCCTACGAGTCGCACCGCGAGAACGGCGCCTACAGTCCCGACCCGGTGTCCTCCGGCCGCCGCGCGTTGGCCGGGTTGGCGCTCACGCACCTGTGCCTGGCGGCCCGCCACACGGGCGACCCGGTCTGGCCGGGCAAGGCGTTCCAGCGCTTCAAGGACGCCTCCAACATGACCGACCGCTTCAATGCGCTGTCGGCCCTGGTGGTGAGCGGCCACGCGCTGGCCGCGCCGGCACTGGAACGCTTCCACGCCCTGTTCAAGGACGAGGCCCTGGTGCTGGACAAGTGGTTCGCGCTGCAGGCCGGCGCGCCCGACCGCGGCGGCAACGTGCTGCCGGCGGTGCGCCAGCTCATGCAGCACCCGGACTTCAACATCCGCAACCCCAACCGCGCGCGCAGCGTGATCTTCAGCTACTGCAGCGCCAACCCGGGCGCCTTCCACCGGCCCGATGCCGCCGGTTACGTGTTCTGGAGCGAGCGGGTCATGGAACTCGACGCGATCAACCCGCAGGTGGCGGCGCGGCTGGCGCGCGCCCTGGACCGCTGGAAGAAGCTCGTGGAACCCTGCCGCACCGCCGCGCGCGAGGCGATCGCCCGCGTGGCGGCCAAGCCCGACCTCTCCAACGACGTGCGGGAAGTCGTCACGCGCGCCCTGGCCGACTAACCATGGCCCCCACGCTTGTCGCTTCGCGTACTGCGCTGCCCCCCGAGGGGGCGTCAGTTGCCTTGGGACGGCCCGGCGGCAACTGAAAAGGAAGCTCCCATGACCTCACGCATCTCTCTCACCCGCTACCTCGTCGAGCAGCAGCGCGTCGACGGTCTCATCCCCTCGCAGCTGCGGCTGCTGCTGGAAGTGGTGGCCCGCGCCTGCAAGGGCATCAGCCACGCCGTGAACAAGGGCGCGCTCGGCGGCGTGCTGGGTACCGCCGGCAGCGAGAACGTGCAGGGCGAGATGCAGAAGAAGCTGGACATCATCGCCAACGAGGTCCTGATAGAGGCCAACGAATGGGGCGGCCACCTGGCGGCCATGGCCAGCGAGGAAATGGACGGCATCTACGTGGTGCCCAACCGCTATCCCCAGGGCGAGTACCTGCTGCTGTTCGACCCGCTGGACGGGTCCTCCAACATCGACGTCAACGTCAGCATCGGCACCATCTTCAGCGTGCTCAAGAAGCCCGAGGGCCATCCCGGCGTGACCGAGGAGGACTTCCTGCAGCCGGGCCACAAGCAGGTGGCGGCCGGCTACTGCGTGTACGGCCCGCAGACCACGCTGGTGCTCACCGTCGGTGACGGCGTGGCCATGTTCACCCTGGACCGCGAGCAGGGTTCCTTCGTGCTGACCGAGGAGCACGTGCGCATCCCCGAGGACACCAGGGAATTCGCGATCAACATGAGCAACATGCGGCACTGGGACGCCCCGGTGAAGCGCTACATCGACGAATGCCTGGCCGGCAAGGAAGGCCCGCGCGGCAAGGACTTCAACATGCGCTGGATCGCGTCCATGGTGGCCGACGTGCACCGCATCCTGACCCGCGGCGGCGTCTTCATGTACCCCTGGGACAAGCGCGAACCGGACAAGCCGGGCAAGCTGCGCCTGATGTACGAGGCAAATCCCATGGGCTGGCTGGTGGAGCAGGCGGGCGGCGCCGCCACCAACGGCCGGCAGCGCATCCTGGACATCCAGCCCAAGAAGCTGCACGAGCGCGTGAGCGTGATCCTGGGCAGCAAGAACGAGGTGGAGCGGATCACCTCGTACCATGCGGGGTAGGTTCTAGCTGGGCACCTTCTTGATGAAGCCACCGCCCCACGCGCGAAGCGAGTTGGCGGGGCTCCACGGCTCTTCCTGGCCCCGCATGAAGGGCAGTGCCTTGTACTCGGGATAGGCCGTGTAGCCCTTGCGCGACTCCAGGGTGCTCACGCCGACGTTTTCCAGGCGAACACCGTCGGCCTGCAGGGATCGCAAGCATTCCACCAGGTTTGCCGCCGTCGGCTGGTAGTGGCCGCTATTGTTGTCGATGTACAGCAGCTCCCCCCGCCGGATGACCAGGATGCCGGCGCAGATCACCTCGCGGCCGCCGTTGAAGCTCGAGTGGTTGAAGTACTCGCCCTTGATCCCGGTGTCCCTGAACACATCGTGAAGGCTGTCGTTGTTGACCGCCGGACCCGCGTACAGGCCGCCGAAGCGGTCCATCGCGTACATCAGCTTGCCACCGGGCGGATCGACCAGCTTGCCCTGGACGTCCATGAAGATCCCTTCCGCATTCGGCACGATCAGGTACTTCATGCGCTGGATCTTGTTGAGGTAGTTCACCTTCCAGTTGCCGACCTCGTTGCCGAGCAGGTGGTAGATGGCGACGTCGTCCGGCAGCTCCCCGATCTGCCGCAGCTTGGTGGCCAGCTTCAGCTCGCTTCCTTTCAGGGCCGCGACGTCCCGCGTCCCCATTTCGATCATGTGGTCGGCTTTCCCCCAGATCAGCGAGCCTGCCAGCGGCGCATTCGACCCCAGCTGGACTTTCTTGTTCGACCTCCAGGCCTTGTCGGACCTCGCCTTGTTGGCGGTGTAGTCGGACCGCTCGGGCGCGTAGTGCCCATGGAGTGCCTTCGTTGCGTGTTGCACTCCCCGCGCTTTGCGGGCATTGAAAACCTGCAAGCCGAGCCCGGCTTCCGGCGCGACAGCCGCCATCTTGGCGATGGCCAGGCGGCGCAGGTCGGCGACCCCGTCTTCCCGGAGTTTCTGGATGGCCGCCGATTCCGTGCTGCTCTGCCCCGAATATGACTTCCTGACGCCTGCCAGCTTCTTGGCGTACCGGTCACAGCTCTTGATGACCATGTACAGGTACGCGGCCTGTTCCATGGGGTTGTTGCCCTTGTAGGCCTCGTACTCGGCCAGCGCCGCATCCACCAGCTTGAGGGTTGCACCCCTGCGCTTGAAGTCCTTGGTGTTGGTCGCGATCTTGAAGTCGTGCTTGGTCAGTTGGGTGACGGGCATCGCTGGCTCCGGGCTGCGGACCGCCGAGTCTAGAAAGGGACCGCCCCCTTGTCTGTCCCCTGTTCATGTGACAAGCCGCTAGAAAGAGCGCCCCACCAGCGCCATCCCCTGCTCCCAATCCGCCGCCATCGCCTGCATCAGGGGCGCGGCATCCAGCGGCTTGCCCGAGTTCACGGCCCGGGCGCCTTTGAGGATCAACGCCTTGTTGGCCTGTGCGATCGCCTCGAAGTGAGGGACGGCCGCGGCCAGGTCCGGGTGGGCCTGCGCGGCCAGCCACCGCAGGTTGGCGGCCGCCAGTTCGAACGCCGCTCCCGCCTGCCGCACCGCGGCAAAGGCCCAGGCGTGGTAATGGTCCAGGCCCCGCGCCTGCATCTGCGGCAGGTCACGCGCGAAACGCGCGCCGTAGCGGTTGAACGGGTTGGTCGCCGGCCGGCGGCCATGGTGGCGCCGCAGCAGTTCGAGCGAGAGGGACGCCAGTTCCTGTTCCGGCCTGCGCAGCAGCCGGTCGATGCGCACCTGCTCGGCAAAGAACGGCATGAAGGCGGGGTCGGGCCCGGCATCCAGGCGGAACAGCTGCCGGAAGTCCTCGCCTTCGAGCTCGAAGTACCCGGCGTTGTGGAAATAGCCCAGGCGCCCGGCCTCCAGGTCCAGGTCGGTCAGCAGGATGGTGGTCTTGGTGTGCTTGCGCCGGTAGTCGGTGCCCGCGGTGTCCGGCAGCCACCACGCATCCGACTCGGTGCTGATCAGCTTGCCCGCGGCCAGGTGCTCCTGCGCGTGCTCGATCAGGGGCCGCCAGATCGTCATTTCCTGGACGTCGATGCCGTACAGGCTGCGCAGTTCCTCGAGCGGCGGCTTGAAGAAGGTCCACTGGTCGCCTTCGAAATCCACGGCCAGCGTGAACGGCAGCATCGCCCGCGGCTCCAGCCCCAGCGTGTGCAGGAACGCGATCCACAGGTCCGCGTAGCAGTTCTTCTCGGTCCACACGGCTTGCGCATGCAGCGCATGCGGGCGATAGCTCTCGGGCGTCAGGCCCGGCAGGACGCTGAGGCGGCTCATGGCCAGAGCTGGGCCCGCACTTCCCCGGGCCACTGCGCCGGATCGAACCCGTGCGTCTTGATCAGGGCCAGCGCCACCCGCTCCAGCCCGAAGCCCAGGCAGGCCGTGTGGGCCACCGATTGGTCGGCGTTGCGGATTCCGAACTTGGCGCTGAAGTGCTCCTGGTGCCAGTTGAACGAGCAGATGGCCGTGGGCTTCTCCGCCGAGATCACGGGCACCAGGATCTCGAACTTCAGCCGCTGGTCCACTTGGCTGGCGGCCATCATCTTGCCGGCGCGGCCGAAGAACGGGTCGGAGGCCACGTCGCTGTGGACCGGCAGGCCCAGGCCTTCCAGAAGGTTCATGGAGCGCTGCAGCCAGGCATCGCGCCAGGCCACCACGTCATCGGGCCTGCCGACCCGGATGAACTCGCGCATGCGAAAGGACTGCAGGCGCGTGGGCTCGGGCGACGGTTCGTGCCGGAACACCCAGTTGAGCACCGTGACCAGCCGCCCGCCCTGGGGTAGCAGGCCGCTGAAGGTCGGATACACCGGGTAGCAGGCCGCCGGTGTGAGCATCACGTCGGTGGGCGCGAGCAGCTCTTCCCAGCGCTGCCCGTCGTGGACCCGGGTGGACAGTTCGCGGGCCTGGGCGTCGTTGCCCATGAAGCTGTGCACCGAGCCCGCCAGCTGCGGGAAGTTGTCCAGGTAGCCGACCTTCTCGATGAGCGCGCGGGCCAGGATGGGCGGGAACATCAGCTCCTCGGCGCCGTCGGGCGCCGCGATGCGGGTGACCAGCTCGTTGAAGGCGCGCACGATGTCCTCGAACACCGGGCCGCGGCCGTAGGCACCCTTCACCCCGGTCGGCAGGATCAGGCGGTGCTCCACCAGCTCCGTGTAGAAGCGGTCGATGTCGTAGGTCTTCATGCGGCGTCCTTGTAGACCAGCAGCATCGAGGCGCTCTTGGCGGCGATGCGGTCATTGGAAATCATGAGCGAGCCCGAGAGGCTGTCGCGGTACTGGCGGCCCAGGCTGTAGGGGCTGTCGTTCTTGTAGCCCAGGATGCCCACGATCTGCAGCGCGCGGTGCACGATCCGGGGCGCGGCCTCGGAGCAAGCCACCTTGAGGTTGTTCAGGCGCAGCGCCCAGCCCATGCCCAGCAGTTCCTCGCGGGCTTGCGGGTTGTCGCCCAGCGCGTCGAAGTCGCGCGCGGCCGACATCCATTGCTGCTTCATCGCGTGCAGCTCCTGGAACACCTCGGCCAGCCGCTGCGCCGTGGGCGGCACCTTGCCGGGCGATTGCCGGGCCTGGCCCCGCACGAAGGTGGCGGCCTTGCCCACCGCGTCGGCGGCGATGCCCCACCACAGCGAGGCCCACAGGATGTGCGAGAACGGCACCATGCTCTGGGCCGAACTGTCGGCAAAGGTGCCCGGCACGACCTGGCGCTCGTCGCCCAGCGACTGCAGCTTGAAGCCGGGGCTGCAGGTGCCCCGCATCCCCAGTGTGTCCCAGCTCGTGGTCTGCGCCAGCGTGCAGTCTTCCTTGCGGACCAGCACCAGCACCTGGTCGCTGGCCGACGCGCCCTCGTCGCGGCGGCAGGTGACCAGGATCGCATCCGCATGCTGGCAATAGGAGCCGGTGGTCGCATCCTTGTTCAGTTCGAAGCGCCCTTCGTGGCGCTTGACGGCGCAGATGCTGGAGCGCGTGTCGCCGAAAGTGCCGACCTCGGAGGTCATGGACGCGAGCAGGTACTGCCGTTCCACCAGCGCGCGCAGGTAGTCCCGGAAGAACCCGCTGTCCAGCGCATGCCGCGTGAGGCAGGCGAGCTGGCTGTAGTGCATGGCCAGCACCATGGCGCTGGACCCGCAGGCCTGGGCCAGGGCTGCGCACATCTGCGCCTGTTCCAGCATGCCGGCGCCGACGCCGCCCAGCTCCGGGGGCACCGGCGCCGAAAGGATGCGGGCCTCGCGCAGCGCCGCCACGGCCTCATGGGGAAAGCGCGCCTGCGCATCGACCTCGCCCGCGTGGCGCGCCGCCACCTCGGTGGCAATGCGTCGTACCTCATCGATGAGCTTGGCGGCACCACGGCCGGCATCCACAGGGTGAGAATCCATGACTTCTGTATCCCAACGCATTGCTGTGGCAGAACAGTAGCCTGCGCGGCCGTGCGGTCTTGTCAGCCAAAGTCCATAGTTGAAGCATGAGCCGCCTCTTCCACGATCTCGCCACCGACCTGGGCCCGCGCCTGCCGGGCGTGCAACGCCTGGGCATGGACATCGTGGAGATCAGCCGCATCGCCGAATCGCTGCAGCGCTTCGGTGAAAGGTTCGAGCGCAAGCTGTTCACCGAAGGCGAGCTGCGCTATGCGCATGCCGCGCCGCAGCAAGCACCGGAGCGGCTGGCCGCGCGCTTTGCCGCCAAGGAAGCGGCCATCAAGGCGTTGGGGCTAAGCCAGTCCGGCGTGAGCTGGCGCGACCTGGAAGTGCACCGCCTGGCCAGCGGCGAATGCGAGCTGCGGCTGCACGGGCGTGCCGCGGCCATTGCCCGGGACCACGGCATCACGCGCGTGCTGCTGAGCCTGTCGCACGACGGCGGCTACGCGGGGGCCGTGGTTGCGGCGTTGTCTGACACGGCCGGGCTGGCGGGCTTTCCAGAATCACGTTCATGAACAATGTGGAACATGCTGAAACGGTGATTCGCAAGGTGCTGCGCGACCACGCGCGGCTGAGCAGCGACGCCGGTGCGATCGCCCGCGATGCGGACCTCTACCAGTCGGGCATGACGTCCCACGCCAGCGTCAACGTGATGCTCGCGCTGGAAGGCGAGTTCGACGTCGAATTTCCCGACCACATGCTCAAGCGCAACGTCTTCAGCAGCATAGGCTCCATCGAGCGGGCGCTCGCGGAACTGACCGCCACCGCCTGAGGACCGCATGAGCGGGCGAGCAGCCAGGCTCCCACACGGCAAGCTGCTGCACACAGGCTGGTCGGTCTGCGCGGTCCCGGCCGGCGCTCCCGCTCCGCCCGCTGAAGCATTCGCTCCGATCTCCGCGCCGCTGACGGCTGCGGCCGCCATGCGCGAACTCCGCACCTGGACGCTCGACGGTCCTGCGCAGGATTTCGACGCGCAGGACTGGTGGTACCGCGCCGTGTTCGACCGGCCCCACGAGGACAGCAGCGTCCTCGGATTCGATGGCCTCGCGACGGTGGCGAACCTCTGGCTGAATGGCCAGGAGCTGGGCGCCAGCCGCAGCATGTTCGTCGCCCGGCGGTTCGACGTGGGACCGCTTCTTCGCCCCTCGGGCAACGAACTCCTGATCCGCTTCTCGTCGCTGCAGGCTGAGCTGGCCACGCGCCGCCCCCGCCCGCGATGGCGCGCGCCCATGGTGGCGCACCAGCAGCTGCGATGGTGGCGCACCACCCTGCTGGGGCGCACGCCCGGCTGGTCTCCGCCTGCCGCGCCGGTGGGCCCCTGGCGCGACGTGTGGCTGGCGAGGCCGGAGCCGGGCGACAGCATGCAATGGCGGCTCACGGCCACGGCCCGTGGCACGGAAGGCCACCTGCGCTGCGAAGCCTGGTTCGATGCCGAAGACGCCGCGCGGATCGAGTCCGCATCCGTTCATGTGGTTCGCCACGGCGGGCGCCACGCGCAGCCGCTCGCGCGACACGGCGCGAACTGCCACTACAGCGCCGAGCTACGGGTGCCGGATGCCGATCTGTGGTGGCCCCATACGCACGGCGAGCCCGCCCTTTACGACGCCAGCCTGTTGCTCCGGTGGCGCGACGGCACGCAGCAGCTTGTGGACCTCGGTCGGGTGGGCTTCCGCAGCCTGGCCTGGGACACGCAGGACGGCCGATTCGCCCTGCGGGTCAATGGCCAGCCCGTGTTCTGCCGCGGCGCGGGCTGGACCCCGCTGGATCCGGTGAGCCTGCGCGCCACGCCGGAGGCGACCCGCGACGCCGTGGCCCAGGCCCGCGGCGCGGGGATGAACATGCTGCGCGTCGCGGGGACCCTGGTCTACGAGGAAGACCATTTCTACGATGCCTGTGACGAGCTGGGCGTGCTGGTGTGGCAGGACTTCATGTTCGCCAACATGGACTACCCCGCTGGCGATCCGGGCTTCGACGCCGACGTGCAGGAGGAAGCCCGGCAACTGCTGCGCAGGCTGCGGTCGCGGCCCTGCCTGGCCCTGCTGTGCGGCAACAGCGAGGTGGAGCAGCAGGCCGCCATGTGGGGTGCGCCGCGCGAGCTCTGGCACCCGGCCTTGTTCCATGAAACCCTGCCGCGCCTGTGCGCGCAGGAGGCGCCCGCCCTGGCTTACTGGCCGTCGAGCGCCCACGGGGGCGCCTTCCCTCACCAGGCCGACTGCGGGACGACGTCCTACTACGGTGTGGGGGCCTACCTGCGCCCCTTGGAAGACGCCCGGCGCAGCAACCTCCGGTTCGCGTCGGAATGCCTGGCTTTCGCGAACATCCCGGGGGACGCCGCGCTGTCCCGCCTGCCGGGCGGGCTCGCCACGCGCGTTCACCACCCGGCGTGGAAAGGACGCTCGCCGCGCGACCTGGGCGCCGGCTGGGACTTCGATGACGTGCGCGACCACTACCTGGAAACGCTGTTCAAGGTCGATGCGCGCAGCCTGCGGCAGTCGGACCACGACCGCTATCTCTTGCTGGGCCGGCTGGCGACCGGCCAGGCCATGGCCGCCGCCTTTGCCGACTGGCGCAGGCCCGGCTCATCCTGCGGGGGGGCGCTCCTGTTGATGCTGCGCGACCTGTGGGCCGGCGCGGGCTGGGGCGTGGTGGACGATGCCGGGGGGCCCAAGCCCTGCTGGCACCTGCTGCGCCGCAGCCTGCAGCCCCTGGCGCTGTTCCTGTCGGACGAAGGCGGCAACGGCCTCTACGCGCACGTGGTGCATGAGCACGGGCAGCCCCGCGATACCGTGCTCGAGATCGCGGCCTGGCGCGACGGCGAGGTGCTGGTGGCCCAGGGCAGCAGGGCATTGCAGCTCGCGCCACGGTCTGAGGTCACCGTGCCCTGTGCCGGGCTGTTCGATCACTGGATCGACCTGGGCTGGGCCTGGCGCTTCGGCCCCCCGGCCTGCCATGCCGTATTCGCCACCTTGCGCGACACGCAGGGTGCCGAGCTGGCGCAAGCTGTCCACTTCCCGACCGGGTGGCCTTCGATGCAGGAACCGGACATCGGCCTCGCGGCACAGGTGGAAGCCGTCGCCGGTGACCGCGCCAGGGTGGAGGTGACCACCCGCCGGCTCGCGCTGGGCGTTCACCTGGACCTGCCCGGCTGGGAAGCTCAGGACGACTTCTTCCACCTGGCGCCCGGCGCCAGCGTCCGCGTGGACCTCCGCGCGACAGGACGCGCGGGAGGACCCGGGACCGTACACGCCATGAACTCGCGGGCCGCGGCGGCCATCGCGGGCAGCGGAGACTTGCCATGACCGAACTCGCCGACCAGCCCCCCGCCCTGCCCGCTGCGGCGCCGATTGCCTTCCATGCCGCCGCCAGCTGGTGCTTCGGCTGGTTCCATGCGGCGCGCCAGCCTTTGCGCGACATGGCCGTCGTGCTGTGCAGGCCCTTGGGCTACGAGGCCCTGTTCAGCTACCCCAGCCTGACGCAGCTGGCCGAGCAGCTGGCCGAAGCCGGCTTCCCGGTGCTGCGCTTCGACTACCACGGCACCGGTGACTCGGCCGGGACCGACGAGGACCCGGACCGGGTGGCCGCCTGGCTGGGGAGCATCGAAGCGGCCCTGCACGAAGCGCGCGCGCTGGCCGGGGTGTCGCGGCTGGCGCTGGTGGGCGTGCGCATGGGCGCGACGCTCGCGATGCACGCCGCCGCCCGCGCAGGAGGGGTGGACTCGCTGGTGCTGTGGGCGCCCTGCGCGACCGGGAAGGCCTTCGTGCGCGAGCTGCGCGCGGCGGGCGGGTTGGCCGGCGGCGACGGCGGACTGGAAGCCATGGGCTTTCGCTACACGGCGCAGACCCTGCAGGACCTGCAGGCGCTCGAAAGCACGGCGCTGACCGCCGCACCGGCCGCTCGGGCGCTGGTCATCGGCCGCGACGACCTTCCGGGCGAAGGCCCCTTGCCGCGCATCCTGCGGCAGCTCGGGGTGGACACCCGCTTCGAGGCACCACCGGGCTATTCGGCCATGATGGTGGAACCGCACGAGGGCACGCTGGCACCCGCCACGCTGCAGGCCATCATCGGCTGGCTGGCGGCGGCACCACCAGCCCTGGCCAGCGCGCGGCACGAGCACTCGCTGCCCCCCGTCCCGGACTGCGTCTTCCATGGGGTGCGGGAAACGCCGCTGCGCTTCGGCGCCACGCCCTCGCTGTTCGGCATCCTGGCCGAGCCCACGGAGAGGACGGCGGCCGACCGGCGCGGCCAGACCGGCGTGGTCCTGCTGAACGTGGGCGGGAACTACCGCATCGGCCCGCACCGCATCTACGTGGAGATGGCGCGAGCGATGGCCGCCGCGGGCTGGCGGGTGTTGCGCCTGGACCTGGCGGGCATCGGCGACAGCCGCCTGCCGCCCGGCGTGCCCAACGCCACCCTGTACAACAAGGACTCCACCGCCGACGTGCGGGCAGCCCTGGACGCACTGGCCCTGCAGGGCTGCAAGGAGTTCGTGCTCATGGGCATCTGCTCGGGCTCGTACGTCGCATTCCAGACGGCGCTGGTGGAGCCGCGCGTCAACGGGCTGGTGCTGATGAATTCACGCCTGCTGGACTGGCAGCCCGGCCGGCCCGGCGACACCTGGCAGGACTCCATGCAGCGCTATTACAAGTCCACTGACTTCTACCTGCGCGCGCTGCTGCGGCCGGCGATGTGGTGGCGGCTGCTGCGCGGCCAGGTGGACGTGCGCGGGATCGCGCGCCGGTTCGCTTCGCTCGCGCTCGCCTGGTGCCAGCGCGCCCTTCGCCGACTGCGGGGCATCGAGGCCGACGAATTGCTGGCCCGCATGAAAAAGCTGTGCGCCCGGGGCACGGACACGCTGATGCTGATCGCGGCCGAAGACGACGGGCGCGACTACGTGGAGTTCCACTTCGGCCCGCTGGGCCGGCGTCTGCGCGGGCACGGCAACTTCCGCCTGCGGATCATGGAGGACGCCGACCACACCTTCTCCGCCTCGCGCAGCCGGCGCGAGGTGCTGGCGGTGCTGATGGAGTACCTGGACCAGCGTCGCCCGGTGGAAGACGCAGGCCGGCCCGAAGGCGCGGCCCTGCCGGGCTGGATCGGCTCGCCCCGCTCCAGCGGGTAGCTGCAGGCGCTTGGCTATAATGGCCGGCTTGCGCAAGCAGTGCCGGTGTAGCTCAGTCGGTAGAGCAGCTCATTCGTAATGAGAAGGTCGGGTGTTCGATTCATCTCACCGGCACCATCCCCCATCCCCATTTCCGTTCCGCTCCTACAAGGCCGCGCCCTGCCGCGTGCCCACAATCCCCGCAACTTGGAGCTGAACCGATGAAGTTGACGGACAAACTGTCCCTGTGGGGCGCCACGCATGCCGCGGCGCGCGATGCCGAACGCCAGGCTGCGCAGCAACAGGACGGCGCCGATTCCGAGGAACTGCGGCGCCAGGCCCGACAGCTGCGCGAGCGCGCCGACCGGCTGCACCGCGAGGTCTACAGCCAGCTGGGCGACCGCCCGCGCTGAGCGGCTCAGGCCGGCTTGCGCGCGAAGAAGAACAGCGCCGACCCCGAGCCCGCCACCAGCGCCAGCAGCGTGAAGCCGGCGCGGTAGTCCCCGGTCAGGTCCGACAGGCCCCCCGCCACCATCGGCCCGGCGACCTGCCCGATGGAGATGATGAAGGCCGACAGGCCCATGATCATGCCGATCGCCTGCAGGCCGAAGTAGTCCGCGCGGATCGCCTGCATGAAGGGCCCGCGCAGGCCCCACGCCGTGCCGTGCAGCATGGCGAACCCGCCGAGCAGCAGCCAGTGGCTGCCATAGGTCAGCATCAGCAGCCCCGCCATGTGCGCCAGCATGCAGGCAGCCGCCACGTGGCGCTTCTCCCACCGGTCGCCCATCACCGCGCCCAGCAGCATGCCCAGCACCTGGAACACGGTCATCACCGTGATCACCAGCGAGGCCTGGGCGACCGTGTACCCCAGCCCTTCCTTCATGTGCGAGATCGCATGCACGTTCACGGCCGTGACCACCAGCAGCGCGAAACCGTGCCCCAGCCCCAGCAGCCAGAAGGCGCGGGTGCGCAGCGCCTCCTGCGCCGTGAACTGGCGCGCCGGGGCGGGATCCGAGGCCGAGGCATCGGGCGCCCCTGGCGCCGGTGGCAGGCCGTCTTCCGTCTCGCCGATCTCGGAAGGATGGCGGCGCAGCACGCGTGCCAGCGGCAGGCCGATGACGATCACGGCCACGCCCGAGCCGAAAGCCGTCGCCCGCCAGCCGAAGGTCTGCATCGTCCAGGCGACCAGCGGCACCGCGAAGCCGCCAAAGGCCAGGCCCAGGCTCATGATGGACAGCGCCCTTGCCCGTTGGCGCCTGAACCAGTGCACCAGCGTCACCGTGAGCGGGAAGTAGCCGGAGAGGCTGGAGCCCAGGGCCAGCAGCACCACGGCCCCGTAGAAGCCGGCAATGGTGTCGATCTGGCTGAGCGCCATGAACCCCAGGCCGAAGCACACGATCCCGGCCTGCACCATGAAGCGCGCGCCGGTGCGGTCCATGATCCAGCCCAGCGCGGGACCCAGCAACGCCCCTTCCAGCGACTGGATGGCCGCGCCCGCCGACAATGCGGTCTTGCTCCAGCCCCGCTCCTGCGAAAGCACCGCGACGTAGGCACCGAAGGCCTGCATCAGCAGGCCGCCATGCAGGAACTGGATCACGGAGGCGGCGCCGACCATGCGCCAGCCATAGAAAAGTTTCAAGCTGCCATCCCGAGAAGCTGCCCCAGTCTAGCGCTCACGCCGTGAGCGCTTTGGTTTGAAGATGTCGCTGTACCGCCTGATCGCCAACTACCTGCGCCGCCACTGGCCGGCCTATGCCGTGTCGGCGCTGATGCTGGTGGGCGTGGCGTTGCTGCTGGTGTGGATCCCGCGGCAAATCGGCCGCGCGGTCGACGGCCTGGTGGCGGGCCGGCTCACGGGGCAGGCGCTGCTGGTGGAGCTGGCCTGGCTGGTCGGCGCCGGCGCGGTGGTGTACTTCCTGCGCGTGGGCTGGCGATTGAAGCTCCTATGCCGCGGCTTACCGCATGGGCGTGGAGCTGCGCGAACGGCTGTACACGCGCCTGGCCCTGCAAGGCCCGGCCTTCTACCAGGCGAGCCGCACCGGCAACCTGATGGCGCTGGCCACCAACGACATCGACGCGGTGGAGATGGCCGCGGGCGAGGCCATGCTGGCCGGCTTCGACGGCTCGCTCACGCTCGCGCTGGTGGTGGGGATGATGTGGTTCGGCGTCGACTGGCGCCTGGCCGCGGTGGCGCTGCTGCCCTTCCCTTTCATGGCGCTCAGCTTCTGGTGGATCTCGCGCCACGTGCACGAGGCCTCGCGGCAGTCGCTGGAGCGTTTCGGTTCGCTCAACGACCAGGTGCAGGAAACCCTGTCCGGAGTCCGCACCGTGCGGGCGCTGGGGCTGCAGGCGCGATCGCAGGCCCAGTTCTCGCAGCTCGCGGGCGCCGCGGCCCGCACCAGCCTGGACGCGCAGCGCTGGGAAGCGGCCTACGAGCCGGCCGTCGGCTTCACGCTGGGGACGGCCACGGTGCTGACGCTGGGCACGGGCAGCTGGCTGGTGTGGCGGGGCGAGCTGACCGTGGGCCAGCTCACCAGCTTCAGCCTCTACCTGGGGCAGCTGCTGTGGCCCATGTTCGCGGCGGGCTGGGTGCTCTCGCTGCTGGAGCGCGGCAAGGCGGCGTGGAGCCGCCTGCAGCCGGTGCTGGACATGCCCCTGAGCGTGGCGGACGAGGGCAGCGTGGCCCGCGTGGAGCCCGGGCCGCTGGTGGCGTCGCAGGTGAGCTTCCGCTACCCCGGGCAGCAGCGCGACGCGTTGAAGGACTTGTCCCTGCGCCTGCCGGAAGGCCATACCCTGGGCCTGGTCGGCCCCACCGGATCGGGCAAGAGCACCTTGCTGCGGCTTCTCCTGCGCCACCACGCGCCCCAGCCGGGCGGCCTGCTCGAGTGGAACGGCGTCGCGCTGCAGGCCTACACCCTGGACGCGCTGCGCAGCGCCATCGCGTGGGTCCCGCAGGAGCCCTTCCTGTTCTCGGCGTCGGTGGCGGAGAACATCGCGCTCGCCCAGCCCCACGCCAGCCGCGAGGAGGTGGTGGAAGCGGCCCGCCTGGCGGCGGTGCACGAGGACATCCAGCTGCTCCCACAGGGTTACGACACGCCGGTGGGCGAGCGCGGCGTGACGCTCTCCGGCGGGCAACGCCAGCGGATCGCGATCGCACGGGCCTTGCTCGCGCAAGCCCCCCTGCTGCTGCTGGACGATGCCCTGTCGGCCGTGGACACCCAGACCGAGGCCCGCATCCTGGCGCACCTGCGCCAGGCACGCCGCGGGCGCACCGTGATCATCGCCAGCCACCGGCTGAGTGCCGTGGCGGATGCCGACCAGACCCTGGTGCTGCGCGACGGCCACGTCCTCGAGCAGGGCACGCATGCCGGGTTGATGCAGCGAAACGGCTGGTACGCGCGCCAGTGGCGCTACCAGCAACTGGAGGCCAGCCTCGATGCCAGCTGAAGCCAGCCGCGCCGCACCGGCGGCCACCCGGGCGCCCGTCCGGTCCCGCCTGTTCAGCGAAGCAGCGGCCCTGCTGCTGCGCGCCGTCGCCCCCGAGCGCCGGCACCTGCTGGTGGGCACCGGCTGGCTGCTGGTGGCGGCCGGCCTGGAGGCGCTGGGCCCGCTGGTCGCCAAGTTCCTGATCGACCAGTTCGTGCTGCCGCGCAACGGCAACGTCCCCGCCATCCTGGCGCTGCTGCTGGGCGCCCTGGTCGCTGGCATGGCGGCCAGCTGGCTGCGCTACCTGCAGCTGGTGCGGCTGGCGGGCCTGGCCATGCGCTCGGTGCAGCGGGTGCGCGAGGAGGTCTACGGCCACGTGCTGCGGCTGCCCATGGCCTTCTTCGACCGGGCCATCACCGGCCAGCTGGTCAGCCGCGTCACCAACGACACCGAGGCCGTCAAGGCGCTGTACGTGCAGGTGCTGTTCGTGATGCTGGACAGCCTGATCGTGATGGCCGGGGCGGTGGCGGCCATGCTGTGGCTGGACTGGCGGCTGATGCTGGTGGTGGCGCTGCTGGCGCCCGCGGTGGTGCTGGTGGTGGCGCTCTACCAGCGCCTGTCGGCTCCCGCGGTGACGGCCACGCGCGAGCTGCGCAGCGAGCTGAACGCGCAGATGGCCGAGTCGATCGCCGGCATGCCGGTGCTGCAGGCGTCCAACGCGGTGGGCCGCTTCAGCCGCCGCTTCGCGGCGGTGAACGACGCGCACTACCAGTCGCGCCGGCGGGAGCTGCGCGCCAATGCCTGGCTGCTGCGGCCGGTGCTGGACCTGCTCAACGTGCTGCTGCTGGCCCTGGTGATCTGGGTCATGGGCTCGCGCGCGGGGACGGCGCCCGGCGCGCTGGAGGTCGGCGTCCTCTATGCCTTCATCAGCTACATCTCCCGCGTCATGGAGCCGCTCACGCAGATCACCATGCAGTTCTCGCAGCTGCAGCAGTCGCTGGTGGGGGCGGCGCGGGTCCATGCGCTGCTGCAGGAGGCCCCGGGCGCCGATGCGGCCGGCGAAGGCCGCATCACGCAGGGCGCGATCGACATCCAGGCACTGGACTTCGGCTACCTGCCGGGCCGGCCGGTCCTGCAGGGCATCACGCTGCAGATGGCGCCCGGCAGCTTCCACGGCATCGTCGGCCCGACCGGCAGCGGCAAGACCACCCTGCTGGCCCTGCTGCTGCGGTTCTATGCCGCGCCGGCCGCCAGCCTGCGCATCGACGGCCAGCCGCTGGCCAGCATCCCGGAAGACCATTTCCGCGACAGCATCGGCCTGGTGCCTCAGGAACCCTTCCTGATGGCCGCCACGGCCCGCGAGAACATCGACATGGGCCGCAACCTGGACCCGGCTCGCATCGAGGCGGCCGCGCGCGCCGCGCACGTGCACGACTTCATCGCGTCGCTGGAGCACGGCTACGACACGCCCCTGGGCGAAGGCGGTGCCCGTCTCTCGGTAGGACAGAAGCAGCTGGTGGCGATCGCCCGCGCCCTGGCCGGCCAGCCCCGCATCCTGTTCCTGGACGAGGCCACCTCGCACGTGGATTCGGACACGGAGCAGGCCATCCAGCAGGCCCTGGCCGGCCTGCACGGCCAGGTGACCGTGGTGGCGATCGCCCACCGCCTGTCCACCGTGCGCCAGGCCGACCGCATCGTGGTGCTCAGCCATGGCCGGATCGCCGAACTCGGCACCCACGAAGAACTCATGCAAAAAGAGCAGGGGCTTTACCAAAAGCTCTACCTTTTGCAGCAGCTGCAGCTGGAAGCCTAGCTTTTGGGTTAGGAAAACCGCCTAGGGGCGTCGTCTGCTTTCCCTAGGGCTGCCACCAGGGCGCGCCCGACACTGGCCCCATGAACAAGGGTCGTCGTCGGGGAGCGTGCCATGGGCAAGGTCTATGAGGCCCTGTGCCAGCTGGCCCGCCGCACCAGCACCTCGTTTTCGGAGCTGCGGTCGGATTCGGGCTTCCGCTCCGAGCCCGAGCCTGCCCCGGGCGACGGCCTGATCTACCGCCTTCGGCACTGGCCCACGCTGCCCTCCTCGCAGCGCACCGCCGACGTGCTGCGCCTGCTGTCCCTCATGAGCAACCGTCCCGTGAACCGCAGCTGGATGGTGAACCACACCCGGGTCTCGCCCGAGCGGCTGGACCGGCTGCTGGAGCGCCTGGTCGCCGACGGCTCGGTGGAAGTGATCGACAGCTCGCGCTTCGCCGCCGAACCCCCTGCCCAGTCCGCGCGCCGCGCCTAGGCGAGCGGCCGCGGCGCCGGCTGCAGCGGACTCTGCCGCTGGGCCATGCGGTCCACCAGCTTGCGCATGTTGGACAGCGACAGCAGGTGCATGGACACCAGGTGCAGGTCACCCGAGCGGAACAGGGCCAGCGCCTGCGCATCGGGCAGGGCCGCCAGCTTGGCTTCATCCACCACCAGCAGGCTGCCCACCGTGAAGGTGCGGCCGTCGACCAGGTCGGCACGGGCCTTCATCTCCATCAGCAGCCCGGCTTCCTCGAGCCGCCGGCAGAACGCCTCGGTCCGCAGGTACTCCTTCTGGTACTCCTGCAGGAACTCCAGCGCCCCGCGCAGGTAGGGCGTGTCCTGGCCCTGAGAGTCGAACAGGGGTTCGCCTTCGCGCGTGTTCAGCCCGGCGAAAGCCTCGTCGATGCACACACCCATCTGGTCGCCCGGCAGGTCCGCCAGGACGAAGGGGTAGCGGCGCACGAAGGCCGGGATGTACTGCGCGGTCCAGCGCTCCTGGTCGTCCACGAACAGGTTCTCGCGGGCTCGCAGGCCGAGCATCGCCACCGGCCCCACCCGCCCGCCGCCCAGGCGGGTGAACACGATCGCGAACTCCTTGCAGGCCTCGTTGAATTCCACCCCGGCCAGGTACAGCGAGTTGGCCTTGCGCGCGAAGCCGAAGCCGGTGCTCGGCTGGATCCTGAGCTGCCGGTGCTTGTCCCGGTTCAGCAGCACGGGCCGCTCGTAATACACCCCCTCAGACATGGGTCTCCTCCTCTTCCGCGCCGCGCGTGGCCAGGACCTTGTCGATGCGCTTGCCGTCCAGGTCCACCACCTCGAAGTTCCAGTCGCCGCACGCGATGCGTTCGCCCACCGCCGGCAGGTGGCCCGACACCGCCATCAGCAGGCCGGCCACCGTGTTGTAGCGGCCGCGGCCTTCCTCGGGCAGTTCGCGGATCTCCAGGCGGGCCTTGAGCTCGGCCACGGGCATCAGGCCGTCCAGCAGCCAGGAGCCGTCGTCGCGCTGCGTGGCCCAGGCGTCGGCCTGCACCCCGGGCTTGAGCTCGCCGGTGATCGCCTCCAGCAGGTCGCGCGGCGTGATGAGGCCCTGCACCACGCCGTACTCGTCGACCACGAAGACCAGCCGGCCCGAGTGCGCCCGGAACTGCTCCAGCAGCTCCATGCCCGTGAGCGTTTCCGGCACGAACGAGGCCGGCGCCACGTGCGCCTCCACCGTGCCTTCGTGGTCCGGCCCCAGCGACAGCAGCCGAGCCACGCTGACGATGCCCAGCACGTCGTCCAGCGAGCCGCGGCAGACGGGGTACCAGGAATGGGCGCCCCCCTGGCCGGCCTGGCGCAGGCAGTCGGCCACCGGCAGGGCGGCATCCATCCATTCGATGTCGGAGCGCGGCACCATCATCGAGGTGAGCGGCCGGTCGTCCAGCTGGAACACGTTCTGCACCATCTGGCGCTCCTGGCGCTCGATCACCCCGGCGTCCACGCCCTCCTCCAGGCTGTGCTCGATCTCCTCCTCGGTCATGCCGCGCGCCAGGGCGGTGTCGATGCGCAGCAGCTTGAGGACAGCCTGCGTGGTGGCCGACAGCAGCTTCACGAAGGGCCCTGCGGCGCGCGCCAGCCAGGCCATGGGCCGGGCCACCAGGCGCGACACCGCCTCGGGGTAGAGCTGTCCGATGCGCTTGGGCACCAGCTCGCCGAAGATGATGGTGACGAAGGTGATCAGGGCGACCACGATGCCGGTGGCCGTGATCGCGGAACCGCGCGGCGACATGCCGAAGCCCTGCAGCCAGGCCGCCAGGCCGGCGCTGAAAGCCGCCTCGCCCACGATGCCGTTGAGGACGCCGATGGAGGTGATGCCCACCTGCACGGTGGAGAGGAACTGGGTGGGGTGGTCCAGCAGCCTGAGCGCGGTGGCGGCGCCGCCGTCGCCCGCATCGGCCATGGCCACCAGGCGGGCCTTGCGGCTGGAGGCCAGCGCCAGCTCGGACATCGCGAACACGCCATTGAGCAGCGTCAACAGCGCGATCAGCAGGAAGTCCATGGAGAGCGGGGAGAATCGGACACCATGGCACTTTATCTGATCGGTGACGTGCAAGGCTGCGACGCCGCGCTGGGCCGCCTGCTGGAAAAGATCGCGTTCTCGCCCAGCCGCGACCGCCTGGTGCTGCTGGGAGACCTGGTGAACCGCGGCCCCGAGTCGGCGGCGGTGCTCCGGCGGGTGGCCGCCTATGGCGGCGCGGCGGACTGCCTGCTCGGCAACCATGACCTCAGCCTGCTGGCGGTGGCCCACGGCAGCCGGGCCCAGCACCGGAATGACACCCTGGACACAGTCCTGCAGGCGCCCGACCGCGCGGCCCTGCTGGACTGGCTGCGCCACCAGCGCATGGCCCTGCATGCCCACGGCCTGCTGATGGTGCATGGCGGGGTGCTGCCCCAGTGGGACCTGGCGCAGACCCTGGCGCTGGCGGCCGAGGTGGAGACCGTGCTGCGGGGCGCGCAGCTGACGGACTTCCTGGCGCAGATGTACGGCAACGAGCCCGCGAGCTGGGACGATGCGCTCGCCGGGGCGGCGAGGCTGCGGGTCATCGTGAATGCGCTCACGCGACTGCGCTACTGCACGCCCGAGGGCGTGATGAACCTCAAGGCTTCAGGCGGCTTGCAGGACGCGCCCGAGGGCTTCATGCCCTGGTTCGACGTGCCGGGCCGCAGGACGGCCGGCGTACGCATCGCTTTCGGCCACTGGTCCACCCTGGGATTCGTGCAGCGGGCGGACATCCTGTCCCTGGACACCGGCTGCGTCTGGGGCGGCTGCCTGAGTGCCTGGCGGCTGGACACCGGCGAGCTGGTGCAGGTGCAGTGCGAGCAGGCGCAGGCGCCCGGCGAGTGATCAGGAGCTCTTGAACAGCGCGGGCAGCTTGCGCTTGGTCTTGATGTTGGCCGAGACGCGGTTGCCGGCCGGCTTGGCCGCGGTTTCCCAGGCGGGGGGCGCGTCGGTCTCGGGCGGCTGGTAGGGCTGCTCGAAGAAGGGATCGCGCGGCGCCGGGGCGGGCCGGGCGTCCCGCCGCGGGCCCCGTTCGCGCGGCTGGTCCAGCACGTCGCGCGGGTCGCCGGTCTCGCCGTGTTCGCGCCAGGTGCGGCGGCCGTCGTTGATGCGGCCGCGCGGGCGGTCTTCCTCGTACTCGATGGCTTCGAGCTCGACCTTCTTCTTCAGCAGCTTCTCCAGGTCGGCGACCAGCCGGCCGTCGGTGTTGGAGACGAAGGTCACGGCCAGCCCGGAGGCGCCGGCCCGGCCGGTACGGCCGATGCGGTGCACGTAGTCCTCGGCGTTGAAGGGCACGTCGAAGTTGAAGACCGCGGGCACGTCCTTGATGTCCAGCCCGCGCGCGGCCACGTCGGTGGCCACCAGCAGGTCGACCTCGCCCGCCTTGAACGCTGCCAGCGCCTTGAGCCGCTCGTCCTGGCTCTTGTCGCCGTGCAGGGCCGTGGTTTTGAGCCCGTCGCGTTCGAGCGAGCGGGCCAGCCGCGCGCAGCCCAGCTTGCTGTTGACGAAGACGAAGGCCTGGCTGATGCCGCGCTGGCGAACGATCTGCTTGAGCGCGCGGCGCTTGTCATCGTCGGGCACGCTGTAGAAGCGCTGCTCGACCGTGGAGGCGGTTTCGTTGGGCCTCGCCACCTCGATCGTGATGGGGTCGTTGAGGTAGCTGTTGGCCAGGCGCTTGATTTCGGGCGAGAAGGTGGCCGAGAACAGCAGCGTGGTGCGCTGCTTGGGCAGGTACGACAGGATGCGCTGCAGGTCCGGCAGGAAGCCGATGTCCAGCATGCGGTCGGCCTCGTCCAGCACCACGTACTCGACCTGGTTGAGCACCGCGTTCTTGG
>CAZZAW010000004.1:0-27841 GCA_964652405.1 uncultured Ramlibacter sp.
CATCAGCCTGCCGGGCACCGGCGAGGCGCCGGCCGCGCCGGTGTTCATCGACGGCCAGAAGGCCATGACGCTGCGCGGCGAGCACATCGCCACCGAGTTCCACCAGATCGTCGAGAACTACATCGAGAAGCGCTTCGGCCAGGTCGCCGAGTCCGCCTGATCGAAGAACCACCCCATGGCCGAGAAACTGAGTGCCGTCAAAGGCATGAACGACATCCTGCCCGGCAGCGTGCCGCGCAAGGAGAACCTGCCCGATTCCGCGCTCTGGCAGCACTTCGAGGACGTGGTGCGGCGCGTGCTCGCGCGCTACGGCTACCAGTACGTCGTCACGCCCGTCGTGGAGCCCACGGCCCTGTTCGTGCGTGGCCTGGGCGAGGTGACCGACATCGTGGAGAAGGAGATGTATTCCTTCACCGATGCCATGAACGGGGACCGGCTCACGCTGCGGCCGGAGGCCACGGCCGGCATCGTGCGCGCCATGATCGAGCACAACGCCCTGTACAACGGCCCGCTGCGGCTGTGGACCCTGGGGCCCATGTTCCGCCACGAACGGCCGCAGAAGGGCCGCTACCGGCAGTTCCACCAGCTGGACGTGGAGGCCCTGGGCCTGGCGGGGCCGGACGTCGATGCCGAGATGATCCTGGTCGCCCGCGCGCTCTGGCGCGAGCTGGGCCTGGCCGAAGGGCAGCATGTCCGGCTGGAGCTCAACAGCCTGGGCCAGCCGGCCGAGCGCAACGCCCACCGCGAGGCCCTGGTGCGCTACTTCGAGCAGCATGCCGCCTCGCTGGACGAGGACGCGCGCCGCCGCCTGCACAGCAACCCGCTGCGCATCCTGGACAGCAAGAACCCGGCGATGCAGGCCCTGGTCGAGGGCGCGCCGCAGCTGATGGACTTCCTGGGCGACGCATCCCGCGCGCACTTCGACGCGGTGCGTGCGGTGCTGGATTCGGTGGGCCTGGCCTACCGCATCAACCCGCGCCTGGTGCGCGGCATGGACTACTACAACCTCACCGTGTTCGAGTGGGTGACCGACCAGCTCGGCTCGCAGGGCACGGTGTGCGGCGGCGGCCGCTACGACGGCCTGATCGGCCAGCTGGGCGGCAACCCGGCGCCGGCCGTGGGCTTCGGGCTGGGCATCGAGCGCCTGCTGCTCCTGATCAAGGAGCTGGGGTTGCCCGTGCCGGGCGGCGCGCCGGATGCCTATGCCGTGGTGGCGCCCGGGGTGGCGCCCGCGGCCGTGATGGCGGCACTGGAAGCGCTGCGCGAGGCCGGCGTGCAGGTGCTGCAGCACGGGGCAGGGCCCGAGGGGCTGGCCAGCCTCAAGTCGCAGTTCAAGAAGGCGGACGCCAGCGGCGCCCGTTTCGCGCTCGTCTTCGGCCCCGACGAGGTGGCCGCGGGCGAGGTGACCGTCAAGCCGCTGCGTGAGGGCGGCGGCGCGCAGGAGCGCAAGCCGCTGGCGCAGGCCGCGAGCTGGGCGGGACAGCTCAGGGGCTAACTACAATCTCAGGCTGCTTCACAGGCAACCCCGCATGGCAAAACACCTCGACCTCGAAGAACAGGAGCAGCTTGACCAGCTCAAGCACTTCTGGAACACCTACGGCAACTTCATCACCTGGGTGCTGATCGCCGTGTTCGGCACTGTCGCGGCCTACAACGGCTGGCAGTACTGGCAGCGCACCCAGGCCGTGCAGGCCTCGGCGCTGTTCGACGAGGTGGAGCGCGCCGCGCAGGCCGGGGACGCCGACCGCGTGAACCGCGCCTTCGCCGACCTGAAGGACAAGTTCGGCCGCACCGTCTTCGCGCCGCAGGCCGGCCTGCTGGCCGCCAAGGTGGCGGCCGACAAGGGCAACGCCGACGCGGCCAAGGCAGCGCTGGCGTGGGTGGCCGACAAGGCTTCCGACCCGGGCTACCAGGCGGTGGCCCGCCTGCGCCTGGCGGCCCTGCACGTGGAAGCCAAGGCCTACGACGAGGCCATGAAGCACCTGGGCGGCAAGTTCCCGCCGGAATTCGAGGCCCTGGCCGCCGACCGCCGCGGCGACATCCACCTGCTGCAGGGGCGCAAGGACCAGGCCAAGGCCGAGTACACCAAGGCCTACCAGGGCCTGGACGAGCGCGCCGAGTACCGCCGCCTGCTCGAGGTCAAGCTCAACGCCATGGGCGTGGACCCCAAGGCCGCTGCCACGGCCGGGACGGCGAAGTCATGACCCAAGCATTGAATCGGGCTGTAGCCCGCTCCGGTCGTGCGCTAGGTGCTCTTGTTTTGATAGCAACCCTGGGCGGCTGCTCCATGCTGCCCTCCCTGCCCAACCTCTTCGGCGGCGGTCCCGAGAAGCCCAAGCCGGCGGAACTGCCGCCCAACCCGGCGTCAGTGGCGGTGCGCCAGGCCTGGAACGCCCGCATCGGCGAGGTGGCGCTGCCGCTGGCGGCTACCGTGGCCGGCAATACGGTGGCCGTGGCGTCCAGCGACGGCACGGTGGCCTTGCTGGACGCGGCCACGGGCCGGGACGTCTGGCGCGCCAGCGCGGGCGCCCCGCTCGCGGCCGGCGTGGGCAGCGACGGCAGCACGGCGGCCGTGGTCACGCGCGGCAACGAAGTCGTGGCGCTGTCCGCCGGCAAGGTGCTGTGGCGCCAGCAGCTGCCCGCCCAGGCCTACACCGCTCCCTTCGTCGCCGGAGGCCGCGTGTTCGTGCTGGCCGGCGACCGTTCGGTTTCCGCCTTCGACGGCCAGTCCGGCCGCAAGCTGTGGACCCAGTCACGCCCCGGCGAGCCGCTGGTGCTGCGCCAAGCCGGCGTGATGCTGGCCGTGGGTGACACCCTGGTGGCCGGCCAGGCCGGGCGGCTGGCGGGGCTGAACCCCGCCAACGGCAGCATCCGCTGGGAGGCGCCGATCGCCACGCCGCGCGGCACCAATGACATCGAGCGCCTGGTGGACCTGGTGGGCCGGGTCAGCCGCGTCGGTGACTCCGTCTGCGCGCGTGCCTTCCAGGCCGCCGTGGGCTGCGTCAACGCCAGCCGCGGCAACCTGCTGTGGTCACGCCCGGCCAACGGCGCCGAGGGCGTGCATGGCGACGACCGCTTCGTGATCGGCACCGAAAGCGACGGCAAGGTGGTGGCCTGGCAGCGCAGCAACGGCGAGCGCGCCTGGGTCAACGACAAGTTCCTGCACCGCGGCCTGTCCGCGCCCCTGGTGGTGGGCAGCTCGGTGGCCGTGGGCGACAGCGCCGGCTTCCTGCACCTGCTCTCGCGCGACGACGGCCGGGTGCTCAACCGCCTGCCGACCGACGGCTCGGCCGTGGTGGCGGCGCCGGTGATGGCCGGCAGCACGCTGGTGCTGGTCACCCGCGCGGGCGGGGTCTACGGCTTCGCGCCGAACTGACGGGCGACTTCCCACCATGAAGCCAGTCATGGCCCTGGTGGGCCGCCCCAACGTCGGCAAGTCGACCCTGTTCAACCGGCTCACCAAGAGCCGCGACGCCATCGTGGCCGATTTCGCCGGCCTCACCCGCGACCGCCACTACGGCAACGCCCGGCAGGGCAAGCGCGAGTTCATCGTCATCGACACCGGCGGCTTCGAGCCCACGGCCGAGAGCGGCATCTACATGGAGATGGCCAAGCAGACCCGCCAGGCCGTGGCCGAGGCCGACGTGGTGGTGTTCGTGGTCGATGCCCGGGGCGGCCTGTCCGCGCAGGACCATGACATCGCCAACTACCTGCGCAAGCTGGGCAAGCCCACGGTGCTGGCGGCCAACAAGGCCGAGGGCATGACCGAGGGCGTGCAGCTGACGGAGTTCTACGAGCTGGGGCTGGGCGAGGTGCACGCCGTCTCGGCGGCGCACGGGCAGGGGATCCGCAGCCTGGTGGACCTGGCGCTGGCGCCCCTGAACCTGCCCGACGAGGAGGAAGAGGAGGCTGCGGACACCGGCGTCATCAAGCTGGCGGTGGCCGGGCGCCCCAACGTGGGCAAGTCCACCCTGATCAACACCTGGCTGGGCGAGGAGCGGCTGGTCGCGTTCGACCTGCCTGGCACCACGCGCGACGCCATCTCGGTGCCGTTCGAGCGCGGCGGCCAGAAGTTCGAGCTGATCGACACCGCCGGCCTGCGGCGCAAGGGCCGGGTGTTCGGGGCCATCGAGAAGTTCTCGGTGGTCAAGACGCTGCAGGCCATCGAGTCGGCCAACGTCGTGCTGCTGCTGCTCGACGCCACCCAGGGCGTGACCGACCAGGACGCGCACATCGCCGGCTACATCCTGGAAAGCGGCCGGGCGGTGGTGATCGCGATCAACAAGTGGGACGCGGTCGATGACTACGGCCGCCAGCAGGTGGAGCGGCAGGTGGAATCCCGCCTGGCCTTCCTGAAGTTCGCGCCGCTGCACTACATCTCGGCCAAGAAGCGGCAGGGCCTCGGCCCGGTCTGGACCTCCATTGGCCAGGCGCACAAGTCGGCCATGGTGAAGATGCCCACGCCGGTGCTCACCCGGCTGCTGCTGGAGGCGGTGCAGTTCCAGTCGCCCAAGCGGGCGGGCATGTTCCGGCCCAAGCTGCGCTATGCGCACCAGGGTGGGATGAACCCGCCCGTGATCGTGGTGCACGGCAACTCGCTGGAGCACGTCACCGATGCCTACAAGCGCTTCCTGGAGGGGCGGTTCCGCAAGGAATTCAACCTCATCGGCACGCCGCTGCGCATCGAGATGAAGACCTCGAAAAACCCCTACGCCGACAAAGAGTAGGGCGTCCCCCTTGAAGAAGCAAAACCCGGGCCCAAGTAGGCCGGGTTATCGGCATTGGCCTACTTGCACGGCTGTGTTGCTGTGGTAAGGTGCAGATTCCAACAACATTTTCGAGAACACGGAGCAATATCGTGAGCAACAAAGGGCAGCTACTACAAGACCCCTTCCTCAACACCCTGCGTCGCGAGCATGTGCCGGTGTCGATCTACCTGGTCAACGGCATCAAGCTCCAGGGACAGATCGAGTCCTTCGACCAGTATGTTGTGCTCCTGCGCAATACCGTGACGCAGATGGTCTACAAGCACGCCATCTCCACCATCGTCCCCGGCCGCGCCGTGAACTTCTCCACGGCCGAAGGCAGCGAAACCGCCGCGAGCTGACAGCGAGCGCGCGGCGCTTGTCCTGAGTACCGGGCGTGTTCAATCCCTGAAGCCCCGGATTCCCTAGTTTGTCCCACCCGCAAGACCGTCCCGCCGCTCCCGCCATCCTCGTAGGGGTGGACCTGGGACTTCCCCATTTCGACGTCGGGCTGGAAGAGCTGGGCCTGCTGGCCCAGACGGCCGGACTCCACCCCGTGGCGCGCGTCACCTGCAAGCGCAAGGCGCCCGACGCCGCCCTGTTCATCGGCAGCGGCAAGGCCGACGAGATCAAGGCGCTGGCCGAGGAGACCGGCGCCACCGAGATCCTGTTCGACCAGTCGCTCAGCCCCGCGCAGCAGCGCAACCTGGAGCGCCACCTGGACCGCCCGGTGAACGACCGCACCCTGCTGATCCTGGAGATCTTCGCCCAGCGCGCCCGCAGCCACGAGGGCAAGCTGCAGGTCGAACTGGCGCGCCTGCAGTACCTCAGCACCCGCCTGGTGCGGCGCTGGTCCCACCTGGAGCGCCAGACCGGCGGCGCCGGCCAGCGCGGCGGCCCGGGTGAAAAGCAGATCGAACTCGATCGCCGGATGATCGGCGACGCCATCAAGCGCACGCGCGAGCGGCTGGAAAAGGTCAAGAAGCAGCGGCACACCCAGCGCCGCCAGCGCGAGCGGCAGGGCGCCTTCAACATCTCGCTGGTGGGGTACACCAACGCCGGGAAGTCCACCCTGTTCAACGCGCTGGTCAAGGCGCGCGCCTATGCGGCCGACCAGCTGTTCGCCACGCTGGACACCACGACCCGCCAGCTCTACCTCGGCGAGGTGGAGGGCGGCGGCCGTTCGGTCTCCTTGTCCGACACGGTCGGGTTCATCCGCGACCTGCCCCACGGCCTGATCGACGCCTTCCAGGCCACCCTGCAGGAGGCGGCCGATGCCGACCTGCTGCTGCACGTGGTGGATGCGGCCAACCCCCACTACCCCGAGCAGATCGCGGAGGTGCAGCGGGTGCTCCAGGAGATCGGCGCCGGCGAGGTGCCGCAGGTCCTGGTGTTCAACAAGACCGACGCGCTGGAGCCCTCCCAGCGGCCGCGCCAGGCCAGCGATGTCTTCGAGCTCGACGGCATCCCCGTGCCCCGCCTGTTCGTCAGCGGCCGCACGGCGGAAGGGCTGCCGGCCCTGCGGCGTGAACTGGCCGGGCAGGTCAGCCAGCGCCAGGGCGGCAATGCCCCTTCATCCCAGACCCCCCACTTGCACGAGTCACTTGCCTGATTGGGCACAATGCCGGGACGTAACAAAGAGAACCAAGCGCACATGAATCTCCACCTACCCAGCCTGGCGGCAGGGCTCAAGGGCCGCCTGCGGGGCATGTTCAACCTGAACGACCCGCGCTGGGGCCGGGGCGGGGATGACAGCAAGTCCGAGAACAACAACCGGCCCGACCCAGGCCGGCCGGAAGGGCCCAAGGGTCCCAACCAGGGCCCCCCGGACCTGGACGAACTCTGGCGCGACTTCAACCGCAAGCTCGGCGGCCTGTTCGGCGGCAACCGGGGCCGTCGCCCCCCCGATGGCGGCGGGGGCGGTGGCAACTTCCAGCCCGACATGAAGAGCGCCGGCATCGGCGTGGGGCTGATCGCCGCGGTGGCCGTGCTGATCTGGCTGGGCACCGGCTTCTTCATCGTGCAGGAAGGCCAGCAGGCCGTGATCACCCAGTTCGGCCGCTACAAGTCCACGGTGGGCGCCGGCTTCAACTGGCGGCTGCCGTACCCCATCCAGCGCCATGAAGTGGTCTACGTGACCCAGATCCGCTCGGTCGACATCGGCCGCGACAGCGTCATCAAGGCCACCGGCCTGCGCGAGTCGGCCATGCTGACCGAGGACGAGAACATCGTCGAGATCAAGTTCGCCGTGCAGTACCGGCTGTCGGACGCCCGCGCCTGGCTGTTCGAGAGCAAGAACCCTGGCGACGCCGTGGTGCAGGCCGCCGAATCGGCCGTGCGCGAAGTGGTCGGCAAGATGCGCATGGACGCCGCCCTGGGCGAAGAGCGCGAGCAGATCGGCTCGCGCGTTCGCGCGCTCATGCAGAGCATCCTGGACCGCTACAACGTCGGCGTCGAAGTCGTCGGCATCAACCTCCAGCAGGGCGGCGTGCGGCCGCCCGAGCAAGTGCAGGCCGCTTTCGACGACGTGCTCCGCGCCGGGCAGGAGCGCGAGCGCGCCAAGAACGAGGCGCAGGCCTATGCGAACGACGTGATCCCGCGGGCGCGCGGCGCTGCGGCGCGGCTGACCGAGGAGGCGCAGGGCTACAAGGCCAGGATCGTGGCGCAGGCGCAGGGCGATGCGCAGCGCTTCCGGCTGATCCAGGCCGAGTACGCCCGGGCGCCGCAGGTGACGCGCGACCGGCTCTACCTGGAGACCATGCAGCAGGTCTACAGCAACGTGACCAAGGTGCTGGTCGATTCCCGCCAGGGCTCCAACCTGCTGTACCTGCCCCTGGACAAGATCATGCAGCAGGTGGCGCAAGGCGGCGTGGCCGCGGCGCCCGACGCTGCCGCGCAGGCCAACGGCCTGCCTTCCTCGTCGGCGCCGCCGGCCCTCTCCAACGACGCCCGGGCGCGCGACAACTCGCGCAGCCGTGAGCGCGAGACGCGCTGAACGGAACCGCCATGAACAGAATCGGATTCATCGTCTCCTCCCTGCTGGTGGCGCTGGCGCTGCTCAGCTCCACGCTGTTCGTCGTGGACCAGCGCCAGTTCGGCGTGGTCTATGCCCTGGGCCAGATCAAGGAAGTCATCACCGAGCCCGGCCTCAACTTCAAGCTGCCGCCCCCGTTCCAGAACGTGACCTACCTGGACAAGCGGCTGCTCACGCTGGACAGCAACGACACCGAGCCCATGCTCACGGCCGAGAAGCAGCGGCTGGTGATCGACTGGTTCGTGCGCTGGCGCATCGTCGACCCGTCGGCCTACATCCGCGCCATCGGGCTGGACGAGCAGGCCGGCGCCAACCAGCTCGCGCGCGTGGTGCGCAATGCCTTCCAGGAGGAGATCAGCAAGCGGACCGTTCGCGAGCTGATCGCCACCCGCCGTGACCAGCTGATGCAGGACGTGCGGCGCGAGGTGCTCGAGAGCGTGCGCAGCCGCAACTGGGGCATCGACATCACCGACGTTCGCATGACCCGCGCCGACTACGCCGAGTCCATCACCGAGTCGGTCTACCGCCGCATGGAGGCCGAGCGCAAGCGCGTGGCCAACGAGCTGCGCTCCACCGGCGCGGCCGAGGGCGAGAAGATCCGCGCCGATGCGGACCGCCAGCGCGAGGTCACGGTGGCCAACGCCTACCGCGACGCGCAGAAGGTGCGCGGCGAGGGCGACGCCCAGGCCACCGCCATCTATGGCGAGGCCTTCGGGCGCGACCCGCAGTTCGCGCAGTTCTACCGCAGCCTCGAGGCCTACCGGAACAGCTTCAACAAGAAGGGCGACGTGATGGTGCTGGACCCGTCCAGTTCCGAGTTCTTCCGCACCTTCCGGGGCACCGGCTCGGGCGGCGGCGGCGCAGGCGCTGCGGGGGCCGCGGCCGCGCCCCGTCGCTAGGGCGCCGGTTGGACAGCGAGCTGTTCTGGGCCGCGCTGGCCCTGGTGCTGGTGTTCGAGGGCCTGCTGCCCCTGATCGCGCCGGGTGCCTGGCGCCGCACGTTCCAGCGGCTGCTCTCGCTGCGCGACGGGCAGCTGCGCTTCTTCGGGCTGTGCAGCGTGCTGCTGGGGCTGTTGCTGCTCTGGCTGGCCGGCTGAGCGGCCGGGGCGGGCGAACCGGGGGATGGGCCCCGGTAAAATACCGTTTTTAACAGCCTCCCCCTTTTCCATGTCCGCCTGGGTCCTGCCGGATCACATCGCCGATGTTTTGCCTTCCGAGGCCCGGCACATCGAAGAACTGCGGCGTGAACTGCTGGACACCGCCCGGGGCTACGGCTACGAGCTGGTGATGCCGCCGCTGCTGGAGCACCTCGAGTCGCTGCTCACGGGCACGGGCGAGGCCCTGGACCTGCAGACCTTCAAGCTGGTGGACCAGCTCTCCGGCCGCATGATGGGCCTGCGGGCCGACACCACCCCCCAGGTCGCCCGCATCGACGCCCACCTGCTCAACCGGCAAGGCGTGGCCCGCCTGTGCTACTGCGGCCCGGTCCTGCACACCCGGCCCGACCGGCCGCACGCCACCCGCGAGCCGCTGCAGTTCGGCGCCGAGATCTACGGCCATGCCGGCCTGGAGGCCGACCTCGAGGCGCTGCTGCTGGCGCTGGACTGCCTGAAGGCCACCCAGGTCGGCCCGCTCACGGTGGACCTGGCCGATGCCCGCATCGTGCGATCGCTGCTGGCCGGCGTGCCGGTGGATGCCCAGGTGCTGGGCCAGGTCCATGCCGCCCTGGCGGCCAAGGATGCGAGCGCGCTGGCCTCGCTCACCAGGAACTTCCCTTCGCACTCGCGCGAGGGCCTCGCGGCGCTGGTCTCGCTGTATGGCGATGCCAAGGTGCTGGATGAGGCCGAAAAGTGCCTGCAGCCCGCGCCTGCCGTGCGGGAGGCGCTATCGAATTTGAAGTGGCTGGCCGGCCACCTGGACGGCGCGGCCATGAGCTTCGACCTGGCCGACCTGCGCGGGTACGCCTACTACAGCGGCGTGCGGTTCGGCATCTACACGCCCGGCGCCAGCGATGCGCTGGTGCGCGGCGGCCGCTACGACGAGGTGGGCGCCGTGTTCGGCCGCAACCGGCCCGCGGTGGGCTTCTCGCTCGACGTGCGCGAACTGGTGGGCGTGGTGGCCAGGCGCCCGCTCAAGGCAGCGATCCGCGCACCCTGGGGCGAGCAGCCCGCGCTGCGCGCCGCCATCGCCGAGCTGCGCCGCCAGGGCGAGACCGTGGTCTGCGTGCTGCCTGGCCATGAGAGCGAAGTGGACGAATTCCACTGCGACCGCGAACTCGTCGCCCAGGGTGCCGGCTGGACCGTGCGCCCCCTGTAGAACCTTCTTTTCCCCGGACTTTTGGAATGAACAAGACAACTGGTCGCAACGTGGTCGTGGTCGGCACCCAGTGGGGCGACGAAGGCAAGGGCAAGCTGGTCGACTGGCTGACCGAGATGGCGCAGGGCGTGGTGCGCTTCCAGGGCGGCCACAACGCCGGCCACACCCTGGTGATCAACGGCGTCAAGACCGCGCTGCACCTCATCCCCAGCGGCATCATGCGCCCCGGCGTCAAGTGCTACATCGGCAACGGCGTGGTGCTCTCGGCCGCCAAGCTCTTTGAAGAGATCGAAGGCCTGGAAAAGGCCGGTGTCGAGGTGCGTTCGCGCCTGCGCATCTCCGAAGCCTGCCCGCTGATCCTGCCCTTCCACGCCGCGCTGGACGTGGCCCGTGAAGCCGCGCGCGAGCAGGGCGGCACCGAGAAGATCGGCACCACCGGCCGCGGCATCGGCCCGGCCTACGAGGACAAGATCGCCCGCCGCGCCCTGCGCGTGCAGGACCTGAAATACCCCGAACGCTTCGCGACCAAGCTGCGCGAGCTGCTGGATCTGCACAACCATGTGCTGACCACGTACCTGCATTCGGCCGACATGGCCTGGGACGACAAGATCGCGCCCTACATGAAGGGCGGCGCCATCCAGTTCGAGCCGGTGTACGCCGAGGCCATGCGCCAGGCCGAAGCGCTCAAACCCATGATCGCCGACGTGTCGCGCGAGCTCAACGAGGCACACAAGGCCGGCGTCAATCTGCTGTTCGAGGGCGCGCAGGGCACCTTGCTCGACATCGATCACGGCACCTACCCGTTCGTGACCTCCAGCAACTGCGTGGCCGGCAACGCCGCCGCGGGTGCCGGCGTGGGCCCGCAACTGCTGCACTACGTGCTGGGCATCACCAAGGCCTACTGCACGCGCGTGGGCGGTGGCCCGTTCCCCACCGAGCTCGACTGGGAAACCGAAGGCACACCCGGCTGGCACATGTCCACCGTGGGGGCCGAAAAAGGCGTCACCACCGGCCGCTCGCGCCGCTGCGGCTGGTTCGACGCCGCGCTGCTCAAGCGCTCGGCGCAGGTCAACGGCCTGACGGGTCTGTGCATCACCAAGCTCGATGTGCTCGACGGCCTGCCCGAGTTGCAGCTGTGCACGGGATACGAGCTCGACGGCGAGCGCATCGACATCCTGCCCATGGGGGCGGACGACATTGCGCGTTGCAAGCCGATCTACGAGTCAATTCCGGGCTGGACGGAAAGCTCCGTGGGCGTGACGCGCTACGAGGACCTGCCGGCCAACGCCCGCCTGTACCTGCAGCGCATCCAGGAGACCACCGGCGTGCCCATCCACGTGGTGTCCACCAGCCCCGACCGCGATCACACCATCCTGCTTCACCACCCGTTCCACGGGTAATTCCGGGTAGGGCGCTCGTTCTTGTCAGACCACACTTTTCCGAATCCCCTCCCGGAGTCCGCATGCTCACCGAAGACGGCAAACACCTCTACGTCTCCTACGACGAGTACCACAACCTGATCGAGAAGCTCGCGATCAAGGTGCACCAGTCGGGCTGGCAGTTCGACACCATCCTGTGCCTGGCCCGCGGCGGCATGCGTCCCGGGGACATCCTCTCGCGCATCTTCGACAAGCCGCTGGCCATCATGTCCACCAGCTCCTACCGCGCCGAGGCCGGCACGGTGCAGGGCCACCTGGACATCGCGCGCTACATCACCACGCCCAAGGGCGAGATCGCGGGCAAGGTGCTGCTGGTCGACGACCTGGCCGATTCCGGCCACACGCTCAACGCCGTGATCGACATGCTGCGCAACAACTACAAGCCCATCACCGAGCTGCGCAGCGCCGTGATCTGGACCAAGGGCCTGTCCAAGTTCACGCCCGACTACTCGGTGGAATACCTGCCCACCAACCCCTGGATCCACCAGCCCTTCGAGGGCTACGACTCCATGGGTCCGGAAAAGCTGCTGGAGAAGTGGAAGGTCTGAGGCCCGCGCCTCACCTGAATAGCGCCTCGTAGCGGCGCTGCATCTCCGCCGGCGTGACCTCCTCGATCGCATGCCCGATCAGCCAGCGGTGGCCGAAAGGGTCCCGCACGGTGCCTGAGCGCTCGCCGTAGAAGTGATCCTGCGCAGGCCGCACCAGGGTCGCGCCTTCCGAGACGGCGCGCGCGATCAGCCGGTCGGCATCGTCCACGTGCAGGTGCAGCGTGACGCTGGTGGGCGCGCCCGCTGCCGGTCCCTGGATGCCCATCTCGGGGTACTCCCCCGACAGCATCAGCGTGGTGCCTTCGAAATCCATCTCGGCATGGCCGATGCGTCCGCCGGGCTCTGTCAAGCGGAACAGCTCGCGCGCACCGAAGGCACGGGCGTAGAAATCGATCGCCGCCACGGGGTCGGCGACGTGGAGGTAGGCATAGAGTTCCTTGACGGCCATGGCGGTCTCCAGAAGGGAAAGCGGCCAATGTACCGGCGTGGCCGGGCCCGGTCTTGAAGGAAATTGAACATCAGGCAGATGGTGCGGGCACGTGGCTGGGATGGCGCGGCGCCGCGCGCCGCCAGGCCTGCGGCGTGAGGCCGGCGAAGGCCCGGAACTCACGGCTGAAATGCGCCTGGTCGCTGAAGCCCGCTTGCAGTGCGAGCTGGGCCCAGCCCGGCGGGTCGGCGCACGAGGCCGCACGCAGCACCGCCTGCAGCCGGTGGACGCGCGTGTATTCCTTGGGCGCCAGCCCCGTCGCCTGCCGGACCAGCGTGAGCACGCTGCGGTGGCTCAGGCCGGTGGCCTGGACCGCCTTGGCGACCGTGGCGCCGCCCCGCAACCGAGCCAGCGCGAGGGCGACCGCCGGATGGGCCGCCGCGCCTTGGGCAACGCGTGCCAGCAGCACGGCTTCCAGCCAGTCCAGCTGGAGGTGAGGCCCGCCCGCCTCGTGCAGCTGGTCCAGCAGCCGGGCCGCCCCGGGCCCCCACAGGGCGTCCAGGGGCGTGTGGCGGCCCGCGAGCGCGTCGGCCGGCACGCCCAGCAGCGCGCGTGCGCCGCCCGGCTTGAGCAGCGCGCCCACGGACCCGCCGGCGCCACCGGCCTCACGGATGTGGAAGCAGCTGCGGGCGCCGCCCACCACGGCATGGCCCAGCACCTCCCCTTGCGCGTCATGCGGCCCGTGAAAGATCCGCAGCGCCGGCCCGCCCAGCCGGAACGCGAGGTGCGTATCGCCGGTGGGCAGCACGTGCTCGCGCACCAGGGGTGCCGTCGGCACAGCCCCCGGCGACAAGGCCCACAGCTGCCGCACGTAGGGCTGCAGCGCAGGGCAGGGCGGGCGGGTGACCAGCATGCGGCCACTGTAGCAGCGGCCCGGCTACCATGGCCGGATGACGAAGGCCACCGAGCTCATCCACCACCCCTACCAGCCGCCGTCCGGCTTCGCCGCGCCGCAGCCGGGCGTCCACAAGGCTTCCACCGTCATCTTTGCCAGCGTCGCCGCCATGCGGGCGCGCGACTGGCAGCACAAGGCCGGCTACACCTACGGCCTGCACGGCACGCCCACCACCTTCGTGCTGGAGGAGCGCATCGCCACGCTGGAAGGCGGGCACCACTGCCTGCTGCTGCCCAGCGGGCTCGCCGCCATCGCCAACGTGAGCCTGGCACTGCTCAAGTCCGGCGACGAGGTGCTGATTCCCGAGAACGCCTACGGCCCGTCGAAGGCGCTGGCCGAAGGCGAGCTCAAGCAGTGGGGCATCACGCACAAGCTCTACGACCCCATGGACCCCGCCGCCCTGGCCGCGCTCCTGGGCTCCCGGACGCGGCTGGCGTGGCTGGAAGCCCCGGGCTCCGTCACCATGGAGTTCCCGCCGCTGGCCGCCCTGGCGCAGGTGTGCCGCGACCGCGGCATCATCACCGCGCTGGACAACACCTGGGGCGCGGGCCTGGCGTTCGGCGGTTTCGAACAGGGCGCCGACATCGTGGTGCAGGCCCTGACCAAGTACCCCAGCGGCGGTGGCGACGTGCTCATGGGCAGCGTGGTGACCCGCGACGATGCGCTGCACCGCCAGCTCAAGCTCACGCACATGCGCCTGGGGTGGGGGGTGGGCGGCAACGACGCGGAAGCCGTGCTGCGCTCGCTGCCCAGCCTGGAGATGCGCTATCGCGCGCACGATGCCACCGCGCGCGAGCTGGCGCGCTGGCTGCAAGGCCGGGCCGAGATCGCGCAGGTGCTGCACCCGGCGCTGGAGGGCTCGCCCGGCCACGCGCACTGGCGTGAAAGCTGCGGCGAGGCGGGCCTGGCCGCCGGCCTGTTCTCGGTGGTGTTCCACGAGCGGTACGCGCAGGCGCAGGTGGACGCCTTCTGCGACGCGCTGCGCCTGTTCAAGCTGGGGTACTCCTGGGGCGGGCCGGTCAGCCTGGTGGTGCCCTACGACATGGCTACCATGCGCAAGGCGTGGCCGCACAAGGGCGCGCTGGTGAGGTTCTCCATCGGCCTGGAGGGGGTGGACGACCTGCGCGAAGACCTGGGCCGGGCGTTGGGAGCGCTGTCCCGCTGACACCGCTGAGAGGAAGAGGCATGCACAAGAGAGATTTCCTGGCAGGAGCGATGGCCGGCGCGGCGCTGCCCTCGCTCGCGCAGCCGCAGGTCAATGCGCTGTCGATCCGCGGGCCGGCCCTGCTCACCGTCACCGGGGCGATCAGCAAGCCGAACCGCGGCCCGTTCGACCCCGCGCTGGACCAGCTGATGGCCCGGCAGAAGCTGGCCTTCGAGAAAGCCCGCAGCTTCGACTTCGCCGCCCTCACGGCCATGGATGCGGTGGCCATCAAGCCCACACTGGAATACGACAACAAGCCGCACCAGCTGCGGGGCCCCTTGCTGACGCGGGTGCTGCGGGCGGCCGGGGCCCCGCACGACGCGCGGCTGGTCCTGCGGGCGATCGACGGCCATGCGCCCAGCATCACGGTGGCCGAAGCGCGGCGCCTGCGCTTCATCGTCGCCACACACCTGGACGGCAAGCCCCTGCCGCTCGGCGGGCTGGGCCCGCTGTGGGCGCTGTTCGATGCCGACCAGTTCCCGGAGGGCAAGGCCAAGCCGGTCAGCGAGCGGTTCTCGCAGTGCCCCTGGGGGCTGTACCACATCGACGTGCAGGCCTAGCACCCGCCCGGTCCGACCTCCCGAATAACCCTGAGCTTCCCCTGAACCGAGGATGACGCCGCCCAGCCCGGCGGCTATTCTTCGCCCGAACGAACCAGGGGTGCGGTGCCGATGACGCTGTCCGGGAGGCCGATCCGTGTTGTGCTGGGAGGACTGCTGGGGCGATTTGCGCCGGCAGGCCTGGGCCCGCGCAGCGCCGTGCACCTGGCCTTCACACTGGCGGCGGCGGTGCTGCTGCTGGCGGGCTGGACCGTCTACGAAGTGCTCCAGGCCAGCCGCAACGCCGTTCGATGGGTCGGCCACACGCAGCAAGTGGTCCAGCAGATCACTGCGGCCCGCGAGCACTTTGCCCAGATGGAATCGGCCCAGCGCGGCTACCTCCTCTCGGGGGCCAACGACTACCTGTCGGAGCGCGCGCAGGCCATCGCTTCGTTCGGTACGGCCGTGCGCCGCCTCGAGGCGCTGACCGCGGACAATCCCGGCCAGCAGGTGCGCGTGAGGGAGCTGGAGCGGCTGGCCGCCGACCGCATCCGGCTGGCCCTGGCCCATGCCGAGTCGCGGCGGCAGCAGGGCTTCTCGGCGCCCTGGCCCGTGGCCGCCAACGAGGCGGCGATCGCCGCCTCGCACAAGGTCTACCAGCTGGCACGCCAGATCGAGACCGACGAGCTCGCCTTGCTCGCCCAGCGGCAGGAGGAGGCGGACGCGCGCCAGCGCCAGGTGCTGGCAGCGCTGGCGGCGGCCTTCGTCGTGGGCCTGCTGGTGCTGGCGCCCGCCTACCGCGGTGTGCTGCACGAGTACGAGCAGAGGGCCAGGACCGAGCGCCGCATGAGCGACCTGGTCGAGCACCTGCCGGTGACGGCCTGGCAGATCCACACCGCGCCCGACGGCTCGCGGCGCTTCACGTTCGTCAGCGAACGGGTGCAGCGGGAGCGGGGCCTCGCGGCGCAGGCGGTCCGGCGCGACATCAACGTGGTGCTCGACTCCATCCTCGACGAAGACCGGCCGCGCGTGAAGCAGGCCATGGACCACAGCGAAGCCACGCTGGAGGCGTTCGACCAGCGCTACCGGATCGTCATGCCCTCGGGAGAGATCCGCTGGATCCACAGCCGGGCGCTGCTGCGGCGCGAGCCGGACGGTGCCGTGCTCTGGAGCGGCTTCTGGTCCGAGATCACCCGCGAGATGAAGCTGGAGCAGGAGCTGCTGGCGGCCAACGAGGCGCTGGAGTCCTTCTCCTACTCGGCGTCGCACGACCTGCGGACCCCGCTGGCCGCCATCGAGGGGTTCAGCAAGGCGCTGGACGAGCGCTCGTCGGCGGCGCTGGATGACCGCAGCCGGCACTACCTGAACCGCATCCGGGCCGGCACCCAGCAGATGGGCGAGCTGATCGACGGCCTGCTGCTGCTGGGCCGGGTGAGCCAGGTGGGCATGAGCCAGGAGGAAGTCGACCTGGGCGCCCTGGCCGCCGCCGTGGTGGAAGAGCTGCGCGAGCGCGATCCGGGCCGCCGCGTGGCCGTGGACATCGAGCCCGGCCTGTCGGCACGGGGCGACCGCCGCCTGCTGCGCCAGGTGATGGCCAACCTGGTGGGCAATGCCTGGAAGTTCAGCGCGCCGCGTGCCGACGCCGCGATCTTCGTGGGCCGGGCCGCCAGCCGGGGCCAGCGCTGCTTCTGCGTGCGTGACAACGGGGTGGGCTTCGACATGGCCTATGCCGGCCGGCTGTTCTCGCCGTTCCAGCGGCTGCACTCGGCCGCGGAGTTCGCCGGCAGCGGGATCGGCCTGGCCACGGTGCAGCGCATCCTGGCCCGCCATGGCGGGGCGGTCTGGGCGGAGTCCGCGCCGGGGCAGGGAACCAGCGTCTATTTCACCGCGCCCGGCGAAGCCGCGGCGCCGGCCGCCGCCCCGGTCTAGCAGGGGTTCCCGGCGGGCCGCGCGATGGCGTACAGTGGGCCATTCCCATCGACCAACGGAAAGCGCTGTGGCCACACCCAATTACGGATACGAGAAGCGGCAGAAAGAGCTGGCCAAGAAGCGCAAGAAGGAAGAAAAGCTCAAGGCCAAGGCCGAGCGCAAGTCCGGTCCCGGCGACACCGGCACGGGTCCCGGCGATGAGGCCGCCGAGCCGGGCCCGCCCCCGGCTTCGCCCGCCCAGCCCTGAAGGGCCTCAGCCGCCCTCGCTGTCCAGGATTTCCCGCGCCAACCGGGCCATGGCGCCCGCGGAACGGTCGCCGGGCGCTATCAGTTTCGCAGCATCGTACTGCCGGAAGTTGCGCTGGATGGACGCCGCGTAGCCCGGGTCGTAGTGCTTGAGCAGCAGCTCGCGCACCACCGCCGGCGTGTCGCCCCCGCGCACCTGCTCCTGCCAGCGCGCCACCACCGCCTTGCCGCGCAGCTCGGCCAGGGCTTCCAGGCGGCGGCAGAAGAACTCCGGATCCTGCACGAAGAACGCGTAGTCCTCCAGCAGCAGGGCCACCCGTTCGTCTTCCGGGAGCTCCAGCCTGAGGCAGGGGCTGGCGCGCATCGCCGTGATCAGCGCCTCGGGCACCGCCAGGTTGCCGACCTTGCGGCTTTCGCTTTCCACGTAGACCGGCCGCGCCGGGTCGCTGCGGCGCAGCTGGTCCCACACCAGGGTGTCGAAGCGCTTCTGGCTGGGCTGCGGCTGGCCGGGGATCAGGCCCAGCACCGAGCTGCGGTGGCTGGCCAGCCCTTCCAGGTCCAGGACCTGGGCGCCGGCGGCGGCCAGGGCGTGCAGCAGCCGTGTCTTGCCCGCGCCTGTAGGCCCGCAGACCACCCGGTAGGACAGCCGCGGGGCCAGCCCGGGCAGCTGGGCCAGCACGGCGCCGCGGAAGGCCTTGTAGCCGCCTTCCACCAGGGTCACGCGAAAGCCGATCTGGTCCAGCACCAGCGACAGCGCGCCGCTGCGCTTGCCGCCGCGCCAGCAGTACACCAGCGGCTGCCAGCCCTTGGGCTTGTCCAGCACCTCGCGCTGGATGTGCCGGGCCACGTTGGCGGCCACCAGCGCGGCGCCGCGCTTGCGGGCCTCGAACGGGCTGACCTGCTTGTAGATCGTGCCGACCTCGTGCCGCTCCTGGTCGTTGAGGGACGGCCAGTTCACGGCGCCCGGCAGGTGGTCCTCGGCGTATTCGGACTCGCTGCGGGCGTCGATGACGGTGCTGAAGCTGTCCAGCCGGGCGATCGCCTCGGCGGCCGGCACCACCTGCACCGTCACTTGAGCAGCTTCCGCAGCTCGGGCCAGACGTTGGCCAGCATCAGCGGCTGCGCCTCTTCGGTCGGGTGGATGCGGTCGGGCTGGAACAGCCGGGCGGCATCGGGAATGTCGGCCACGCCCTTGAGGAAGAAGGGCACCACGGCGGCCTTGTGGCGCCGGGCCACCTGCTCGAACAGCGCGGCGAACTTGCTGCCGTAGTCGGCGCCGTAATTGGGCGGCAGCTGGATGCCCAACAGCAGCACCCGCGCGCCGGCCTTCTGCGCGGCCTCGACCATGGCGGACAGGTTGGCCTCGGTCATGCCCAGGGGCAGGCCCCGCAGGGCATCGTTGCCGCCCAGCTCGATCACCACGTGGCTGGGCTTGTGCTGCGCCAGCAGCGCGGGCAGGCGGGAGCGTCCGCCCGAGGTGGTGTCGCCGCTGATGCTGGCGTTGACCACGCGGGCGGCGATCTTCTCCTCCCCCAGCTTGCGCTCCAGCAGGGTCACCCAGCCGGTGCCGCGTTTGAGTCCATACTCGGCGCTGAGCGAATCGCCCACCACCAGCACCGTGGGCGTGGCGGCCAGCGCCCGGCCGGCGTAACTGCCAGCTAAGCCCGCCGCGATAAAGTGCCTGCGCTTCACCAACCCATCCTTATGGCTGAACCCATCATTTCCGTCGAACATGTCCACAAGTCGGTGACCGACTCGACGGGGACCCTCGACATTCTGCGCGATATCGATTTCTCCCTGGCCGCGAGGGAGACCGCCGCGATCGTGGGCGCCTCGGGCTCGGGCAAGAGCACGCTGCTGTCCATCATCGCCGGTCTGGACACGCCCACTCGCGGCACGGTGCGGCTGGCCGGGCAGGACCTGTTCGCCATCGACGAGGACGAGCGGGCCGCCCTGCGCGCGCAGAAGGTGGGCTTCGTGTTCCAGAGCTTCCAGCTCATGGGCAACCTGACCGCCCTGGAGAACGTGATGCTGCCGCTGGAGCTGGCCGGCCGGCGCGACTCGCGCAAGGCGGCGGCCGACATGCTGGCGCGGGTCGGGCTGGACCAGCGGCTGGGCCACTACCCCAAGGTGCTGTCCGGCGGCGAGCAGCAGCGGGTGGCGCTCGCTCGGGCTTTCGTGGTGCAGCCGGCCGTGCTGCTGGCCGACGAGCCCACCGGCAGCCTGGACTTCGCCACCGGCGAGACCGTGATGCAGCTGATGTTCGACCTCAACCGCGAACTCGGGACCACCCTGGTGCTGGTGACGCACGACCAGGGCATCGCCAGCCGCTGCGAAAGGCGCATCGTGATCGAGGCCGGCCGCATCGCGGCGGGCGAGCCGGCCTAGAACTGCCGCCGCGGCAGGCCGCGCTTGAGCGCCTGCAGGAACACCTCGCGCTGCTGCGGGTGGTCGATGTTCGCGGCCACCGCCGTCACGAACTCCTTGAGCGTGGCGCAGCGGCTGATCTCCTTGCGCACCAGCATGCGGCCCATGGGCCCGATGAACTTGGACAGCGTGTGCTCGATGATGGCCAGCTCGTCCGGGGGAATGTCCACCTGGCGCGTGGACGCGGGCCCGGACGGCCCTTGCGGCTGCGACAGCGGCATGGGCTGGGACGCCTGGCTGCGTGAGACGGGGTGCGGCGTGCGGCTGACCGGCTGGCTGTGCCCCGGATGGCTGCTGGGCGGCGGCCCGGCCAGGAAAGCCTCCCGCGCCCGGGCGTCGGGCACCGAAGGCGCCAGCGCTTCGCGCAGGGCCTGCAGGCTGGTGGCCAGCGGCTGGGCCTTGCGCACCAGCACGCGGGCCAGGGGGCCGATGTGGCGGGCCAGGTCCTGCTCCACTTCCTGCACCGCCACGGGATCCATCGGCTTGATGGTCTTCATCGGCAGCGTCTGCGAATAGCCGGTGGACGGCCCCTCGCGCTGCGTGGTGCGGGTGCGCGCCGGCTGCACCGAGTACACCTCGTGCCGCCGGGCGTGCTTGTCCTCGTGCGGCCCCAGGTACTGGAACAGCTGGGCCGTGTCGTCGGTGATGCGCGAGATGACGTCGTAGTACGAGCGCGAAACCAGCAGCTGGTTGCCCTGGGCGAAGTCCATGATGCGCTGGGCGACGTTGATGCCGTCGCCCACCACGTTGACGCGGTCGTTGATGTCCGAGATCACGCGCACCGGGCCCATGTGCAGGCCGATGCGCACCGACAGCAGCGTGCCGTAGCGCTGCCCGATCAGGTCGCGCAGCAGCATGGCGCTGTGCAGCGCCTCCTCGGGGTCGCCCAGGAAGCAGACCGCGCAGCCGTCGCCGGTGTCGATGGCGATGCGCTGGTCCTCGGGCACCCCGCGCAGCGCCTTGGCGATCAGCTCGTTGAACAGGCGCTTGATCGCGACCTGGTCGTCCACCGAGCGGACCGAGTAGCCCACCAGGTCCATGAACATGATGGTGCAGACCAGGTTGCGGCGCGGCCCGCTCGACGCCGCCAGGGGGCTGCCGCCGCTGGTGCTGCTGCTGGTGGCCGCGCCGGAACCGGGGGCGTACCCGGCGGGCGGCACCGCGGTCCGCGTGGTCGCGCCGTTCGGCTCCGGCTGCTCGGAGCCGCGGATCGCCTCGCGGAACTGGGCCACGCTCTGCGGCCGCTTGCCTTCCTCGGGGTGCATGGCCCATTCGATGGCATGCAGCAGCGCCGCGCCGTACACGCTGGCCTCGGCCAGGGCGGATGCGGGCAGCAGGGTGTCGTTCTTGACGCGCGAGGCGGACTCCACCGGCTTCTTGCCGGTGGTCATCCAGTACATCACGGCGCCCAGCGAATAGATGTCGGTCCAGGGCCCCTGGTGTCCCTGCGAGTGGTACTGCTCGAAGGGCGCGAAGCCGGGGCTGACGATGTTGGTCATGTCCCGCTGGCCCGACACGCGCCGGGCCGCGCCGAAGTCCAGCAGCACGGGCGAGCCGTCGGCGCGCACGTAGATGTTGTCCGGCTTGATGTCGCGGTGCAGGAAGCCCAGCTTGTGCACGGCCTCCAGGCCGTCGAGCAGCGGGTAGATGATGGACAGCAGCGAGCGCTGGGTCAGCGGCGCGTTCTGCGGCACCCAGCGCTTGAGCGCCTGGCCGGACTCGTACTCCATGACGATGTAGGCCGTGCCGTTGGCCTTGAAGTAGCGAAGCACCCGCACGATGTTCGGGTGGCGGAACGCGGCCAGTGCCCGCGCCTCGTCGAGGAAGCGCTCCAGGCCCCAGTCGTAGCTGGACTGGCTGTCCTCTCCGCCCACCCGCACCTGGACCGAGTGGCCCGGGCCGCGGGTGGCCACGTCGTTGGGGAAGTACTCCTTGATCGCGACCGGCAGGTCCAGGTTCAGGTCGCGCGCCAGGTAGGTGATGCCGAAACCGCCGCCGCCCAGCGTGCGCTCCACCTCGTACTCGTCCAGGCGCAGGCCCGCCGGCAGGGCGGTGGCGTCTGCGGAGGCAGGGACTGGGGTGGCCGGGGAAGCCATGGAGCGGCGAGAAGGGGAGTGGCGCCTACTGGTCGCCGATCATCTGCATGGCTTTTTCCAGGCTGCGGCGCATGCGGTTGAACGAGCTGCCCAGCACGGCCACTTCGTCCTTGCCCTTCTCGTTGAATTCGGGCTCGCCGAAGTCGCCGGTGCTGATCTTGTCGGCCGCCTCGGACATGCGGCGGATGGGCCGCACGATCAGCCAGCTGAGCATGATGTTCAGCACGATGAACACCGCCACGAACACCGCAGCCAGGGAGCCCATGAAGGTGGTGAAGGCGCGCTCGGCCTTGCGCAGCGGCACGTCCATGGGCACGGTGACGACCTGAGCGCCGACGATCTCGTTGTGCTTCCAGCCGAACCCGTTGGCTTCGCCATAGACCTTGAGCATCGTGGGCGGGGCGGCCGCCGGCGTGCTGTGGCACTGCAGGCATGCCGGGTTCGAGATCTGGATCGGCTTGGCGATGAACAGGCTGCGCCCTGTCGACGATTGGCGCTCGGCCACGATCTCGTTCACGTCGGGCGCGTTGCGGAAGCGATGGACCAGGTCCGCCTCCCAGTCGGCCGGGCGGTTGCGCGGATTGGTGGGATTGAGGGTGGCTTCCTTGTAGCTGTATTCGTGGTAGGTCTTGCGCAGGTGGCTGATCGCCTCGGTCGCGGCGAATGCCGGCACGGTCTGCGGCAGGAACACCTCTTCCATCTGCTTGATCAGGTGGGGGCGGATCTGTTCCACCGTGTAGGTGCGCACCGAGATCGCCGCTTCCATCATCAGCCGCGCGTCGCGGATCACCTCGTCGCGCGCGTTCTCCTGCAGCAGCTGGCGGGAAACGGCGCCCGCGGCGGCGAATCCCGCCAGGAACACCACGATCAGCACCAGGTTGAACTTCAGCCTGAGTCCCATGCCACTCTCTCCTAGTTGTGAACCATTTTATCCAGGGGTCCGCGCGGCGCCCACGGGATAATCCTGTGATGTCTGCACCCAAAGTCCTGTTTGGCTTCCATGCGGTGGGGGTGCGGCTGAAGACCGCACCGGCCTCGGTGATCGAGGTGTACTACGAGCCCACGCGGCGCGACGCGCGCATGCGCCAGTTCCTGGAGCGCGCGCGCGAGGCCGGAGTGCGCCTGATCGAAGCCGACGGCCTGCGCCTGGCCAAGCTGGCCGGGAGCGCCGGGCACCAGGGCGTGGCGGCCCGCGTGCAGCCGCTGGAGACCGCGCATTCGCTGGACGACCTGCTGGATGGGGTGCAGGGCCCGCCGCTGCTGCTGGTGCTGGACGGCGTCACCGACCCGCACAACCTGGGTGCCTGCCTGCGGGTGGCGGACGGCGCCGGCGCCCATGCCGTGATCGCCCCCAAGGACCATGCGGTGGGCATCAATGCCACGGTCGCCAAGGTCGCCAGCGGCGCCGCCGAGACCGTGCCGTACTTCATGGTCACCAACCTGGCGCGCACCCTGGGCGAGCTCAAGGAACGCAACATCTGGTGCATAGGCACAAGCGACGACGCGCCGCGCACCCTGTACCAGGCCGACCTGAAGGCGGCGGTGGCCCTGGTGCTGGGGGCCGAGGGGTCCGGCATGCGCCAGCTGACTCGCAAGAGCTGCGACGAGCTGGTCGCCATTCCCATGCGCGGCGCGGTCGAGAGCCTGAACGTCTCGGTGGCCAGCGGCATCTGCCTGTACGAGGCGCTGCGGCAGCGCGCCTGACACCGCCGGAGAACCCATGAACGCTCACTTTTCGATAGCAGGTCGGGGGCGCGGGGCGCGGGCTGTCGGCCTGTCGGTCTTGATTGTCCTGCTGTCGGCCTGCACCCAGGAGCAGCAGAACAAGCTGGGCCGGGACATCCAGAACTGGACCGGCACCAACGGCGTCCTGGAGGTCTACGCCGGCGACAAGCTGGTGCGCCGCTTCATCCGGGTCGACAAGCTCAGCACCGCGCTGGGCACGGAAGACGGCCAGCCGCGGTCCTATCGCTTCGGCTACGGCGTGCTCGACGAAAACCTGAACTTCATCGCCGACCCCGGCGAGAAGAAGCTGTATTTCGAGGTCAGCGGGTTCTCCAATTACCTTTTCTTCGAGAACCCGCGCTAGCCCACTTCCCAGAACCGCATCACCACCCGGTCCGGGTGGCGGGCGCCGCTGCCCACGAACAGGCGTTCGGTGATCCAGCGCAGCGCGGGCGAGGCCGTCTCGAAGCTGGGGCTGCAGCGGAAGTAGACCAGCGCCGGGTCCACGGGCTCGCCGCGCACCAGCCGGGCCATCAGCTCCGGCGGGCCGCTGCGCACGGCGTGGTTGGTGACGTAGACCTTGTCGCCGGCGTCGGTCTCCAGCATGTAGCGGGCGTCCAGCTCCGCCAGCGTGTCGGTCACCACCAGCTGGAAATCCGCGCCACCGGGCAGCACGCGGGCGCGCCAGCCGTCACCCACGGCTTCGCCGCCGAGGATGGGGATCAGCCGGCGCAGGCCCCGCGGCGTGCGGCCCAGCTCCTGGGGCTTGTCGACCTGCACCGACAGGTCGGCGAAGAACCGGAGAGTTGGCGGGGCGAGGCTCATGCAGTATTGTGGGCGACACAGCGGGCAGGAGGCTCCGATGGCCCCGACGAACGAAGGGGAGTCCGGGTTCGACAGCAGGGAGTCCGCGCCTCCCCCGTGGCGCGAGCGCTGGCTGCAGCCCCTGGCAACGGCGGTCCTGCTCGGCATGGTGTGGCTGGCGTTCTTCGAGCTGTCGTTCCACGAGCGGCGGCAGACCCTCCAGGCGGCCGAGGGCAGGAACGAGAACCTCGCGCTGGCGCTCGAGCAGTACTCGATCCGCCTGTTCAGGAATGCCGAGGCCGTCACCGAGTTCGTGGCGAGCGCGTATCTCCAGGGGGCCCGGGATGCGGCGCTCCAGCAGGTGCTGGCCCTGCGCGCCGCCAACAACGATGCCTTCCTCGAAGTCCTGATGCTGAACGCGGACGGCAGCCTGATGCAGACCCACGCATCGCGGTCCGCCCTGGGCCAGGACCGCCTGGCCGTGCCGTCGTCCGTGCCGGATCAGGCGCGGCTGGTGTTCGGTGCGCCGCTGGGGGCCCGGCCCGGCGAGGACGGCAGGATCATCCCGCTCCTGCGGCCTGTGCGGACCGGTGACGGCGCCATCGCCGCCTGGTCGGCCGTCCTGGTCGACAGCCTGCGCTTCGTGGCCATCCTGGGGCGGGCCCGCCTGCCCGAGGACACCGTGGTCATCCTCGCCAGCAAGGAGGGCGCGAGGCTGGCGGCCTGGGGCAGCCGCGGCGCGCCCGCCGAGACAGCCCCGTTGCGGGGCGGGACCCCGGAACGGCTGGACGAGCAGGCGCGCGTGATCACGGTCCGCGACTTCGCCGACTATCCCCTGCGCGTGGTCGTGGGCACCTCCGTCGACGACATCCTGGAAGCCTTCCGCCTGCGCCGCAGCCGTTACCTGTGGGCCTGCATCGCCATGACGGCCGTCGGCACCATGCTCAGCATCACCTTGCTGCGCATCCAGCGCCGGCGCGCCGCCATCGCCGCGCGCCTGGCGCTGGCGAAGAAAAGGCTGGCAGCGGCGAACAGCGAGCTCGAGGCGCAGGTGTCCAGCCGCACCGCCCAGCTGCAGCAGGCCAACCGCGACCTCGAATCCTTCTCGTATTCGGTCGCGCACGACCTGCGCGCGCCGCTGGCCGCGATCGACGGCTTCAGCCAGGCGCTCGAGCCGGCCGTCCGCGCGGCAGGCAATGCCCGCCTCACGCACTACCTGAATCGCCTGAGGAGCAACTGCAGGCACATGTCCGACATCATCGACGGCCTGCTGGCCCTGGCCCGGGTCAGCCGCGCCGAGCTGGCCGCGGTGCCGGTGGACCTCACGGCGCTGGCCAACGATGTGCTGGCATCGCTGCAGGAGCGCGACCCCCGCCCGGGCCTGCGCGCCCAGGTCCAGGCCGGGCTCGTGGCCATGGGCGACGCGGCGCTGCTTCGGCAGGTGCTGGAAAACCTGCTCGGAAACGCCTGGAAGTTCCTGGCCCGCACCGCCGAGCCCCAGGTCACGGTCGCAGCCGTCGAACCGGCGCGACCGGGCGAGATGGGCTTTTCCGTCCGCGACAACGGCCCGGGTTTCGACATGGCGCACGCAGGGCAGCTGTTCACCCCCTTCACGCGGCTGCATGCCGACCAGGACTTTCCCGGCACGGGGGTGGGATTGACCATCGTCCAGCGGATCGTCTTGCTCCATGGCGGACGGATCCATGCCGAGGCCGCGCCAGGACGGGGCGCGGCGTTCTACGTCTGGCTGCCGGCCCCTTCGCCGGCTAGATGAATCCGGATGCGCCCACGGCGGCACCCGCGCCCAGCAGCCAGAGCAGGTGCAGCCGGGTGCGCCAGACGACCAGCGCCGTCAACCCGGCCAGCAGCCAGATCGGCCAGTCCTGCCGGTCGTAGCGGCTCCCGGTCGCGAGGATCCACCCGGTCGCGACCAGCAGCGCGATCACGATCGGGGCCATGCCCTGCTTGAACGCCCGCACCGCGCGCAGGTCGCGGTTGCGGTGCCCCCAGCTCGCGGCCAGGTAGGTGAGGGTGGCACTGGGCAGCAGGATGCCGACCATGGCCAGCACCAGGCCGATGACGGCCGCCGGGATGCCTCCCGCGTTCAGCCCCACGTTCCACCCGAGCAGGGCGACGAACAGCACGTTCGGCCCCGGCGCGGCCTGCGCGATGGCGACCGAGGCGTTGAACTGCGGATCGGCGAGCCAGCGCTGCTCGTCGACCAGGTAGCGGTGCATGTCGGGCGCGGTCGTGATCGCGCCACCGACCGACAGCAGGGACAGCACCAGGAAGTGCAGGAAAAACGCCAGCCAGTCGGCGGCGCCCAGCGCGATGCTCATGGCGGCCCCAACCGGCGCCAGGCCAGCACGCAGGCCACGCCGCCCAGGCCCAGCAGGACCCAGGCGAGCGGCAGCCGCAGCAGTGCGATGCCCACGAAGGTGGCGGCTGCCAGCGCCACGCACAGCGGCAGCCCCAGCGGGTTCTTGCCCAATGCGGCGGTGAGCTTGATGCCGGTGGCGGCGATCAGCCCGGCGGCCACCGCCCCCATGCCCCGCAGCGCGCCGGCCACCTGCGCGTTGTCCGCGAACTGCGCGTAGACCAGCCCCAGCGCCAGCACCACCAGCAGCGGCACCGCCAGCATGCCCGCCAGCGCGGCCAGCGCGCCGCGCAGCCCGAAGTAGCGGCTGCCGATCATGAGCGAGAGGTTCACCACGTTGGGCCCCGGCATGATCTGCGCCACGGCCCATTCCTCCACGAACTCCTCGCGCGTCATCCAGCGCTTCTTTTCCACCAGTTCGCGCTGGACCACGGCCAGCACGCCGCCGAAGCCCTGCAGGGCCAGCCAGGTGAACGAGAAGAAGAGGTCGCTCAGGGAGCGCGGCTGCGGCCGCTCGGAGGCGCCTTCGGCTGGCGCGGGCGTGGAACTCATGGCTGGCGGATTATCCCGCGCCGGGTGGCGAGCCACAGCCCGGCGGCGATCAGTGCCAGCGCCGCCCAGGCGCCCGGCTGCAGCGGCTCGCCCAGGCACGCCCAGCCCAGCACCACGGCCGTGAGCGGATTGAGCGCGAGGAACACCGTGACGCGGGTGGCGGACTCGTGCTTGAGCGCGTACAGCCAGGCGAAGTAGCCGATGCCGCTGGACAGGCCGACGAAGCCCACCACCCCCCAGGCCTGCTGGCTGAGCTGCGGCAGGCGGGCAGGCCAGTCCTCGCGCAGGGCCAGCACCGCGAGAACCACCACCGAGGCCAGCATCGCGTAGGCCGAGACGGGCAGCGTGGGATAGCGCCGCAGGTAGGGCCGGTACAGCACGCTGCACAGCGCGCCGGTGGCCGCCGCCGCCGCCACGGCCAGCTCGCCCCACCAGTGGCCCGCGCCCGCGCCCTGCAGCTTGGGGCCCAGCGCGAAGCC
>CAZZAW010000005.1:0-26526 GCA_964652405.1 uncultured Ramlibacter sp.
AGCTGGTGGGCGGGGGCTTCCGCGTGGGCGTGAGCAAGCTGCTGGTGCAGCGCGCGCTGGCGGCGCACGGCGGGGTGGACGCCAAGCGCGTGGCCCAGCGCATGATGGGCTACACCGACGGCAAGGTCCTGCCTTCGGCCGAGCGCTTTTCGGCGCTGGTCGCGCGGGCCGAGGAGGGCGGCGACAGCCGTCAGGACGAGGGCCAGCCCTATCCCTTCTTCCTGGCCCACCAGCTCGATGGCGCCCCGGAATCGTTCGCACCCCGGCTCGGCCCGGTGTCCGGCTGGCAGGTGGAGTGGAAGTACGACGGCATCCGCGGCCAGGTCGTCAAGCGAGCGGGCCAGGTATGGGTGTGGTCCCGGGGCGAGGAACTGGTCACCGAGCGCTTCCCCGAGATCGTCGCGCTGGCCCGTCCGCTGCCCGACGGCACCGTGCTGGACGGCGAGATCATGGTGTGGAAGCAGGACCGGCCGGCGCCCTTCGCGCTCCTGCAGCAGCGCATAGGCCGCAAGACGCTGACCAGGAAGGTGCTGGAGGACGCGCCCGTGACCTTCATGGCCTACGACCTGCTGGAGCAGGACGGCCAGGACGTGCGCGGGCTGCCCCAGCGTGAGCGCAGGGCCCGGCTCGAGGCGCTGCTGGCGGGCACGCCGGTCAAGGTGTCGCCGATCGAGACCGCCGGCTCGTGGCTGGATTTCGCCAGGCTTCGCGCGCGCTCCCGCGAGCTGGGCGTGGAAGGCTTCATGCTCAAGCGCCTGGACGCGGCCTACGGGACGGGCCGGACCAAGGCCGACGGGCTCTGGTGGAAGTGGAAGATCGACCCCATGACCATCGACTGCGTGCTGGTGTACGCGCAGGCCGGGCATGGCCGGCGCGCCTCGGTCTACACCGACTACACCTTGGCGGTCTGGAACCGCGAGCCCGCCAGCAAGGAGGAGGCCGACGCCGTGCTCGAGGCCATCGCCCGCAAGGAGCCGGCCCAGCCCGGGGCCCTGCAGCTGGTCGCGTTCGCCAAGGCCTATTCCGGCCTCACGGACGAGGAGTTCCGCCAGGTCGACGCCATCATCCGGCGCAACACGCTGGAGAAGTTCGGTCCCGTGCGCAGCGTCAAGCCCACGCTGGTGTTCGAGCTGGGCTTCGAGGGGATCAACCGCAGCCCGCGGCACAAGAGCGGGATCGCCGTGCGCTTCCCCCGGATGCTGCGCATCCGCCACGACAAGCCGCTGCACGAGGCCAACACCCTGCAGGACCTGGAATCGCTCCTGAATTCATAGCACCCGGCGCCCGCGTGGCGGGCGCTGCAGGCCTAAAACCCCTGCCTTCCGGGCGCCACGGCCCGGTGTTAGCATCTGGCATGCTGATGAAAGCCCAATCCGACGTGAACGCTGACGTGGGCACGCCCGTGTCCGTCAAGATCCGAGAGCGCATGCTGGCGGCGCGCAAGCGCTTCCACGCCAACGACAACATCGCCGAGTTCATCGAGCCGGGCGAGCTCGAGAAACTGCTGGACGAGGTCGAGGCCAAGATGCAGGGCGTGCTGGACAGCCTGGTGATCGACACCGCCAGCGACCACAACACCGGCGACACGGCGCGGCGCGTGGCCAAGATGTACCTGAACGAGGTGTTCCGCGGCCGCTACGTCAAGGCGCCCAGCATCACCGAGTTTCCCAACGCCGAGCACCTGAACGAGCTGATGATCGTCGGGCCCATCACCGTGCGCTCGGCCTGCAGCCACCACTTCTGCCCCGTGATCGGCAAGCTCTGGATCGGCGTGATGCCCAACGAGCACACCAACGTGATCGGCCTGTCCAAATACGCGCGGCTGGCCGAGTGGGTGATGGGCCGCCCGCAGATCCAGGAAGAGGCCGTGGTGCAGCTGGCCGACCTGATCATGGAGAAGACCCAACCCGACGGCCTGGCCGTGGTGATGGAGGCCAGCCACTACTGCATGGCCTGGCGCGGCGTGAAGGACATGAACAGCAAGATGATCAACTCGGTCATGCGCGGCGTCTTCCTCAAGAACGCCGCCCTGCGCCGCGAATTCCTGGCGCTGATCCCGCGCCAGAACGGGGGCTGACGATGCTGGTACGCCTCCTCTACTGCAGCCGCGCCGTGGACACCCGGCCCGAAGCCATCGAATCCATCCTGGCGCAGGCGCGCCAGCACAACCCGGTGAGCGGCATCACCGGCATCCTCTGCTACGGCGGCGGCATCTTCCTGCAGGCCATCGAGGGCGGCCGCATGCAGGTGTCGGACCTGTTCGGCCACATCCAGAAGGATGCGCGCCACAAGGACGTGGCGCTGCTGCACTACGAAGAAATCTTCGAGCGTCGCTTCGGCGGCTGGAGCATGGGCCAGGTCAACCTGAGCAAGCTCAACCACGCCATCCTGCTCAAGTACTCCGAGAAGCCCGAGCTCGACCCCTATGCCGTCTCCGGCAAGGTGTCGCTCGCGCTGCTGGAAGACCTGATGGCCACCGCGGCCATCTGCGGAAGGGTTTGACGCTTCCGCTCCTGGGCTGCGATTTCTCGAGCAGCCCCTCCCGCCGCAAACCCATCCTGCTGGCCCTCGGCCACGAGGCCGGTGGCCGCGTGGTGCTGGAGCGCCTGGAGGCCTTCGCCTCGCTGCAGGCCTTCGGCGACTGGCTGGCGCAGCCGGGCGACTGGATCGGCGGCTTCGACTTCCCGTTCGGGCTGCCGCGCGAACTCGTCGAGCACCTGGGCTGGCCGCTCCAGTGGCGCGAGTGCATGCAGCACTACGCCGGGCTGGACCGCGAAACCATCCGGGCCACCTTCGCGGCGTTCTGCGATGCCCGGCCCGCCGGCGCCAAGTTCGCGCACCGGGCCTTCGACAAGCGGGCGGGCTCCAGCCCTTCCATGAAATGGGTGAACCCGCCCGTGGCCTACATGCTGCACGCGGCCGTCCCGCTGCTGCTGGCCGCCGGCGTGCACATGCCGGGGCTGCACGCGGGTGACAAACGCCGCGTCGCGCTGGAGGCCTACCCCGGCCTGCTCGCGCGCGAGCTGATAGCGCAGCGCAGCTACAAGAACGACGCCGTCGCCAAGCAGACCCCGGAGCGGCTGATCGCCCGCAAGGACCTGATCACTGCGCTAGAGACGGGCCGCAGCCGGCTGGGCTTGCGCCTGAAGCTCACCCATGCGCAGCGTGACGCGCTGGCGCAGGATGCCAGCGGTGACAGCCTGGATGCGGTGCTGTGCCTGGTGCAGGCGGCCTGGGCCGCGCGGCAGGGGCCGCCGCGCTACGGGCTGCCCGATGAGCTCGATCCGCTGGAAGGCTGGATCCTCACCGCCTGACCTGCAAACAATCGCAACCGCGGCTTTGCCGCCCGGTGGATAGTGCGGAAGAGCCATCCGGCTGAGGCGTTGGCTTACCCCCGGTTACGAATGGCCTGCCTACGATGGACCGACTGCTTAGGGAGCCACCATGGTCCATGATTTGAAGGGTGTCGAGGTCGCCGTCCTCATTCCTTGCTACAACGAGGAAGTGGCGGTGCCGCGCGTGGTGGACGGATTCCGCCGCGCGCTGCCGACAGCCAAGGTCTACGTCTACGACAACAACTCCACCGACCGCACGGCGCAGGTGGCGGCCGAGGCGGGGGCCATCGTGGGGCACGAGCCCTTCCGCGGCAAGGGCAACGTGATGCGCCGCATGTTCAGCGACATCGAGGCCGACGTCTACGTGCTGGTGGACGGCGACGACACCTATGACCCGGAGATCGCGCCGCAGCTGGTGCGCCACCTGCTGGACAACCAGCTGGACATGGTCAACGGCGCCCGCGTCACCCAGATCAAGGAGGCCTACCGCTTCGGCCACCGCTTCGGCAACCGCATGCTCACCGGCATCGTGCAGGTGATCTTCGGCAAGCAGTTCAACGACATGCTCTCGGGCTACCGTGTGTTCTCGCGGCGGTTCGTGAAGTCCTTCCCCGCCACCTCCAGCGGCTTCGAGATCGAGACCGAGCTCACGGTGCATGCGCTGGAACTGCGCATGAAGACCGCCGAGGTGCCCACCCGCTACAAGGACCGGCCCGAGGGGTCGGCCTCCAAGCTGAACACCATCCGCGACGGGCTGCGCATCCTGCGCATGATCGGCCTGCTGGTCAAGGAAGAGCGGCCGCTGATGTTCTTCAGCTGCGCCTTCCTGGCCCTGTTCCTCCTGTCCCTCGGCCTGGCCACGCCCATCGTGCTGGAGTTCCTGCGCACGGGCCTGGTGCCGCGGCTGCCCACGGCGGTGCTGTCGGTGGGCGTGATGCTGGTCGCCTTCCTCTCGCTGATGTCGGGCCTGATCCTGGACACCGTCACGCACTCACGACGCGAACTCAAGCGCCTGGCTTACCTCGACATCCCGGCGCCCCGCTGGCCGGAGCCGCAGGAGGGTGTTCCGACGCCGCTGCCCTCGGCCGCGCGGCGTCCGGCGCTGGTGCGCACGGAGAACGATCCCCAGCCCCTGGTCCGGCCGGTGGCCGTGTCGTGACGCGCCGTGGACATCCGGTCCTCGCCTGAGGCGGCCTTCGTCCTGCCCGGCCCCGCGGCGCGCCCGCTGCGCCTGGTGCAGGAGCGCGGCGGCCTGCTGCTTGCCGCGCTGGTGGTGGCGCTGTTCGCGCTCAATGCGTTCCTGCACTTTCCCGGCACGCTCAACAACGACTCGCTGAACCAGTACCGCGAGGCCGTCAGCGGCCGCTACTCGGACTGGCACCCGCCCGTGATGGCCTGGCTGTGGTCGCACCTGCGCGTGCTGGGCGAGGGCCCGGGGCCCTTGCTGCTGCTCCACCTCGCGCTGTACTGGCTCGGCTTCGGGCTGCTGGCGGACGCGGTGCGCCGCGCGGGCCATCCCGCCTGGGGCCTGGTGGTCGCGCTGGCCGGCGCCTTCCCGCTCTTCCTCTACGTCAACGCGCAGGTGGTCAAGGACGTCGGCATGGCCACGGCCTGGCTGGCCGCTGCAGGCCTGCTGTTCTGGTACCGCTCGCAGCAGCGCCGCATCCCGGTGCTGGCGGGCTTGGCCGTGGCAGCGCTGCTGGCCTATGGCACGCTGGTACGCGGCAATGCAGTCTTCGGCCTGGGGCCGCTGCTGGTGTACGCACTGGCGCCGGCCCGCTGGTGGAAGAGCGGCACGCTGATGGCGGCCGCGGTAGTGGTGGCGCTGCTGGCGATTCCCGCGTCCAAGGCGGTCAACAGCGGGCTGCTGCAGGCGAAGTCGCAGCACCCCGAGCATTCGCTTTTCATGTTCGACCTGATGGGCATCGCCGTCCACGAGGGCGACCCCCGCCTGGTGGAGCCGCGCGCCACGCTGTCGCAAGCCGACCTCCAGGCCTGCTACTCGCCCTACTGGTGGGACAGCTTGAGCCCCTGGGGCCGCTGCGCCAGCCGGGTGGACCGTCCCAACAGGGACCTGGCGGCCAACGGCGACGGGCTGGGTCAGCAATGGGCGCTCACCATCCTGGAGCACCCGGTGGCGTACGCGCAGCATCGCCTCAAGCATTTCAATTCCTCGCTGCTGTTCCTGGTGCCGCCCAAGCACCTGCGGCTGGCGCCCGAGTACCGCACCGACGATCCCGCCTGGAAGCCCATGGAGGTGGTGACCGAGCGGGACCTGCGGCTGGACCCGCTGCGCAAGAACTTCCTCACCTGGCCCGTGACCTGGCTGGCCTGGGGCCTGGCGCTGCTGGCTTTCCTGGCGGGCCGTGCGCCCGAGGGCAGCACCGGGTTCGCGCGCGTGCTCGTCGTCTCCGCGCTGGCGTACTCCGGCGCCTACCTGGTGGTCGGCGTGGCCACCGACATGCGCTACCACTACTGGTCGCTGCTGGCGGTGATGCTGGCGACCCTGCTCGCCGGGCGCGAGCTGGCGCAGGGCTGGCGCGAACGGTCCAGGGTGCTGTGGGGCGGGCTGGCCTTTGTGGCGGTGGTCATCACGCTGGGCATGGCCGCCCGGCTGGCCGACTGGCAGGCGCTGCTATGAGCCTGGCGAGCCGGCTGGAGCGCCTGCCTTCCTTCCTCCGCTTCGGCATGGTGGGCACCGTGGGCTTCATCGTCGACGGCGGTGTGCTGCAGCTGCTGGTGTGGGCCGGCTGGGGCCCGATCGCCGCGCGGCTGGTGTCCTTCCCCGCGGCGGTGCTCGCCACCTGGCTGCTCAATCGCAGCATCACCTTCCGCGACGAAGGGCCCGCGCTGCGCAGCCTGGGGCGCTACATCGTGGTGAGCCTGGGCGGCGCCGCGGTGAACTTCGTGGTCTACACGTCGCTGGTGCTGGCATCGTCCGCCATGGCGGCGCTGCCCATCGTTCCCCTCGCGATCGCCTCCATCATCGCCCTGGCCTTCAACTTCCTGGGCAGCAAGCATTTCGCGTTCCGCTAGGGGCTCAGCCGCCCGAACGCCAGCAGTGCCTCCACGTCGGTGCGATACAGCCGCAGCAGCGGCCCCTCCTCGAGCGCGCCGGCCTTGCGCAGCACCTGCTCCACGGGCAGCTTGATGCCGCTGATGTGCAGCGTGACGCCGCGGCCCTGCAGGTGCTGGCGCAGCTGGCTGAACACCTCGACGCCGGTGGCGTCCACGCGGTTGATCGGCTGCGCGAACAGGCAGACGTGGCGCACGTCGGGCTGGGCTGCCAGGTGCTCCAGCACCGCGCGCTCGAAGGCGCTGGCCGAGGCGAAATCCAGCTCGGCGTCCATCCGCAGCGCATAGGTCTGCGGAGCCAGCGCCGGCAGGTCCCACAGGTGGCGGTCGCGCAGGCTGCCGTCGGGGTGCAGGCCCACCTCGATGATGCGTGGGTGCAGCCGGTGATACAGGAAATGTCCCAGCCCCAGCAGCACGCCGGTGAGCACGCCCCAGTAGATGCGGGGCGAGCTGGCCAGCGTCACCGCGAAGGTGAGGAAGGCCGTCCCGGTCTCGACCCGGTCCACCCGCCACAGCTGGTGGAAGGCGCGCGGCTTGAGCAGGCCCGACACGGCCGCGATGACCACGGCTGCCAGCACCGAGCGCGGCACGTGGTAGAGCACAGGGGTCAGCAGCAGCAAGGCCAGCAGCACGAAGCCTGCCGTGGCCACCGTGGCCCACCCGGTCCGGGCGCCAGCGTACAGCGTGATCGCGGAACGCGAGAACGAGGTGCTGGTGGCGAAGCTGCCCGAGAAGGCCGAAGCCAGCTTTGCGAGGCCCTGTGCCAGCAGGTCCTGGTTGTCGTTCCAGCGGCGGCCGTCGCGCTGGGCCTCGATCTTGGCGCTGGCGGCGGTCTCCAGGAACGACACCAGCGCGATCACCATGGCCGGCACCACCAGCGCGGTCATCAGGTCCCAGCCGGGCAGGGCGGGCCAGTAGAACGAGGGCAGGCCGGCCGGCAGGGCGCCGACGATCGCGCCGTGCTCCGAGTAGCCGCTGAACCGGCTCACCAGCGCGGCCCCTCCCATCACGATCACGACCATGGGCAGGCGCGGCAGGTAGCGCTTGCCGAGCACCATCAGTGCCAGTGCGACCGCGCCGAAAGCCAGGGCGCCCGCTTCCACGCGCGGCTGCCGCAGCCAGTCGGCGGCCGAACCCGACGCGCCGGCGAAAGCCGGCAGTTGCGAAGCCATGATCAGCAGCGCCGCTGCCTGCGTGAACCCCATCAGCACCGGCGCGCTCACCAGGTTGAGGATCCAGGCGAAGCCGCCGGCCCCCAGCGCCAGCTGCAGCAGGCCGGACAGCAGCGCGAGCCAGACGGCCAGCATCACCCACTGCGGGCTGCCTGGTTCGGCCAGGCCGGTGAGCGATGACGCGATCAGCACGCAGGTGAGTGCCGCGGGCCCCACCGAGAGCCGGGTGGAACTGCCGAACAGCACCGCCACCAGCGGCGGTAGGAGCCCGGCGTACAGGCCGGTCACCAGCGGCAGGCCGGCCAGGCCGGCGTAGGCCACGCACTGCGGCACCATCACCAGGGCCACCGTGAGGCCGGCCAGCACCTCGTTGCGCAGGAGCGCGGCGTCGGCCCGGGGCCAGGACAGGAAAGGAAGCCAGCGGCGCAGGTCAGGCATCGCCCGAGCTTAACGCTGCGGCATGTCCCGCACGCTGTAGCCCAGGCTGATGGTCGCGTCCTCAGGGATCGGCGGCATGGTGGCGTTCCATCGTTCCCAGGCTTGCCGCATCTGCTGCAGGCGCTCAGGTTGCCTGGGCGCCAGGTTGGCGCGCTCGCGCTCGTCGGCGGCGAGGTCGAACAGGTAATCGTGCCCGTCCACGCGCAGGTACTTCCACGGGCCATGGCGCAGCGCGCGCTGCCCGCGATGGTTCATGCGCCAGTGCAGCGGCCGGTCGAAGCGGTGCGCGGGGTCACGCAGCACCGGCATCAGCGACACGCCATCCAGGGGAAAGTCCGGATGGGGCGCCACGCCGGCCGCGTCCAGCACCGTGGCCGACCAGTCCATGGTCATGCAGGGCTGCGCGCTGGTGCCGCCGGGGCGGAGGGCGGCTGGCCAGTGCGCGATCCAGGGCACGCGGATGCCGCCCTCGGTCAGGTCCATCTTGCCCCCGACCAGCGGCCAGTTGTCCGAGAAGCGTTCGCCGCCGTTGTCGCTGGTGAAGATCACCAGCGTGTCCTCGGCGATGCCCTTGCGGCGCAGTGCGTCCATCACCCAGCCGATGCCCTCGTCCATGTGGTGGATCATGCGGCGGTAGGTGTGGATGTTGCCCCCGTGCAGGTGGAACAGGTTGCCCTTGACCTCCTGCGCCAGCGCCTCGTCGTCCCGGGTTTCCCAGGGCCAGTGGGGCGCGGTGTAGTGCAGGCTGTGAAAGACGGGGGCGCCGGCGCCCCCCACGCGTTCGATGTATCCCACCGCGCGGCGCGAGATCAGGTCGGTGAGGTAACCCTGCTCGGTCCGCTCCTCCTCCCCGAACCACAGGTCGTGCTGGCCGCTGGAGCTGCAGTGGGTGAAGTAGTCCACGCCGCCGGACATGGGGCCGAAGAACTCCTCGTAGCCCGAGCGCAAGGGGCCGAAGGCGGGCGGGTAGCCCAGGTGCCACTTGCCGATCAGGGCCGTGCGCCAGCCGGCATCGCGCAGCAGCGACGGCACCGTGGGATGCTCGGGGGGCAGTCCCAGGGTCGTGCTGCCCCGGCTCTTGCTGTTGATCGGCTCCTCGGCCGCGCCCCGCAGCCGGTACTGGTAGCGCGCCGTCATCAGCGCGAAGCGGGTGGGCGAGCACACGGGCGAATTGGCATAGCCCTGGGTGAATCGGATGCCGGCGGCCGCGAGGCCGTCCAGGACCGGTGAGACCGGCTCGCGTCCGCCGTAGCAGCCCAGGTCGGCGAAGCCGAGGTCGTCGGCGACGATGAAGACGATGTTGGGGCGGTGGGTCACGGCGCTCCTAGTTCGCCTTCAGGTCCAGGCGCCGCACCAGGGGTTCCCAGCGGGTGATCTCCGCCTTCATCACCTCCTGGGCCTGCGCGCTGCTGGTCCCTTGCGCCACCAGGTCGGACGCCTGCAGGCGGGCGCGCACGGACGGGTCCTTCATGATCTCCATGCTGGCGCGCTCCAGCTCGCGCACCACGGCGGGCGGCGTGTCCCTGGCCGCCTGCAGCACGAGGCGGAAACTCACGTCCAGGCCCGGCTTGTTCAGCGCGGCTGCCAGCGTGGGGACCTCGGGCGCCAGCGGTGAAGGCGTGACCGAGGACACGGCGAGCGCGTCCATCTTGCCCGCCTTGACGTGCGGGATCACCGTGGGCGTCGCCAGGAACCCGCAGTTCACTTCGCCGGCCAGCACCGCCTGCGTGCCCGGCGCCGGTCCGCGGTAGGGGATGTGCTGCATCTTCGCGCCGGCGGTCTGCAGGAACATTTCCGAGGCCAGGTGCCCCGGCACCCCCGGACCGCCGGAGGCGTAGGTGAGGTTGCCCGCGCGGGCCTTGGCCACCAGGTCGGCCACGGTCTTCACGCCGGTCGAGGGATGGCACACCAGCATCTGCGAGAAGCTGGTCAGCACGGACACCGACAGCAGGTCGGTGCGCGCGTCGAAGTTCTGGGTGCCGTACACCAGCGGGTTCACCGTGAGCACGGTGTCGGGGCTGAGCACCAGGGTGTGGCCGTCCGGGTCGGCTTTGGCCGCCACGCCCGCGGCCAGGTTGTTGCCGGCGCCCGGCCGGTTTTCCACCACCACGGGCTGGCTCACGCGCTTTCCGAGCTGGTCGGCAAAGAGCCGCGCCGTGATGTCGGACGGACCGCCAGGCGGCGAGCCGACGAGGATCTTGACGGGCTTGGTGGGCCAGGCAGGCGCCTGTGCGAGCGCGGCGGGGGCCACGAGTGCCGCCGCGGCGAGTGCGAGGAAGGATCGGGTGAGATTCATGCGGAAGGTGGAACCAGGTCAGTCGAGCTGGACGCCGGTGGCCTTGATCGGCTTTTCCCAGCGGGCGAGGTCGGCGCGTTGCGCTGCGGCGAGTTCGGGCGAAGAGGAGCCGACGGCCTCGTAGCCCAGGGATGCCAGCTTCTCCCGCATGGCCGGCTTCTTCACTGCCGCCGCGACGGCTCGTTCCAGGCGGGCGAGGACGTCCGGCGGCAGCCCCGCCGGCCCGTACATGGCGAACCAGGCGGCCGCCTCCATGTCCACGCCGGCTTCCTTCAGCGTGGGCACCTCGGGGACCTGGGGATCGCGCCGGGCGCCGGTCACGGCGATGATGCGCACCTTGCCGCTGCGGTGCAGTTCGGCCGTCTCGGAGACCACGTCGAACTTGTAGCCGATGTGGCCGCCCACCAGTGCCGTGTTCGCCGGCGCTCCGCCCTGGAAAGGCACATGGGTGAACGGCACCCCGGTGCTCTGCTCCATCAGCACGCCCATGAAGTGGGGCAGGGTGCCCAGGCCAGGAGACCCGTAGGTCGCTGATCTGGGATCGGCCTTGGCCTTGGCCAGCATCTCGGCCACGGTCCTGGCACCGCTGGCGGGGCCAGACACCACCCCGAACTGGAAGTTCGCGATCAGGGAGATGGGCGTGAAGTCCTTGACCGCGTCATAGTCGAGCTTCTTGTAGGCATGCGGGAACAGCACCATGGGGCCGCTGGGCAGGATGATCACGGTCTGGCCGTCGGGCCGCGCGTTCTTGACGGCCGTGAGCGCGATGCGCCCGCCAGCTCCCGGCCGGTTCTCCACGGTGACCGGCGAGAAGTCGTCGCGGATCGCGTCAGCGACCAGGCGCGCAAGCACGTCGGCCGACCCGCCCGGCGGGAACCCGACCAGGATGCGCAGGGGCGGCTTGTCCTGCGCGGCGGCGGGGCCGGGGGCCAGGCCACCGGACGCGGCAAGAACGAGAAAGGCGAGGAGCCGGAGTCTGGATCGCATGCGGGTCTCCCAAGGCCCGGTCGGGCCGTTGCAGGGTCAATGTAGACCCCGGACAATTGATTGATCTAATCAACCATCCTCCGCACAAACCCGTATGTCCCTGGCCGCGTCCCGGCTCGGTCGCCCGGCAGCGATGCACGACCTGCTGCTGTTCCGGCTCAGCCGCTTGCTGGCCATCGGCGGCGCGCCCGTGATCCGGCTGTGCGAGGGCCGCTACGGGATCACCCGCCGCGAGTGGCGCGTGCTGGCGCTGCTGGCGCGCGAGGACGGCTTGCGCTCCTCCGACCTGGCACAGCGCGCGCAGCTCGACCGGGCGCGGACGTCCAAGGCCGTGACGTCGCTGGTGGCCAAGCAACTGGTGCGCCGTGAAACCCGGGCCGGCGACCGGCGCCAGGCCTTCCTGGCCCTGACGCCCGCGGGCCGTTCGCTGTTCGAGTCGCTGTTCCCCGAGGTGCTGCGGATCCACCACGACCTGCTGAGCGGCCTGGACGACGGCGAAGTCGCTTTGCTGGACACGCTGCTGGACCGGCTGCAGCACCAGGCCGATGCGCTCTCCGCGCAGGCTGAACTGCCCAAGGCCGACCGCCGCCGCGGCGGCGGTCGCGTCCGACCGGTGCTCGGGTAGGCATGCCGGCGCGCCGCCCGCAGGTGGAAGGCTGGCTCGCCGCGCGCGGGTGGAAGCCGTTCGACTTCCAGCGGCAGGTGTGGAGTGCGGTGGCTGCGGGCCGCAGCGGCCTGCTGCACGCCACCACCGGCTCCGGCAAGACCTATGCCGTGTGGCTGGGCATGCTGGACGCGCTGCTGCACCGTCATCCACCCGGCCGCGGCACGGAACCGCTGCGCGCGATCTGGCTCACGCCCATGCGGGCGCTCGCCTCCGACACCACCAAGGCCCTCACCGAACCGCTGGCCGACCTGGCGCCCTCGTGGACCATCGGCCAGCGCACCGGCGACACCGCGAGCGCCGAACGCGCCCGGCAGGACCGGCGCTTTCCCACCGTTCTGGTGACCACGCCCGAATCCCTCAGCCTCATGCTCAGCCGAGAGAACGCGCCTGAGGAACTGCGGGGCGTGGAGTACGTGGTGGTGGACGAGTGGCACGAGCTCATCGGCAGCAAGCGCGGCGTGCAGGCGCAGCTGGCGCTGGCCCGGCTGCGCCGCTTCAACCCCGGCCTGGTGACCTGGGGCCTGTCGGCCACGCTAGGAAATCTGGAGCAGGCCGCGCAGGCGCTGTGCGGGCTGGCGGCCGATCCGGCTCCAGAAATCGTGCGCGGGAAGGTCGAGAAGAAGCTGGTGATCGACACGCTGATCCCGCCGGATCCGGGCAAGTACTCCTGGGCCGGGCACCTGGGCGCGCGCATGCAGCTGCCCGTGGCGGAGGAGATCGCCAAGGCCGGCACCACGCTGGTCTTCACCAACGTGCGCTCGCAGGCCGAGATCTGGTACCAGCTGCTGCTGGAGGCACGGCCTGAATGGGCGGGCGACATCGCGCTGCACCACGGCTCGCTCGACCGTTCCACCCGCGAGTGGGTGGAGCAGGGGCTCAAGGACGGGAAGCTGCGCGCGGTGGTGGCGACCTCGTCGCTGGACCTGGGCGTGGACTTCCTGCCGGTGGAGCGGGTGCTGCAGATCGGTTCGGCCAAGGGTGTGGCGCGCATGATGCAGCGGGCCGGCCGCAGCGGCCATGCGCCGGGCCGTGCGAGCCGGCTGACGCTGGTGCCCACCCACACCATGGAGATCATCGAGGCGGCCGCCGCGCGCTGCGCCGCCTACGAGGGCCGCGTGGAGAGGCGTGAATCGCCCGCCAAGCCGCTGGACGTGCTGGTGCAGCACCTGGTGACCATCGCGCTGGGCGGGGGTTTCGTGGCGGATGAACTGTTCGAGGAGGTGCGCGGCGCCTGGGCCTACCGGGAGCTCACGCGCGAGGAATTCGACTGGGCGCTGGCCTTCTGCGAGCGGGGCGGCGAGAGCCTGACCGCCTACCCCGACTACCACCGCATCGCGCGCGGGGAGGACGGCGTCTGGCGCGTGCGTGACCGCGGCATCGCCCGGCGCCATCGCCTCTCGATCGGCACCATCGTGAGCGACGCGTCCATGCAGGTGAAGTACCTCTCGGGCGGCAACATCGGCACCATCGAGGAAGGCTTCATCGCCCGGCTGCGCAAGGGGGACTGCTTCTTCTTCGCCGGGCGGCTGCTGGAGTTCGTGCGGGTGCAGGACATGGCCGCCTACGTGAGGAAGGCCACGAAGAACAAGGGCACGGTGCCCACCTGGCAGGGCAGCAAGATGGCGCTGTCGGTGGAAATGGGCGACGCGGTGCTGGCCATGATGCAGGCTGCCGCAGAGGGCCGCTACGAGCACCCGGAGCTGGAGGCGGCGCGTCCCATGCTGGAGACGCAGGCGCGGCTGTCGCGCATTCCCACGCCGGGCGTGCTGCTGGTGGAGACCCTGCGCTCGCGCGAAGGGCAGCACCTGTACGTCCACCCGTTCGCCGGCCGCCACGTGCACCTGGGGCTGGCCAGCCTGCTGGCGTGGCGCCTGGCGCGCGAGCGGCCCAACACCTTCAGCATCTCGGTCAACGACTACGGCTTCGAGCTGGTGAGCGCCGAGCCCTTCGACCTGGCGCCGGTGACCAGCAAGGCCGTGTTCGCCACCGGCGACCTGCTGCACGACGTGCTGGCCTCGCTGAATTCCAGCGAACTGGCCCAGCGCCGCTTCCGCGAGATCGCGCGGGTGGCGGGCCTGATCTTCACCGGCTACCCGGGCCAGCCCAAGAGCACGCGCCAGCTGCAGGCGTCCAGCGGGCTGTTCTTCGAGGTGTTCCGCAAGTACGACCGCGGCAACCTGCTGCTGTCGCAGGCCGAGCAGGAGGTGCTGAGCCAGGAGCTGGAGCTCTCGCGCCTGCGCGCCAGCCTGGACAAGATCGCGGGCCAGCGGCTGGAGTTCGTGGAACTGCGCCACCCCAGCCCCATGAGCCTGCCGCTGATGGTGGAGCGCTTCCGCGAAAAACTCACCACCGAGCAGCTGTCCACGCGCCTGGACCGCATCCTGCGCGACATGGAGCGGGACGAGGGTTAGCCCTGGGCCTGGGGCACCGCGTTGCAGGAAGACGGCTCGGCGGCGCTGGACGCCGACCCGGATTGCGGAGGCGGGCTGTGGATCACCTCGTGCACGAACCGCAGCTTCTCCAGCGCGCCGGTGCTGAGGGCGAACGGGTAGGCGTCGTCCTGGCCCAGGCTGCGGTTGAGGCTGTTCAGCAGCAGCGTCACCGGGACCCACTGACGCACCAGCAGGTCGAACCTGCGGTCCCCTGGCTCGAAGGGGTTGTGCACCTCGGTGTCGGTGCCCGGCACCTCCACCCGCGTGTGGAAGGCCGCGGCGGTCTCCAGCAGGTCCACCATGTGCAGGTAGTGCGCCCAGGTCTCGGCCCAATCCTCCCATGGATGCGCCGTGGCGTAGGCGCTCACGTGCCGGGCCTGCCAGTTGGCGGGCATGCCGCCGGAGGCATAGTGGCGCGAGAGCGCCTCGCCATAGTCCTGCGACTCGTCGCCGAACACCTCGCGGAAGGCCTCGGTGCGGCCGGCATCCCGGATCAGGACGTCCCAGTAGTAGTGGCCGGACTCGTGACGCAGGTGTCCCAGCAGCGTGCGGTAGGGCTCGTGCATCTCCACCCGGCGCTTGACCCGCTCGGGGTCGTCGGCTTCCACCACGTTGAGCGTGATGACGCCGTTGCAGTGCCCCGTCATCACCTGCTGGCCCGGGAGGTCGGCCAGGAATTCGTACGCCGGTCCCTGCTGCCGTCCCGCGGGCGGGGTGGGATCGACCAGTCCGAGCCGGGCCAGTGTGTAGAACAGGCGCCGCTTGGCCACCTCGATGCGGTACCAGCGCTCGTGGTTCTCCGGCACCGAGAGGTCCGGCAGGATGCGCGTCTGCCGGCACGACACGCACAGCGGGTTCGGGTCCTGGGCCGGCACCGCGAAGTTGCAGGCCTGGTGAGTGGTGTGGTTGTGGCAGAGGCGGTACCGCGCGGCGCCGGTCTTGCGGCCGCGCCGGTCGATGCGGCGCCACAGGCCCTCCGCGGACTTGCCCGGCAGCGGGTCGACCGCGCACAGCGCCAGGCGGTCAGGCAGGAACGCCAGCGCGCTGCCGCACTGCAGGCACTGGACGTTCTCGAAGAAGATGGGGTGGCCGCAGTTGTCGCAGCGGAAGGTCTTCATCGCGGCGGGCCACCCGCGCGGCGGGCGTCGAGGATCAGGGGCGGACCAGCAGGTCGTTCTTGACCGAACGCACGCCCTTGGTGTTGCGTGCCAGGTACTCGGCCTGGGCCTTCTCGGCGTTCGACTTGGCGAAGCCGGACAGCTGCACCGTGCCGTTGAGGGTCTGCACCTTGATCGCTGCCGCGTCCACGGTCTTGTCCTCCACGAACTTGGCCTTGACGGCCGTGGTGACCGCCACGTCGTCCACATAGGCGCCGGCGGTTTCCTGGCCCCGGATGACAGCGCAGCCGGTACTGGCCAGGGTCACGCCCGCGAGGGTGGCGATGGCGAGGGTTCGGGTGAGGTTCATGTGTTTCTCCTTCTTGGTTTGTGATTCAGTCGTGCAGCGGCTCGTCGTCGCGCGGGTTCTGCGACGACGACATCGCCGACATGATCAGGCTGGCCACCTGGGGCGACTTCAGCAGGGCCACCACCACCCCGGTGACCGAGATCAGCTTCCAGGGCCGGGCCATGAAGAACAGGGCGCCGGCAGCTGCGGCGATGCCGAGGAACTGCGCCGGCTTGCGCCGGGCATAGCCCGAGAGGATGGGCGTGGCCAGGTCGGCCGCCATGTGAGCGGGGTGGTAGCGCCACCAGCTGCGGAGCAGGTGGCCCGCATGCGCGAACCACCCTTCGCCTTCGGCCGGAGGCGGATCTTCGCCGTGGCCCGTGACGGCGGCGCGGGCCTGGGCCTGCGCCTCATGCCGGACCTCGCGGACCTCTTCGCGCGTGGCTTCGCGGCGGCGCTCCTTGCGCTGCACGTGTTCGAGGATGGCCAGCCGTGTGCGGGCCAGCTTGTCCGAGCTGTCGCTCATGAGGCCCCCCCTCACGGCTTGCCGCCCAGGGTGCGCAGCACCTGGGCGTCAGCGTCCAGCTGCGCCTTGAGTTCGGCGAAGGCCTTGGCGGGCATGCGCTGGCGCGCCTTGTTCAGGGCCAGGATGCCCAGCACCAGCACCACGCCGGGCACCGCCACCAGCGTCCAGTGGAAATCGCCATGCAGCGCGCCCAGCATGACGGCGACCCCGGCGAGCACCAGGAACACCAGCATGCAGAACGCGGCGACCGCCCAGGCGATCACGCGCTTGGCCACCTCGCTGCCGACCGTGGAGGCCTCTTCCTGGACCAGGGCGGCGTAGCCGGCCACGTGGTCCATGACCAGTTCGGGCCGGCTCACCAGCACCGAAAAGATCGGGTGGACGATTGCCATCGCGTGCTCCGTGCTGGCGGCTTCAGTAGTAGCTGCGGCGGCGGCGCGCGGCCAGCACGATGCCGGCGACCAGGGCGCCCACGGCGGCCGCGATCAGCGCCGACTTGACCGGCTGCTCGGCGACATAGCTGCGCGTGGCGTAGGCATAGCCGCCCAGGCGGTCGCGCGCGACCGCCGCCGATTCGCCCACCGTGGACAGGCCCTTGCTCGCGAGATCCTGCACGCCGTAGCGCAGGTCGCGCATCTTCTCGCCGGCTTTCTCGAGGTATTGGCGGCTGCCCTGGGACAGGTCGTCGGCCCCGCTGCGCAGGGATCTGGTGCTGCTGGTCATCTCTTGTTCCTCTTGATTCGTGTGAGCCGCGGCCTGGGCGCGGCGCCCCGGTGGCAGGCACCGGAGGGCCCGGCACCACGAATTCAAGGGTACGCGTCTAACCTCTGCAGCACTGATCGGCGGCGGGCGTGACCCAATGTAGGACGCCGCCGACTTGCGTTCGCGGCCTCCTCAGGCGGTGACCGGCGCCTTGGGCAGCACGGCGGCGACGCGGGTGCCCTGGCCCGGTGCGGAAGCGACGGTGAGCCGCCCGCCAGCAGCTTCCACCCGGTGGCGCATGCCCGCCAGGCCGTGCGTGGACGGCTTGGCCTGGGCCATGTCGAAGCCCTTGCCGTCGTCCTTCACGTCCACTTCCACGTGGGCGCCGTAGTTGCGCAGGCTGATCTCGGCCTGGCGCGCCTGGGCGTACTTGGCCATGTTGGTCAGCGACTCCTGCACCAGCCTGTACACGGTGAGCTGGCTCGCCTCGTCCAGTTCCACCGGCTCGAGGTTGGTGGTGACATCCACGCCCGAGCGCTCGGAGAACTCGCGCGCCAGGATCTCCAGCGAGGCGTTCAGCCCCAGGTTCGACAGCGACGAGGGCCGCAGGTCCTCGATGATGCGCCGCTTGAGCGCGATGCCGCTGTTGAGTGTCTCGGTCAGGTGCTGCAGCCGCTCCGCGACCTCGGGCGGCTGCCCCTGCAGGCGCGACTTCAGCCGCGCCACATCCAGCTTGGCGGCCGTGAGCAGCGCCCCGAGCTCGTCGTGCAGCTCGCGCGCGAGGTGGCCGCGCTCCTGCTCGCGCACCTGCTGCAAGTGGGTGGCCAGTTCGGCCAGCGAGGCGGTGCGGTCCCGCACCTGGGTTTCCAGCAGGTCCCGCTCCTGCTGCAGCGCCTGCTGCTGGCGCTCGCCCGCGAGCTTCAGGGCCGTGGTCTGGCGCAGGTACAGGTAGAAGGCCAGCAAGCCGGCCAGCGTGACCGCGGCAATGCCGACGCGCGAGAGCATCAGGGACCGGCGCACCTGCGACTGGCTCAGGTCCACCCGCTCGGCCGAACTGTTGATGAGCTTGCCCGCATGCGACCTGATCGCGTCCATGTGCAGCTTGCCGATGTCGGTGAGCAGGACGAACTTCCAGACTTCCTCATTGCCTTGCTGGCGCATGCGCACGGAGATATCCATCTCTCCGAGCTTGCGCTCGACGTTTCGGCTCAGTTGTATCAAGGTGTTGGTTTCGTCCTCGCCGGCACGGGCGTACGTCTGCCTCAGCTGCTCCAGGTTCTGGCCGATCTCGGCCACGGCCTTGTTGTAGGGCTCGAGGTAGCGCGGGTCGCCGGTGAGCAGGTAGCCGCGCGAGCCGGTCTCGGCGTCCAGCACGTGCTGCAGCACGCGATTGAGCGCGCTGCGGGTGGCCGAGGCGCGGGCGATGTCGTCCAGGGCAGCGGTGGAGCGGCTGTGGCCGAGCTCGTTGATCGCGATCAGCACCCCGGCTGCCAGCACCGCCAGCAGCAGGATGATCGCCATCCGCGGCACCGAATACGAAGGCATGAAGTTCACTCCAAGTCACACGTGATGGGAATAAAATCCATTGCGGGCAGGGGCAAGGGTAGGCCATTTCCGTGCAAGATGGGCCACAATGGGTTCCGCGACCCAAGGCATCGAAAGCGAAGACAAGACATGATCAAAGTCGGCATTGTGGATGACCACGCCATCGTGCGTTCGGGGTTGAAGCAGTTCTTTTCGGAGCAGGTGGACCTGCGCGTGGTTGGTGAAGCCTCGAGCGGCCGCGAGGCGATCGACCTCGTGCGCACCACCGAGCTCGACGTCCTGGTGATGGACCTGTCCATGCCGGGCCAGAGCGGCATCGATGCGCTCGGCATGATCCGCGCGAAGGCGCCGGACGTCGGCATCCTGATCCTCTCGGGCTATCCCGAGGAGCACTACGCGATGAACCTGATCCGGCAGGGCGCGAGCGGCTACCTCAACAAGGAATGCGAGCCCATGGAGATCGTCAACGCGATCCGCACCATCGCGCTGGGCCGCCGCTACATCTCGCCCGCCGTGGCCGAACTGCTGGCGCAGCAGCTCAATCGCAAGGAGGGCGGCGCGCCGCACGAGCAGCTGTCCGAGCGCGAGTTCCAGGTGTTCCTCAAGCTGGCCAAGGGCGAGACCGCCGGCGACATCGCCAAGGCCCTGTCCCTGTCGGTCAAGACGGTGAGCACCTACCGCACCCGGCTCATGGAAAAAATGAGCCTGGCCTCCAACAGCGACCTCACTTACTACGCGCTGAAGAACAAGCTGATCGACTGATCGCGATGTAGAGCGGTCAGGAGCGCGTGGCCGTGGACTGCTCCACGCAATACTCCACCAGGGCATCGATCTCGTTCGATTTGTCGAAGACCGCGTCGGCACCCAGCTGCGCGCAGCGGGTGCGCATGTCGGCGGTGGCGTAGTTGGTCAGCACCACCACCCGCTGGCCGGGCCCGCGCTGGCGCAGGGCTTCCAGCACGCCCATGCCGCTCCCCTGCTTGAGGAACAGGTCGACGATGGCCAGGTCCCAGCCTCCGGGGGGCTGCGCGGCCAGCCAGGCCGTCGCATCGCTTTCCGTTTCGGCCCACCCCAGCGCCTTGACGCTGGCCAGTTCCTCGAGCGCGCCGATCAGGTTCTCGCGGATCGTGGCGTTGTCTTCGACGATGTAGGTTCTGAGTTCCACGGTGCCCATGGATTCTGCCAGCGCACCGGCGGCCATGGGGGCCGGGCCTCGGTGCCGGGCTGTAGGCACCCACCGACAGGACCACACGCGCGGCACTGACCGGGCAACACTTTCTCACCCCGCACACTGGGCCGAAACAGCGGTCCGCGCCTGCGCGTCCATGAAAGTCCTCCTGCACTCGATCATGATCTTCTTCGGCACCATGATCGCCGCGGCGCTGGTCGCCCTGGGTGAGCCGGGGCCCCTGGTGCTGGACGCTTCCTGGCTGCTTCCGCTGGGGCCCCGCTAGAGCATGGACGCGACGGCCCCGACCCGGCGCCAGCGGCGGCCCCTCGGGCTCAAGCTGGCGGCCGGCGTGTTGCTCTTGGTGGTGGCGCTGGTGCTGCTGGCCGTGTGGTTTCCCTGGGACCTGCTGCGCGGGCCCATCAACCGCTACGTCACCGAGAAGACCGGGCGGCATTTCGAGATCACGCGCCGGCTGGAGGTGAAGCTGGGCCGTACCACCCGCGTGCTGGCCGACGGCATCGAGTTCGCCAACCCGGACTGGGCCCAGGACCGGCACCTGGTCAAGGCGGACGCGGCGGAAATCCACGTGCGCCTGCTTCCCCTGCTCAAGCGGCAGATCGAGCTGCCGCTGGTGCGGCTGACGCGGCCGCAGCTTGGGCTGCAGGTGGAGCCGGACGGACGGCGCACCTGGGCCCTCGGTGGCGACACCTCGGACCAGCGCAATGTGCCGGTGATCGGCATGCTGGTGGTGGACCAGGGCAGCGCGCGCTTCGTCGCTTCGCACCACGGCGCCGACATCAGGACCGACTTCGCCATCGATGGCACCCAGGCCGCCCCCGCGCCCGGCACCATGGGGCCGGCGATGCCCCTGCGCTTCCGCGCTCGCGGCACCTGGCAGAAGGAGGCGTTCACGGCCGAGGGCCGCACGGGGAACGTGCTGCACCTGAGCGGCCCGCTGCAGCAGCCTTTCCCCGCCGAAGTGCATGCGGCGGCGGGACAAACCAACCTGCGGGCCCGCGGATCGGTGGCCAGCCTCTCCGACCTGGACGGGGCGAACGTCAGTTTCCAGTTGCAGGGGCCCAACCTGGCTTCTCTCTACAAGCTGGTTGGCGTGGTGCTGCCCGAGACGCCGCGCTATGCCGTGGCGGGGCAGTTGTCCAAGCAGGGCGAAGTCTGGCGCATGCGCCAGCTCAACGGCCGGCTGGGCGACTCCGACGTGACGGGCGAACTGACTTACGACCGCTCGGGCCCCGTGCCCCACCTGGCAGGGCGGCTGGACTCCCGCTCGCTGGACTTCGACGACCTCGCGCCCCTGGTGGGCATGAGGGACACCCCTGCCGGCGCCGACCGGCAGAAGGCGGCGCAAATGCCGCGCGACGCGGGCAAGGCGCCGCGCGACCCCAATCGCAGGGTGCTGCCGAACGCGCCGCTGGACGTGAGCCGGCTCAAGACCATGAACGCCGACGTGCGCTTCAGCGCCGCCCGGATCGTGGACGCGCCCAGCCTCCCGCTGGACCGCGTCAGCACCCATGTGCTGCTGAAGAACGGGGTGCTGCAGCTGGAGCCGCTGGACATGGGCATCGCCGGTGGACGCGTGGCCGGGCGCCTGCGCATCGACGCCAATGCCGCACCCGTGGTGGTGGAGACCAAACTGGACGCCCGCAACCTGGAGCTTAGCCGGCTGGTGCCGCGCAGCCGCATGAACCAGGGCAACGTGGGCAAGATCCACGGCGAAATCGACCTGCGCGGCCGCGGCAGCACCACCGCCCAGATGCTGGGCACCTCCAGCGGCAACGTGGCCCTGCTGATGGGCCGCGGCCAGATCAGCAACCTGCTGCTGGAGCTGGCCGGACTGGACGGCGCCGAGATCCTCAAGTTCCTGCTGGGTGGCGACACGCGGGTGCAGCTGCGCTGCGCGGCGCTGGCGTTCGACGTGAACGACGGCCTGATGACCTCTCGCGCTTTCGTGCTGGACACCGCCGACACGGTGTTCTACGGCAACGGCAGCCTGAACCTCGCCACCGAAGCCATGGACCTGGTGGTGCGTCCCTATCCCAAGGACACCAGCATCCTCAGCCTGCGCTCACCGCTGAAGCTGGCCGGCACCCTGGGCGCGCCGCAAGGCGGGCTGGACCGGGGCGCCCTGGCGGGCCGCGCCGGGCTGGCGCTGGCCCTGGGCGCCATCAATCCGCTGCTCGCGCTGGCCGCCACGATAGAAACCGGGCCGGGCCACGATGCCGATTGCGGGGCGGCCCTGCGCGAGGCGTCCGCGCCCCGCGCAGCCGGCGTGGTCGCCCGCACGGCTGCGCCGCCGCCGGGCAACAAGCCGGGGCCCGATGGGCAGGTCATGGGCGGTCCCAGGGGCGCTGGGCCGTCGTCCCAGCCCCCCAGACAGCCGGTCCGCCAGCCGGGCGTCACCGACGACCCGGCCCGCAATGCGGAAGCGGGGGGCCCTTAACCGCAGACGGGACAGGCCGCGCGGCGCGGGACCTTCAGCTCGGTCCACTCCATGCTGCGCGCGTCCAGCATCTGCAGGCGCCCCGCCAGCGGGCGGCCCACGCCGGCCAGCAGCTTGAGCGCCTCGGCGGCCTGCATGCTGCCGATGATGCCGACCAGCGGTGCGAACACGCCCAGCGTGGCACAGCGCGTCTCCTCGAACTGCTCGCCCGGCGGGAAGATGCAGGCGTAGCAGGGGGAGGCGGCATCGCGCGGGTCGAACACCGCCAGCTGCCCGTCGAAGCGGATGGCGGCGCCGGACACCAGGGGCACGCGATGGCGGAACGCGGCTGCGTTCACGGCCTGGCGGGTGGCGAAGTTGTCGCAGCAGTCGACGACCACCTGGCAGCCGGGCACCAGGGTGTCCAGCAGGGCCTCGTCTGCCCGCTGCTGCAGCGCGGTGACTTTCACTTCAGGATTGAGGCCGGCGATGGCGGTCGCGGCGGACGCCGCCTTGGGCTGTCCCAGGCGGTCCATGCCGTGCGCCAGCTGGCGCTGCAGGTTGGTGAGGTCCACCACGTCGGGGTCGACCAGCGTGATGCGGCCGACGCCGGCGGTGGCGAGGTACAGGGACACCGGGGAGCCCAGGCCCCCGGCGCCGATGACCAGCGCGTGCGAGGCGGCCAGCCGCTCCTGGCCCTCGACACCCAGCTCCTCGAGCAGGATGTGGCGCGAGTAGCGCAGGAGCTGGTCGTCGGTCATGGCCTCGCGCTGCGAGGTCAATTCTCTTTCTTCTCGTCCTTGCGCTCGATGACTTGGGTCTTGCTCACCAGGACCGGGCGGCCCTTGAGCTGGTTCAGCGCCTGGATCAGCTGGAAGTCCTTCTCGCTGCCGAACTCGGGCATCTTGCGGTCGGCCACCGGCTTCTTCGCCTCTTCCTCGGCGCGCTTGCGGGCTTCCTCGCGCAGGCGCTCACGCGCCGGGTCCTTGGCCTCGGGGGCGCCGCTGCCGGTGCCCAGGTGCTTGTCCAGGTCGGCCTCGCGGGTGCGCAGCATCGAGAAGATGTTGCCCTCTTCGCTTTCGTCCACCAGCACGTCCGGCACGATGCCGCGGGCCTGGATGGACTTGCCGCTGGGCGTGAAGTAGCGGGCCGTGGTCAGCTTCAGGCCGGTGTCCGGGCCCAGCGGGCGCACGGTCTGCACCGAGCCCTTGCCGAAGGTCTGGCTGCCCAGGATGATGGCCCGCTTGTGGTCCTGCAGCGCGCCGGCCACGATCTCGCTGGCCGAGGCCGAGCCTTCGTTGACCAGCACCACCAGCGGCACGTTCTTGATCTGCGGCGGCAGGCGGCGCAGTGGGTCCGGCCCGGCGCGGCGCTGGTAAAACTCCGGCGAGGCCTTGTAGGTGAACTTGCTCTCGGCCAGCTGGCCGTTGGTGGACACCACGGTCACGCCTTCAGGCAGGAAGGCGGCCGAGACGGCGACGGCCGCGTCCAGCAGGCCGCCCGGGTCGTTGCGCAGGTCCAGCACCAGCCCCTTGAGGTTGGGCTCGGCCTTGTAGACCTCTTCCACCTTGCGCACGAAGTCGTCCACCGTGCGCTCCTGGAACTGCGACAGGCGGATCCAGGCGTAGCCAGGCTCGATCACCTTGCCCTTGACGGACACGGTCTTGATCTCCTCGCGGGTGATCGTCACCGGGAAGGTGCGGTTCTCGTCCTTGCGGAAGATGGTCAGCATGACCTTGGTCTGCGGCTCGCCGCGCATGCGCTTGACGGCTTCGGCCAGCGTCAGGCCCTTGACCGCGGTGTCGTCGATCTTGGTGATCAGGTCGTTGGGCTTGAGGCCGGCGCGGTAGGCCGGCGAGCCCTCGATGGGCGAGACCACCTTGACCAGGCCGTCTTCCTGGGAGATCTCGATGCCCACGCCGACGAAGCGGCCGGAGGTGCCTTCGCGGAATTCCTTGAACGACTTCTTGTCGAAATACTGCGAGTGCGGGTCCAGGCTGGCGACCATGCCGGAGATCGCGTCGGTGATGAGCTTGCGCTCGTCCACCGGCTCCACGTAGTCGCTCTTGACCATGCCGAAGACCGCCGCCAGCTGCTGAAGCTCTTCCAGCGGCAGCGGCGCCAGCGATCCGCGCGCCACCGTCTGCAGCGAGACCGTGGTCAGGGCACCGGCCAACGCCCCCACGGAAACCCAGCCGGCAATCTTCAGTTTCTGGCTCATAGACAACCCAAGTCCTCTCGAACTTTCAATATACACCTGAGAACGTCTTGTGACCCTGCGGTAACCGAGTGGTTCCGCCGGAAGCGCCCGGGTGTGTAAAAAGACCGGCTCCGGGTTGTCCCGGGGGCGCTCAGCCCTTGCCTTGGGCGGCGACCGCGGCGGCGGCTTTGGCGGCCGCGTCGGCGTCGCCCAGGTAGTAATGGCGGATCGGCTTGAGGGCTTCGTCCAGCTCGTACACCAGCGGGATGCCGTTGGGGATGTTCAGGCCCACGATGTCCGAGTCGGAGATGCCGTCCAGGTACTTGACCAGGGCCCGGATGGAATTGCCGTGGGCGGCGACGAGGATGCGCTTGCCGGCGCGGATGCCGGGCGCCATGGACTCGTTCCAGAAAGGCAGGACACGCGCCACGGTGTCCTTGAGGCACTCGGTCAGCGGCACCTGCTCCGGGGCCAGGCGGGCATAGCGGATGTCGCCGCGCTCGCTGCGGGGATCGCCGGGTTCCAGGGCCGGCGGCGGCACGTCATAGCTGCGGCGCCAGACCAGCACCTGCTCGTCGCCGAACTTCTTGGCGGTTTCGGCCTTGTTCAGGCCCTGCAGGGCACCGTAGTGGCGCTCGTTCAGCCGCCAGGAATGCACCACCGGCAGCCAGGTGCGGTCCATCTCGTCCAGGCAGTGCCACAGGGTGCGGGTGGCGCGCTTGAGCACGCTGGTCATGCACAGGTCGAATTCGTAGCCCTCGGCCTTGAGCAGCTTGCCGGCGCTCATGGCCTGCTGGATGCCGGTGGGGGTGAGGTCCACGTCGGTCCAGCCGGTGAAGCGGTTTTCCAGGTTCCAGGTCGATTCACCGTGGCGGATCAGGACAAGCTTGTGCATGGGGCGGGGCGGGGAAGGGCAAAACCCGGGATTTTAGAATCGCGGGTTGCGCCCAAACACCTCGCAAGGAAAAAAGTGAACTTCTTCATCGACAACTGGATGCTGATCTCGGTGGCCTTCATCTCCGGCGCGCTGCTGGTGTGGCCGGCCGTACAGGGGGCGGGCAGCCGGGGGCTGTCGCCCACCAACGCCGTGCTGCTCATCAACCGCGAGAAGGCCATGGTGGTGGACGTGAGCGAAGCCGACGAGTTCGCCGCCGGCCATGTGGCCGGCTCGCGCAACGTGCCCGTGGGCCAGCTGGAAGAGCGGCTGCCGGAGGTGGCGAAGAACAAGGCCACCCCGCTGCTGCTGGTCTGCCCCAACGGCGCACGCGCCGGGCGCGCGCTGGGCGTGGCCAAGAAACTGGGCTACGAGAAGGCCCAAGTCCTGGCCGGCGGGCTGAGGGCGTGGAAAGAGGCTAACCTCCCGGTGGAGAAAGCCTAGGAAGCCGCCCCATGCAACCCGTGAAGATGTACACCACCGCCGTCTGCCCCTACTGCATCCGCGCCAAGCAGATCCTGAAGGCGCGCGGCGTGGAGCAGATCGACGAGGTCCGCGTGGACATGCAGCCCGAGGAGCGCGCCAGGATGATGGAGATCACCGGGCGGCGCACCGTGCCGCAGATCTTCATAGGCGACACCCACGTCGGCGGCTGCGACGACCTGATGGCGCTGGACAGCCGGGGCGGCCTGGTGCCGCTGCTGCAGGGCTGAGCCCGGCCGGCCCGCGCGGGCTGAGATAATCCCCACCACACCCTCTGGCCCGCTGTCGGTTTCTCCGAAGCGGGCCTCGTCTTGACAGAAAGAACCCCATGGCCGATTCCCAGGACCCCGTCTTCCAGATCCAGCGCGTCTACCTCAAGGAGGCCTCGCTCGAGCAGCCCAATTCGCCCGCCATCCTGCTGGAGCAGGAGCAGCCCGCCGTCGACATCCAGCTGGGCGTGGAAGCCTCGCAGGCCGCCGAGGGCATGTTCGAGGTGTGCGTCACCGCCACCGTGACCACCAAGATCAAGGACAAGACCGTGTTCCTGGTGGAGGCCAAGCAGGCCGGCATCTTCGAGATCCGCAACCTGCCGCCCGAGCAGATGAACGCGGTGATGGGCATCGCCTGCCCGCAGATCGTGTACCCCTACCTGCGCGGCAACGTGGCCGACATCGTCAACC
>CAZZAW010000006.1:0-25371 GCA_964652405.1 uncultured Ramlibacter sp.
GCCGCGTGGCTGCCCTGCCCGCCCCCAACGACCGCGAGCGCACGCAGTGGTACTTTCAGCGCTACGTGGCGCACCTGCCCGCGGCCGGCGAGATCGTGCTGTTCGACCGCAGCTGGTACAACCGCGCCGGCGTGGAGCGGGTCATGGGCTTCTGCACCGAGGACCAGTACGAGGAGTTCTTCCGCACCGTCCCCGAGTTCGAGAAGATGCTGATCCGCTCGGGCATCCAGCTGCTCAAGTACTGGTTCTCGATCTCCGACGAGGAGCAGCACCTGCGCTTCCTGGGCCGCATGCACGACCCGCTCAAGCAGTGGAAGCTCAGCCCCATGGACCTGGAGAGCCGGCGCCGCTGGGAGGACTACACCCGCGCCAAGGAGGTCATGCTGGAGCGCACGCACACGCCCGACGCGCCCTGGCACCTGGTGCAGGCCGACGACAAGAAGAAGGCCCGCCTGAACTGCATCCACCACCTGCTGGAGCAGGTGCCCTATGGCGAGGTGGAGCACCCGGAGATCCAGCTGCCGGACCGCATCCGCCACCAGGACTATTCGCGGCGGCCGGTGCCGCCCGAGATGTATGTTCCGCAGCGCTACTGAGGCCCGGGCGCTGCTGGCGGCGATCGCCGTCACCGCCGCGCAGGGCGCGCAGGCGGCGGACCCCGGCCGCGGCGCGCAGCTGTACATGCGCACCGACGGCAACACCCGCAGCTGCGTGTCCTGCCACGGCCCCGACCCCGGCCTGAACCACAACAACATCCTGCGGGCCGCGGACAGTCCCGACACCCTGACCAAGGTGCTCAACACCGTGAGCGCCATGGGCTTCCTGCGGCCGCAGCTGACCGAGGCCGACAAGGCCGACATCACGGCCTTCCTGGGGACCGTGACGCGCCTGAACGCGCCGGGCTCACCCCTGCAGGCCTGGCCGGTGACGCTGGACTTCGGCAACCTGCCCCCGGGCACGGCTTCGCAGCCGCAGACGGCCCGGCTGCGCAACCCTTCCGAGACCGCCCCGCTCGGGCTGACGTCCCTGTCCACGGTGGCGCCCGGCGCCACCCTCACCCACGACTGCCCGTCCTCCCTGGCGCCCGGCGGCACCTGCGAACTGCGCCTGCAGTGGACCGCGCAGGGCGAGGGGTCGCTGCGCACCGCGGTGGAGATCCGGGCCGCTGGCCTGGCCACGCCGGTCTACCTGGGAGCAGCCGCGCAGCGCCTCACCGGCCCCGCCAGCGTGCTGGAGTGGAGCGGCGCTGCCTCGCCGGTCGCCCTGGCCAGCGACAACGGCGGCGAGGTGCGGCGCACGCTTTCGCTGCACAACCCGGGCCCGCTTCCCGCCGTGCTCGCCCTGACCAGCATCACCGGCCCCGACGCGGCGCGCTTCCGCGTCGAGAGCGGCTGCGCGCAGGGCCAGGTGCTGCAGGCGCAGACCCGCTGCGACATGGTCGTCGCGTACACGCCCAGCCTGCGTCCCCAGGCCCGGGCGGTGCTGCAGGTCCGCTCGGACCAGGCCAACCCGCCCTCGCTCCAGCTGGAGGGCACCACGCCCCAGTCCGGCGCGGTGACGGACCCGGTCGCCACGGCGGCAAGCTCCGGCGGCGGCTGCTCGGCCGGCCCGCCGGACCGCCGCCTCGTGGACCCGACGCTGCTGGCCCTGCTCGCCGCAGCCGCCCTCGCCTGGGGCCGGCGCAGGTTTCAGGGCTGAGGCACGAACACGCCGCTCCAGCCGGCGGTGGAGACGTGAAGTTCCCCGGCGGCCGAGCGGCGCAGCACGAACACGGGGCTGCGGTGCATCACCTGCTGCAGCAGCCAGGGCGCTGCCGGCCCCAGCCGTGCCGAGGACAACCGCGCCTCCAGGGCGCCGCCCTTGCGGCACACCAAGGCCTGGCCGGTGGCCCAGAGCCCCTCGCCGGTCTTCTGGAAGGCCAGGAACAGCTCCCCGCCGGCCTCCGACACCGACATCACCAGCGGCCGGCCATCGCTCATGGAGGTTTCCTGCCAGGTGCCGGGCAGCGCGGCGTCCAGGCGCTGCAGGGCTTCCAGCGTGGCCGCGCAACCTGCGTGGGCCGGCAGCGCCGCCGCGGCCGCAAGGACCGCCAGCAGCGCTCGTGGCAGGTGCGGGCACATGCCGCCAATGAAGCAGCCCGGCATGACAGCACGATGACACCGGGCCGCGCCGGAGCCTCGCCCAGGCCCTTTTCCTGCCATCAAAACGTCACATTGAGCACTCACGATCCGCCGCACTTTCCCCACCGGAGCCCACCCATGGACACCGCGATCAGCGTGCGAACCCTCGACAAGACCTTCGGCAACGGCCGGCGCGCCCTGCAGGCCGTCGACCTGGACATCCGGCCCGGCGAGATGGTGGCGCTGATCGGCGCCTCGGGCTCGGGCAAGTCCACCCTGCTGCGCCACCTGGCCGGCCTGATGGCGGCCGACGGCGGCGCGGGCGCGATCCAGGTCCACGGCCAGACCGTGCAGAAGGGCGGCCGCATCGCCCGCGACATCCGCGCCGTGCGGGCCGGGGTGGGCTTCGTGTTCCAGCAGTTCAACCTGGTGGACCGGCTGCCGGTGATGGTGAACGTGCTGGCCGGCGCGCTGCACCGCATGCCCGCCTGGCGCAGCCTGCTGCGCTGGTTCAGCGCCGAGGAGAAGGCCCGGGCCCTGGAGGCGTTGCGCCGGGTCGGTATCGCCGAGTGCGCTTACCAGCGCGCCTCCACCCTCTCGGGCGGCCAGCAGCAGCGCGCCGCCATCGCCCGCGCCATGGTGCAGGGCGCGCGGGTGATCCTGGCCGACGAGCCCATCGCCTCCCTGGACCCAGAGTCCTCGCGCCGGGTCATGGACATCCTGTCCACCGTGAACCGCGAGGACGGCTGCACGGTGGTGGTGTCGCTGCACCAGGTGAACGTGGCCATGAAGTACTGCGCCCGCACCGTGGCCCTGCACCAGGGCCGCGTGGTGTACGACGGCCCTTCGTCCGCCCTCACCCCGGCGCTGCTGCGCGAGCTGTACGGCGCCGAGGCCGACGAGATCCTGGCGCTGGGCGACCACATCACCAGCCTGCAGGACCCGCGCCGCCCCGCCGCTCCCGTTCGCCCCTGGGCCGATCCCCTGCCCCAAGCCGCCTGAAAGGAGCCTCCAATGTCGCTGCGCACAGTCCTGGCCGCGCTGGCCGCGTTCGCCACGATCTCCGCCTGGGCCCAGGCCCCGCGCGAGATCAGCTTCGGCATCCTCTCCACCGAGTCCTCCCAGAACCTCAAGCAGGACTGGCAGCCGCTCCTGGCCGACATGGAAAAGCGCACCGGCCTGAAGGTCAACGCCTTCTTCGCGCCCGACTACGCCGGCATCGTGGAGGCCCTGCGCTTCAACAAGGCCCAGGTCGCCTGGATGGGCAACCGCTCGGCCATCGAAGCCGTGGACCGCGCGGGCGCCGAGGTCTTCGCCCAGGTGGTCAACGCCGACGGCACCATGGGCTACTACGCCATGGTGTCGGTGCACAAGGACAGCCCCTGGCAGACGGTCGAGGAGGTGCTCAAGAACGGCAAGTCGCTCAGCTTCGGCATGGGCGACCCCAACTCGACCTCGGGCTTCCTGGTGCCCAGCTACTACCTGTTCGCGCGCCATGGGCTGGACCCCAAGGCCACCTTCAAGAACGTGCGCGGCGCCAACCACGAGACCAACATCCTGGCCGTGGCCAACAAGCAGGTCGACGCGGCGGTGCACAGCTCCGACGTGTTCGAGCGCATCGAGAAGCGCAGCCCCGACGTGCACGCCAAGCTGCGCGTGGTCTGGAAGTCGCCCCTGATCCCGGGCGATCCCCTGGTGTGGCGCAAGGACCTGGACGAGGCGACCCGCCAGCAGGTGCGGCAGTTCTTCCTGAGCTACGGCAAGGGCCCGGACGCCGCGCGCGAGACCGCCATCCTGAACAAGCTGACCCTGGGGGCGTTCCGCCCCTCGGACAACTCGCAGCTGCTGCCCACGCGCCTGCTGGACCTGTTCCGCGAGAAGACCCGGCTCGAAGCCGACACCCAGCTGGCCCCGGCCGACAAGGCCGCCCGGCTGGACGCCGTGAACAAGAAGCTGGCCGAGCTGCAGCGCGCCTCCTGATTCCTCCCACCCCCAAGGAACTCCCCATGATCAAGCAACTCATCACTGGCCTGGCCGCCGCCGTGGCGCTGACGGGCGCCCTCGCCCAGGACCTGAAGGAAATCAACTTCGGCATCATCTCCACCGAGGCCAGCCAGAACCTGCGCAGCCAGTGGCAGCCGCTGCTGGAGGACATGGCCCGCAAGACCGGCTACAAGGTCAACGCCTTCTTCGCGCCCGACTACGCCGGCATCATCGAAGGCATGCGCTTCAACAAGGTGCACGTGGCCTGGTTCGGCAACAAGTCGGCCGCCGAGGCGGTGGACCGCGCGGGCGGCGAGGTGTTCGCCCAGATGGTCAATGCCGACGGCACCCAGGGCTACTACTCGCACCTGCTGGTGCACAGGGACAGCCCCCTGCGGAACCTGGACGACGTGCTGAAGAACGCCAAGTCCCTGTCGTTCGGCAACGGCGACCCCAACTCCACCTCGGGCTTCCTGGTGCCCGGCTACTACGTGTTCGCGCAGAACAAGATCGACGCCAAGAGCGCCTTCCGCCTGGTGCGCAGCGCCAACCACGAGACCAACGCCCTGGCCGTGGCCAACAAGCAGCTGGACGTGGCCACCTGCAACAGCGAAGCCATGGACAAGCTCAAGGACGGTATGCCCGACAAGCACGCCCAGCTGCGCATCGTGTGGACCTCGCCGCTGATCCCGCTGGACCCGCTGGTCATGCGCAAGGACCTGCCCGAGGCCGCCAAGCAGAAGGTCAAGGACTTCTTCTACACCTACGGCCAGGGCGGCGCGTCGGAGAAGGAGACGCTGATGAAGATCAGCAAGCTGTCCGGCTTCAAGCCCTCTACCAACGCCCAGCTGGTCCCCATCCGCCAGCTGGAGCTGTTCCGCGACCGCAACAAGCTCGAGGCCGACGCGGCCGTGCCGGCCGCCGAGAAGCAGGCCAGGCTGGCCGAGATCGACCGCAAGCTGGCCGACCTGGGCCGGCAGCTCTAAGGGCCTCGCATGAGCGGACAGGCGCATCTCTCCGTGGTCCATCCGACCCTGCCCGCGCCGCCGCGGGCCAACCTGGGCGCCCTGCTGGGATGGGGCGTGCTGCTGGCGCTCCTGGCCGGGTCCTGGCAAGGCGCGGACATGCGCCCGCTGGACCTGGTCAAGGACTCGGCCAACATGGCCGAGTACGCCTCCAGCTTCTTCCCGCCGGATTTCCGCGAGTGGCGCATGTACCTGCACGAGATGGTGATCACCGTGCAGATCGCGCTGTGGGGCACCTTCCTGGCCGTTCTGTGCGCCATCCCGTTCGGGCTGCTGTCCTCGTCCAACATCGTGCCGGCCTGGGTCTACCAGCCGGTGCGCCGCCTGATGGACGCCAGCCGCGCCATCAACGAGATGGTGTTCGCGATGCTGTTCATCGTGGCGGTGGGCCTGGGGCCCTTCGCCGGCGTGCTGGCCCTGTGGGTCCACACCACGGGCACGCTGGCCAAGCTGTTTTCCGAGGCGGTGGAGGCGATCGACCCGCAGCCCGTCGAGGGCATCCGCGCCACCGGCGCCAACGCGCTGGAGGAGATCCTCTACGGCGTGATCCCCCAGGTGCTGCCGCTGTGGATCTCGTTCTCGCTGTACCGCTTCGAGGCCAACGTCCGCTCGGCCTCCGTGGTGGGCATGGTGGGCGCCGGCGGCATCGGCGTGGTGCTGTGGGAAATCATCCGCGGCTTCCAGTACGCCCAGACCTGCGCCGTGATGCTGATCATCGTGGCCACGGTCAGCCTCATCGACCTGGTGTCCGCCCGCATCCGCAAGGCCCTGATCTGAAGGAAGCCCGGCCATGGCCCTGACCGTCGCCCAGATCGTCCACCTGTACCGCACCGCGGGCGCGGCCCGCTACGGGATGGAAGCCATCAACCAGGAGCAGCACGCGCTGCAGTGCGGCGTGCTGGCCCAGCAGGCCGGCAGCCCGGACACGCTGGTCGCCGCGGCGCTGCTGCATGACCTGGGGCACCTGCTGGCCGCCAGCCTGCCCGAGGAAGCCTCGGGCAAGGACGACCTGCACGAGTACCGCGCCATCCCCTTCCTGCGCGGCGAGTTTCCCGACGCCGTGATCGAGCCGGTGCGGCTGCATGTGGCGGCCAAGCGCTACCTGTGCGCCACCGAGCCGGGCTATTGGGAGCAGCTCTCCCCGGCGTCCAGGCGCAGCCTGGAGCTGCAGGGCGGCGTGTTCAGCCCGCAGGAAGCCGCCGAGTTCATCGCCCAGCCGCACGCCGCGGACGCCGTGGCCCTGCGCCGCTGGGACGACCTGGCCAAGAGCCCCACCCGCAGCACGCCGGGCTGGAGCCACTTCACGCCTGTGCTGGAAGCCGCCCGCCTGCCGCAGCGCCAGCTGTCAGTGGCCTGAGAGGCCCGCAGCCCGCCTGCCGCGGGCGCGGGCGGCTACTGTTTCGATAGCAGGCTGCGCGCCAGGGCCAGCGCCTGCAGGTAGCCGGTCAGGCGCCGGCCGGCCTGCTCCAGCGGCCCCTCGTTCGCGATCTCCAGGTCCGCCGAGAGCGGGGCCAGCGTGTCGTTGCGCGCCAGCCGGCGGGCGATGGCCCCGGCGTCCTCGCGCTCGCGGGCCTGCAGCCGGGCGGCCAGGTGCGTGGCGCCCGCCGTGACCAGCACCACGCGCCGGGCGGGGTCCGGCAGCAGGCTGGCGACATGCTCGCGCGAGCCGTTGACCACCACCACGCGCCCGGCATCGACCTGCGCCGCATGGGCCGCGTCCACGCCGTAGTGGAAGCCATGGGCTTCCCAGTGCCACGCCAGCCGCCCTGCCGCCCGAAGTCGCTCGAACGCCGCCGGGCTCACCTCGTCGTGGTCCGCTGCCCCCTGGGGCGGACGGGTGACCAGGCGCCGGGCGAACACCACCCGCGGTTCCAGCGCCAGCGCGTCACGGGCCCAGCCCAGCACGCTGTCCTTGCCGGCGCCCGAAGGGCCGCAGACGAACACCCAGCACCCGGTCATGGCGCGAGCACCGCCTCGTGGACGCGCAGGAACGGCGCGCCGGGCTCGGCCTCGTGGAACACGCAAAGCCGGTCCAGCACCGCGGGGGCCTGACCGTTCAGGCGCGAGACCGGCGCCGCCAGCGCGGCGACCAGCCGGCCCGCGGTCGCCGTGTCCACCGGCCCGCTCAGCGTCATGTGGAAGCGGAAGCGCTCCAGCACGCCGGGGTAGCCGTAGCGGTCCAGCAGTTCCAGCCCGCGCGCGTCCAGGGTCTCGGGACGCCGCCGGGCGCGCTCGGCCTCGGTCAGCGGCTGGCGCAGCGGCTGCAGCGCCTGCACGCATTGCTCGGCCAGGGCCGACACCGCCGGGTTGCGCGTGGCCGGCACCACCGCCATGAAGCCGTCCATGTACACCGGCACCAGCAGGCCCAGGGGCACGGCCCGCAGGCGGGCTGCCAGGGCGTCCACCACGGCGATGAACTCGGGCACGCTGCCGTTCAGGCGCATGGGGGCGCGCAGCGTGGCATGGAAGCCGTAGCGACGGGGCTCGGCGGTGAGCTGCGCGAAGGCCGCCGGTTCGAAACCGTTGACGGCCGGCTGCGCCAGCGCCGCCCCGGTGATGTCGTCCCGGCCCAGCCAGTGCGTGGCGAACGCGTGCCAGGGCGAGTCCGCTCCCGGCGCGTAGTAAACGGCGTAGCGGCCGCCGCTCACCGCGCGTCCTCCATGCACACGCACAGCTGCACGCGGTCGCCGCAGAACACGGTCTCGCCGTACTTGATGGGCGTGCCCTGCAGGTCCACGTCCACGCTCTCCACGCACAGCAGCGGCCGCGTCACCGGCTGGCGCAGCAGGCGCGCGGTCTCCTCGGTGGGCATCTGGGTGGTGATGCGGCTCTCGGCCCGCAGGTAGTCCTGCACGCCCAGGCGCTTGAGGATCTCGGTGGTGCTCTCGCCCTCGCCCAGCATCTCCAGCAGGCCGGCGAAGCGCCGCGCGGGATAGTAGGCGGTGGCCAGGTTCACCGGCTGGCCGTTGGCCTCGCTCAGCGTCTCCACCATGAGCACGGCCTCGCCCTTGGCCAGCCGCAGCTCGCGCGCGACCGGCTCGGTGGCTGGCTGGCTGCGGGCCGTGAGGAGTTGCTTGGCCGGGAGCAGCCCCTGGCGCTGCAGGTTCTCGGTGAACCGGGTGCGGCGCGACAGCGGGTAGTTCACCAGCTCGTGCTGCACGAACATGCCGCGTCCCTGCTCCACGCGCACCAGGCCTTCGGTCTGCAGCGCGTTGATGGCCTGGCGCAGGGTGTGGCGGTTCACGCCGAAGCGCTGCGCCAGCTCGGCTTCGCTGGGCAGCCGTCCGGTCGCCGAGTAGCAGCGGTTGCGGATGTCCTCGGCCAGCGTGTCGGCGATCTGCCGCCACACGGCGACGCCGCTGCGGCGCGTGGGCGCCGAAAAAACGAAGGAGTCGGTTGTCATCAGTCGGTCATGTTGCGCGGGTCCAGTGACGCCTGTGTCCCGCATGGCACGCAATCTACGCACTGATCTAGACATCCATATGACAGTTTGTGAACAAGACCAACGCCGCCGGGGCTGGCTGGCCGTGCTGGCCCGCGCCGGCCGGCCCGAGCTGGAGGCCGCCGCGGACCGGCTGGACACCGCGGGCGCCCAGCCTGTCCGCGCCCCGGAGGCCGGCATGGTGATGCTGCGCGGCCGCGTCGCCGGCACCGGCGACGCCTTCAACCTGGGAGAGGCCAGCGTCACGCGCTGCGCGGTGCGGGTGGGCGAGCATTTGGGCGTGGGCTACACCCTGGGCCGCGACAAGCGCAAGGCGGAGCTGATCGCCCTGCTGGACGCGCTGCTGCAGGACCCGCGCCGCCAGGCCGCCCTGCTGCAGCAGGTGGTGCAGCCCCTGGCGCAGGCGCAGGCGCAGGCCCGGGAAGCCGCCAGCCGCGCCGTCGCGGCCTCGCGGGTGGACTTCTTCACCATGGTAAGGGGCGAAGCATGAGGCCCGGCTTCCGCGACCCGGTGCACGACGCCCAGCGCAGCTTCCGCGCGGCGCTGCAGGCGCTGGCGCGCCCGGGCCTGGCCCAGCCGCTGGGCGAACCGATCCCGGACCTGCCCTTGGGCGCGGCCATGGCCCGGCTGCTGCTGGCCCTGGCCGACGAGGACACGCCGGTCTGGTGGCAGCAGCCGCACGAGCCGCTGCAGCAATGGCTGCGCTTCCACACCGGCGCCCGCGCGGCCTCGGCTCCGCAGGAGGCGGCGTTCGCGGTGGTCACCGACGCCACCAGCATGCCGCCGCTGGAGAGTTTCGCGGCCGGCAGCCTGGCCTCGCCGGAGTTCTCCACCACCTTGCTGGTGGAGGTGGACGCGCTGGACGAAGGGCCCCTGCTGCAGGCCCACGGGCCCGGCATCCGGGAGCGGCAGCCGCTGCGCCTGGCGGGCCTGCCGCCGGCCTTCTGGACGCAATGGCAGGCCAACCACGCGCTGTTCCCCCAGGGGGTGGACCTGCTGTTCACCTGCGGTCCCCAGGTCCTGGGCCTGCCGCGCACGACCCGCATCAGCCGGGTGGAGAAGGTGCCATGTACGTAGCGGTCAAGGGCGGCGCGGCCGCCATCGAGAATTCCTGGCGGCTGCTGGCCGCCCAGCGCCGCGGCGACGCCGCCCTGCCCGAGCTCACCGTGGACCAGGTCCGCGAGCAGATGCCGCTGGCGGTGGACCGCGTGATGACCGAAGGTTCGCTGTACGACCCCGAGCTCGCCGCCCTGGCGATCAAGCAGGCCGCCGGCGACCTGCTGGAGGCGATCTTCCTGGTGCGGGCCTACCGCACCACCCTGCCGCGACTGGGCAGCTGCGAGCCGCTGGACACCGCGCGCATCCACCTCAAGCGCCGCATTTCGGCCACCTTCAAGGACGTGCCCGGCGGCCAGGTGCTGGGTCCGACGTACGACTACACCCAGCGCTTGCTGGACTTCACCCTGCTGGCCGACGGGCAGGCGCCCGCCGTCCTGCCCGAGGCCGAACCGCTGCCCGCCGAGGTGCCGCGGGTCAACGAGCTGATGGCCCGCGAGGGGCTGATCGAAGCGCCGCCGTCCGCCGCGCAGGGCGAGCCGGCCGACCTCACCCGCGAGCCGTTGATGTTCCCGGCGGACCGGCCGCTGCGGCTGCAGGCGCTCGCGCGCGGCGACGAAGGCTGGCTGCTGGCCATGGGGTATTCCACCCAGCGCGGCTACGCCAACGGCCACCCCTTCGCCGGCGAGATCCGCCGGGGCCTGGTGGCCGTGGAGCTGGTGCCTGACGAGCTCGGCTTTCCCATCGACATCGGCGACATCGAGGTCACCGAATGCCAGATGGTCAACCAGTTCGCGGGCAACCGCGAACTGCCGCCGCAGTTCACCCAGGGCTACGGACTGGCCTTCGGCGGGAGCGAGCGCAAGGCCATGGCCATGGCGCTGGTGGACCGGGCGCTGCGCGCCCGCGAACTGGGCGAGCCCATCGTGGCGCCGGCCCAGGACGAGGAATTCGTGCTCTCGCACGCGGACGCGCTGGAGGCCTCGGGCTTCGTGCAGCACCTGAAGCTGCCGCACTACGTGGACTTCCAGTCCGAGCTGGAGCTGGTGCGCAAGCTGCGGGCGGAGCACGCGCGCCAGCGCGCCGAGGAAGAGAAGAAGGTGGCCTGAGATGGACGCGAACTACAACTTCGGCTTCCTGGACGAGCGCACCAAGAAGATGATCCGCCGGGCCATGCTCAAGGCCGTGGCGGTGCCGGGCTACCAGGTGCCCTTCGGCTCGCGCGAGATGCCCTTCGCCTACGGCTGGGGCACCGGCGGCATCCAGGTCACGGCCAGCCTGATCGGCCGGGACGACGTGCTCAAGGTGATCGACCAGGGCGCGGACGACACGACCAACGCGGTGAACATCCGGCGCTTCTTCGAGCGCATCACCGGCGTGGCCACCACCGAGAAGACCGCCCACGCCACCATCATCCAGACGCGCCACCGCATTCCCGAGGCGCCGCTGGCCGAGCACCAGGTGCTGGTCTACCAGGTGCCCATGCCCGAGCCCCTGTTCCGGCTGGAGCCGCGCCGGCTGGAGGCGATCAAGATGCACGCGCTGGCCGAGTACGGTCTGATGAACGTCAAGCTCTACGAGGACATCGCCCAGCTGGGTGCCATCTCCAAGACCTATGACTACCCGGTGCTGGTCAACGGGCGCTACCTGACCTCGCCCTCGCCCATCCCCAAGTTCGACAACCCCAAGATGCACATGAACCCGGCCCTGCAGCTGTTCGGCGCCGGCCGCGAGAAGCGCATCTACGCGATCCCGCCCTACACCGAGGTGCGCAGCCTGGACTTCGAGGACCACCCCTTCGAGGTGCAGCGCTGGCAGCATGCCTGCGCGCTGTGCGGGTCGCGCGAGAGCTTCCTCGACGAGATGATCGTGGACGACGCCGGCCAGCGCCTGTTCGTCTGCTCCGACAGCGACTACTGCGGCGAGCGGCGGGCGGCGGGTCACAAGGGCACCCAGCAGGCGGTGGCGGTGCGGAACGCCCTGGAGGGAACGGCATGAGCGCGGAAGACGGGGGCGTGCTGCTGCGCGCCCAGCGCGTGGGCAAGCAGTTCACGCAGGCCGGGCGGGCACGCTGGGCCTGCCGGGGCGTGGAGTTCGACCTGCACGGCGGCGAGGTGCTGGCCGTGGTGGGCGAGTCGGGCTCGGGCAAGAGCACGCTGCTCAAGCTGCTGGCCGGGCGGCTGCCCTGCGACGAGGGTGCGGTGTTCTACGACGTGCGGGGCGAGCCGGGCGGCGCCGGCGGCCTGGCCGACCTGGCGGGCCTGTCCGAGGCGCGGCTGCGCTGGCTGGCCCGCACCGACTGGGGTTTCGTGGAGCAGCAGGCGCGCGAGGGCCTGCGCATGAACGTCTCGGGCGGGGCCAACATCGGCGAGCGCCTGATGGCGCTGGGCCAGCGGCACTACGGCCGCCTGCGCGCCGAGGCGCTGCAATGGATGGAGCGCGTGGAACTCGAAGCGGGCCGCATCGACGACCTGCCCGGCACCTACTCGGGCGGCATGCAGCAGCGCCTGCAGATCGCGCGCAACCTGGTGACCCGGCCGCGCCTGGTCTTCATGGACGAACCCACCACCGGGCTGGACGTGTCGGTGCAGGCCCGGCTGCTGGACCTGCTGCGCGAGCTGGTGGACGACCTGGGGCTGGCCGCCGTGGTGGTGACGCACGACCTGGCCGTGGCCCGCCTGCTGGCCCACCGCATGCTGGTGATGAAGGACGGCCAGGTCGTCGAGCAGGGCCTGACCGACCGGGTGCTGGACGATCCGCAGCATCCCTACACCCAGTTGCTGGTTTCCTCGGTGCTGACCCCATGACGAACGACGTGCTCCAGGCCGAGGGCCTGGCCAAGACCTTCACCCTGCACGGGCGCGGCGGCGCGCAGCTGCCGGTGTTCAGCGGCATCGCCCTGCGCCTGGCCGCCGGCGAATGCTTGGCCCTGACCGGCCGCTCGGGCAGCGGCAAGAGCTCGCTGCTGCGCTGCCTGTACGGCAACTACGGCGCCAGCGCCGGCGAGATCCGCGTGCGCCACCGTGGCCAGTGGCTGCGCCTGTCGCATGCCCAGCCGCGCGAGGTGATCGAGACCAGGCGCGAGACCCTGGGCTACGTGTCGCAGTTCCTGCGCGTGATCCCCCGGGTGAGCGCGCTGGAAATCGTGGCCGAGCCGCTGCGCCGCACCGGCGTGGACCGCGAGGCGGCGCGCCAGCGCGCCGGCGAGTGGCTGGAGCGCCTGAACCTGCCCCGGCGGCTGTGGGACCTGCCGCCCGCCACCTTCTCCGGCGGCGAGCAGCAGCGGGTCAACATCGCCCACGGCCTGATCGCCGGCCATCCCATCCTGTTGCTGGACGAGCCCACCGCCTCGCTGGACGCCACCAACCGCCAGGTGGTGGTGGAGCTGATCCGCGAGGCGCGCGCCCGCGGCGCCGCCGTGGTGGGCATCTTCCATGACGAGGAAGTGCGGGACGCCGTCGCCACCCGCCAGTTCGACGTCCAATCGCACACCGCTTGACTGACCCAGGAGCTGTTTTCCATGAGCCCGCACATCATCCGCAACGCCCGCATCGTCACCGCCACCGACACCTTCACGGGCTGCGCCGTGGTGGAGGGCGGCCGCTTCAAGCTGATCGACTGGGGCTCGTCCTCGGCCGCCGGCGCCGAGGACTGGGAGGGCGACTGGCTGCTGCCGGGCCTGGTCGAGGTGCACACCGACAACCTCGAGAAGCACCTGGTGCCCCGGCCGGGCGTGATCTGGAACGCCACCTCGGCCACGGTGACGCATGACGCCCAGTGCGCGGCAGCGGGCATCACCACGGTGCTGGACTCCATCGTGATCGGCGACATGGACAACGGCGGCACCCGCAGCCAGACCTACCAGACCTCCATCGACGCGCTGCACGCCTGCCGCGACGCCGGGCTGATGCGGGTGGAGCACCTGCTGCACCTGCGCTGCGAGGTCTCGGCCCCGGACATCGTGGAGAACTTCGAGAAGTACGCCGGCGACCCGCTGGTGGAGCTGGTCAGCGTCATGGACCACACGCCCGGCCAGCGCCAGTGGCGCGACCTGGCCAAGTACCGGCGCTACACCGAGCGCAACGGCAGCCTGCGCGACGACGAGTACCAGCGCCTGGTGGACGAGCGCACGCGGCAGCAGGCCGAATTCGCCCACGTGCACCGGGCGCGGGTGGTCGCGGGCTGCCGCGAGCGCGGCATTCCCCTGGCCAGCCATGACGACACCGAGCTGGAGCACGTGGCCCTGGCCTGTGAGGAAGGCGTGGCCATCTCCGAGTTCCCGACCACCGTGCACGCGGCGCGGGCCGCGCGCGACGCCGGCATGGCCATCGTGATGGGCAGCCCCAACCTGGTCAAGGGCGGCTCGCACTCGGGCAACGTCTCGGCCGCGGAACTGGCCGGCCAGGACCTGCTGGACATCCTTTCCTCCGACTACGTGCCGGCCAGCCTGGTGCAGAGCGCGTTCATGCTGCACGAACAGCTCGGCTGGGCGTTGCCCAAGGCCATCGCCACCGTGAGCCGCAATCCGGCGCGGGCGCTGAAGCTGGAGGACCGCGGCGAGATCGCGCCGGGCCTGCGCGCCGACTTCATCCGCGTCCGCATGGCGGCCGGGATGCCGGTGGTGCTCGGCGCCTGGTGCGCGGGGCGGCGGGCGATCTGACCGGCCGCCGCTACAGCGCCTCCCGTCGCGCGAAGCGGACCACGGTCACGCCCTCCCGCGCTTGCCGGACGGACGGCATCACCAGCACGCAGTCGTCGTAGGGCGTCACCACGGGATCGCCGTCGTTGTCGGCTATGGCCGTTCCGGCCGCGGGAATCAGCTCCAGGCCCTGGTAGTCGGCCAGGAAGCGGAACCGGGGGCTGCGGGCAGTCACCCCCCCCGTCACCCGCAGGACCCAGCGCTCGCCGGCGTCGGGCTGCCGCCACCCCGGCAGGGCCGCCGCCAGCGCGTCGTCCGCGACCGCGCCGGATTCGCCCAGGAAGCGGACCGTCATGTCGCAGGCCACGGTGCGGCTGGCGAGCGCGCCGTGCCAGCCGCACTCGACCAGCAGCGACCGCGTGGCGGCCGCATCGCCGTCCGCCCCGCCGAAGCGGCCATGGTCGCGCAGGCGGGTGCCGTCGCGGTGGCCCTCGTCGATCACCACATGGGCCGGCGCGCCTAGGCGCCGTGACAGCTCCAGGTTGCGCGGCTGCAGCCCGGCCAGCAGCAGCGGCTCGCCGGGCTCGTGCATGGAATGCAGGTCCAGCAGCCAGTCGGCCTGCCGCACGAACGGCAGCAGTTCGCGCGCGCGCCGCCGCTCCAGGCTGGTGGACGTGGCCAGCCGTTCGGGCGACCACTGGCGGTTCAGGTCCTCCTCGACGAAGCGCGAGGCATCGGGCCGGGCCGGATCGAAGGTGTCGAAGGCCGCCAGATTGCAGAAGGCCAGCGTGAGCCGTCCCTGCTGGGGCCGCAGGCCCGCCTCGAGCAGGCCCCGCAGGGCCCAGGCGCCGCACAGCTCGTTGCCGTGGACCAGCGCCGTGAGCAGGACGCTGCGGCCGGGCCGGCCGGAATCGAAGTGCCAGACGCCTTCGGTGCCGGTATTGCCGGCCCGCCAGCGGGTGAGGTCGGGCCAGGCGAGTTCGAACGCGGAGACCGTCATTCCTTGATGTTCGCGAAACTCACGATCTTCTGGTACTTGGCCGTCTCCTCGGCCAGGAAACGGGCCATGTCCACGTTCAGCGGCGCGATGGTGGAACCCGAGTCCTCCATCTTCTTGCGGAAATCGGGTGCCTGCAGCACCTCGTTCAGCGCGGTGCGCAGCCGTGCCAGCACGGGGGCCGGAAGCTGGGGCGGCGCCATCAGCGCGAACCAGACGTTGATGTCGATGTCCTTGAGGGCCGGGATCTCGGCCAGCGCCGGGATGTCCGGCGCGGCGGCCGAGCGCTTCTTGTCGGTGACGCCCAGGGCCACCACCTTGCCGCTGCGGATGTGGGGCAGGCCGCTGGAGAGCACGAAGACGCCGTACTCCAGCGCGTTGCCCACCAGGTCGTTGGTGAGCGGCGCGACGCCCCGGTACGGGATGTGCGTCATGAACAGGCCGCCCTGCGACTTGACCATCTCGCCGGCCAGGTGCAGCGCGGTGCCCACGCCGCTGCTGCCGTAGCTGAAGCGGCCTGGCCTGGCCTTCACCGTGGCCAGGAACTGCCGGGCGTCCTTGACCCCGGTGCTGGTGGAGGCCACCAGCACCAGGGGCTGGGAGGCCACCAGGCCCACGGGGGTGAAGTCCTTGTAGCTGTACTTCACCGTGGCAGGCGTGATCAGGCGGTTGATCGCGATCTCGTTGTTGGCGCCCAGCAGCAGGGTGTAGCCGTCGGGCGCTGCCTTGGATACCTTGAGCGCGGCGATCGCGCCGCCCGCGCCGCTGGCGTTCTCCACGACCACAGGCACCCCCAGCTTCCTGGCGAGCTGGTCGGCCACGGCCCGGCCGGTGAGGTCGGTGCTGCCCCCTGGCGGGTAGCCCACCACCACGGTGATGGGCTTGTTCGGCCAGGCTTCCTGGGCCGTGGCCAGGCCACCGGCCAGCGAAAGCACAGCGGCCAGGACGGCGGCGGCGGGAGGTGCGGTCAGGGTCATGGGAGTCTCCTTGGGGTTCGGCGGATTCTTGGCCGCACGGGGCCGCCGCCGCGTGCCGTTTCGGCACGTCCCGGTGCCGGAACGTACCGTCAGGCCGGGTCCACCGTGGACCAGAGGGCCTCGGCCGCGGGGCCCAGGCGCCGCTTGGGCCGCACCATCCGCACCTCGAAGGCGATCTCCAGCGCCTTGCCGCCTAGCGGCGCGAGCTGCCGGGCCTTGCACGCGCCGGCCGCCAGCGACCAGGGCAGCCAGGCCACGCCCATGCCCTTGAGCGCGTACTCCAGGAGGGCGTCGGCCGAATCGCATTCCAGGATTTCCTGCAGGCGCGGCGCCCGCGGGTGGTTGCTCAGGTGGTCGCGCACCAGGCGACCCAGCGCCAGGGTGTCGGCATAGGCCAGGTAGGGTACGCCCGCGGCGGCGTCGAGCCGGAACGCCGCTTCGCCCCGGGCGTTGACCTTGCACAGCGGCACCAGCCGGTCGGCGGCCACCCGGCGCTGCAGGTACTGGTGCGAGCTCAGGCGCATCGCGATCTGCGGGTGGTGGTAGGTGAGCATGAAGTCCGCCTCGCCGCGCTCGAAGCGCTGCAGCGTCTCGGCCATGGAGCCGGTGCGCACCACGATGCGCGTGCCGGCCCGCTCGCGCCGGATGCGAGCGAACCAGTCGGCCGCCACGGTGCGGGCCAGGGTGCGCCCGGTGGCCAGCGTCACGGTGCTGTCCTGGCTGGGCGGCCCGCTGATCTCCTCGCGGGCCTGGGTGAGCGCGGGGACGACCTGCAGGGCGAATCCCAGGAGCTTCTCCCCCTGCGGCGTGAGCTGCACCGCATTGCCCCGGCGCTCGGCGAGCGGGGCGCCCGCCCAGGCTTCCAGCGCCCGGATGCGGCGGCCGAAGGCGGGATGGGTGACGTGCCGCCGCTCGGCGGCGCGGGCCAGGCTGCGGGTCTGCGCCAGCGCAATCAGGTCTTCCAGCCACTTGGTCTGCATGGCGTCCTTCCGGGATGCGAATGCGGCCAAGAATAGCGGCAGGCCTGCGCCCGCCGGAAACTCAGGACGCGGCGGGCCAGCCGTGCACCTGGTCCACGACCCAGTCCGGGTCTTCCAGCGGCAGGTCGTGGCCGGCCCAGGGGTGCAGGCGCAGGTCCAGCTGCCAGCGGCGCGCCAGCTCCTGCGAGCACCGCGGCGACACCAGCCGGTCCTGCTCCGACGCGAGCAGCAGCAGCGGCACCGCCGGGCGCTCGTCGCCCGTGCGCCAGCGGGCCGCTGCCCACAGCTGGCGCAGCGCATTGGCCGGGCGCACCGGCCGCTCGGCGGCGATGGCAGCCCAGGACGCCAGCACCTGCGCCGGGTCCGCTGGGCGGTTGGTGGTCATCGCGAGGATGCGGCGCTCGCGATCCAGCGCGCTGAGGCCCGGCAGCAGCATCCGCCCCACGGTGAGGTAGTTGCGCGGAAGCAGGCGGTCCCAGAACGGGCTGTGCCCGCCGGCGCTGGTGTTGACCAGCACCGCCCCTTTCAGCTCGCGCGGCGCCACCCTCGCCCACTCCAGCGCCACCATGGCACCCAGTGACATGGCCACCACCACGACCGGCCGCCCCGGTGCGACCTGCCGGCGGACCGCGTGGAGCAGCCCGGCCACGCTGGCGGGGCTGCGCTCGTGGTGGCGGCTGCCGTTGCCCGGGAGGTCCAGCGCCAGCACCTGGTGCCCCCGGCCCAGGCGCTCGGCCAGGAGCGCCGGGAAGCGGCCCCAGTGCCCCGCTTCGCGGGTGAGCCCGCGCAGCAGCACCCAGCGGATCACGGCGGGCTCCCGTACCACAGGGCCAGGCCGGCGCGGCGGTGCCGCTCGCACTCGTCCCCCTGGGGCAGCCAGCGTTGCCAGCCCGAGGCGGCACGCAGCGTGAATTCGAGCAGCGGCAGGTGCCGGCGCAGCACGCGCTGCTGGCGGTGCACGAGGCCGGGGTTGAAGATGCCTTCGCGCGAGAACAGCTGGCGCGGGTTCTTCTTGACCCACAGCCAGGATCCCATTTCCAGGGTCAGCGGCAGGAAGACACCGCGCCCGCGTTCCAGCGCCTGCAGGTAGAGGTGGTCCCACAGGTCGCCATGGGCCAGGTACTGGCGGCTCTGCGGCTCGAACACATAGGGATGGTGGTTGTTGCTGCCCAGGAAGATCTCGTGCAGCGCGTGCAGCTGCGGCAGGTGCGGCAGGGGGCTGCGCCGGTGCGCGAACGGGAACCAGATGCGGTCGCGCATGCCGAAGCCCGAATGGCAGTCCAGCGCGAGGCTGAAGGGCCGCCCCAGGAGTTCGGCGGCCGCCAGCTCGCACAGGGCGCCGCTCTCCGGTTCCATGGGGGCTCCCGCCGGGCCGCGGTACCAGGGCAGGCCGGCGCTGACCCGCTGCCCGCCCACCAGGGGCGCGACCGGGTCCTGCGCGTCCACCGGCGCGTTGCGCATCAGGTCCACCCCCGCGGGATTGGCGCGGGTGCCGCGCTGCATGCCGCCGGGATTGACCAGGGGCATGAACACCAGGCGCAGGTCCTCGAGCTGGCGGTGCAGGGCGCTGTCCCACTGCAGCCGCATCACCAGGCTGTGCAGCCAGGCGATCACCACCTGGGCGCCGATGCGCTCGAGCCCGTGGACGCCGCCGAAGAAGCCGACGGCAGGCACCGAGGGGTCCGGATTGCCGAGCGCGGCGCAGTAGACGGGGAGCCCTGCGGAGGCGGCAGGGGCCTGCACGTGCAGCCAGCGCGCGCCCAGCTGCAGCACGCGCTCCAGTTCGTCCAGCTCGGGCGGGGAGGCGGGACCTGGCGTGCTCAGCGCGCCAGCCATGCCCTCAGGCGCCAGCGCTGCAGGGCCGCGAACTCGCCGATGCCACGCAGGAGCGCCCAGGCCAGCGCCGCCGGCCGGGGGTGTGCAAGTGCATTCATGTCCATGGCCCATGCTGACCTGTTTTCATGGCAGTTTGATGAAACACGCGGCATCCCCCTCGCCTGCCCGAGCCGCCACCGTGCTGTCACAAACTGTTCTTACGCTCCGGCGCTTTGCAACCCGACAGAAAAGGCAGCACGGAAATGAATGCATCTACCAGGCCCGAGCAACTGGCACTGAGTGGCCACGACGAGGACAGCAACACCAGCGGCAACCCCAGCCTGAGCGACATCATCGACACCAGGCTCTCGCGCCGCAAGGTGCTGGGCGTCGGCATGGGCACCGCCGGCGCCGCGGTGCTCGGCACGGTGTCGCTCGCGGCCTGCGGCGGTGGCGGAGACGCCGCCGCGCCGGCACCGGCCCCTGCGCCCGGCATGAGCCTGAGTTTCACGCCTGTCGCCAAAAGCACGGCAGACGTGGTCACGGTCCCACCGGGCTACACCGCGACGCCGATCTTCGCCCTGGGCGATCCCTTGACGGCGGCGACGCCTGACTTCAAGAACGACGGGACCGACACCGGCTACGACAACCGCGCCGGCGACCACCATGACGGCATGGAGTACTTCGGCCTGAACGCGGCGGGGACTGCGCGCGACGTTGCCGGCTCCGACCGCGCGATTCTCGGCATCAACCACGAGGCGCTGACCGACCAGTTCCTTCACGCCGCGGGCGTGACGGCGAATCCCCGCCCTGCCGCCGAGGCCGACAAGGAGATTCCTGCGCACGGCCTGTCGTTCGTCGAGATCCGCAAGACCGCCGGCAGGTTCGGGTACGTCAGGGATTCGGCCTACAACCGCCGGGTGACGCCGCTCACGCCCATGCAGATCAACGGTCCGGCGCGCGGCAACGCGCTGATGAAGACGAAGTTCTCCACCACCGGCAACGACTGCCGCGGCACGATCAACAACTGCGGCACGGGCTACACCCCCTGGGGGACCTTCCTGACGGGCGAAGAGAACTGGGCCGGCTATTTCACCCGTTCGGCCACCGATGACACCGCCCGCGGCGGCGCCACCGCGAAGAGCGTCGTTTCGCTCAACCGCTATGGACGTGCGCAAGGCGCGGCGAGCCGCCACGGCTGGGAGACCGCGGGCAGCGCCGACCAGTACGCGCGCTGGAACATCAGCCAGACCGGCACGTCCGCCGACGGCACGGACGACTACCGCAACGAGCTGAACACCTTCGGCTACATCGTCGAGGTGGACCCGTACGACAGGACCCAGGCGATCCGCAAGCGCACGGCGCTCGGGCGCTTCGCCAAGGAGGCTGCGGCCTTCAGCAAGCTGACGGCGGGCAAGCCGCTGGCCGTCTACATGGGGGACGACTCCCGCGGCGAGTACTTCTACAAGTTCGTCTCCACCGCCAACTGGAGCGCTGCGGACGCCAACCCGGCCAACCGCATCACGACCGGCGACAAGTACCTGGACAGCGGCAAGCTGTACGTCGCCAAGTACAACGCCGACGGCACCGGCCAGTGGATCGAGCTGACCATCGCCAACAGCACCATCGCCAACTACGCCACCTACCGCTTCGCCGACCAGGCCGACGTGCTGGTGAATGCGCGCCTGGCGGCCGATGCCGTGGGCGCCACCAAGATGGACCGTCCCGAGTGGGCCGCCGTGCACCCCGTGACCGGTGAGATCTACTGCGCGCTGACCAACAACAGCAACCGGAAGGTCGAGCCGTCCGGCTCGTCGCAGCAACAGGTGGACGCAGCCAACCCTCGCGCCTACACCGACGCCCCGACGGCAGCCAGCGCACCGGGCAACATCAACGGCCACATCATCCGCATGAAGGAGAACGGCGACGAGCCGGGCGCCACCGCCTTCACGTGGGACGTCTACCTGTTCGGCGCGCAGGCGGATGCCGACGCGGCGCGGATCAACCTTTCGGCACTGACCGCCGACCAGGACTTCTCCAGCCCCGACGGGATGTGGTTCAGCCCCAAGAGCGGCCTGATCTACATCCAGACCGACGATGGCGCCTACACCGACGTCACCAACTGCATGATGCTGGTCGGCATCCCCGGCAAGGTGGGCGACGGCACGGTGCAGAACCTGGAGTACACCAAGGCAGACGGCAGCAAGCTGACCGTGCCCGCCCGTGTCGGTGCCAAGCCGACGGCCGCCACGCTGCGCCGCTTCCTCGTGGGGCCCCGGGACTGCGAGATCACCGGCATCTGCGAGACGCCGGACGGCAAGGCGCTGTTCGTCAACATCCAGCACCCGGGCGAAACCATCAGCAAGGCGAACATCGGCGACCCCAGCAAGTACGTGAGCCACTGGCCGGGCAACGCCGGCTACGGCCCCGGCGGCGCCAACGCCCGCCCGCGCTCGGCGACCATCGTGATCACGCGCAACGACGGCGGGATCATCGGCGCCGACAACGTGACGCCGCTGAACAGCTACTGACCGGCTGGGGGACAATGGCTCATCCACAGCGATGAGCCCACCCTCCCCCATGCTTCCCTCCTTCCGCGGGCCCCGCCGGCGCAGCGTCCTCCTGGCAGGGGGCGCCGCGCTCGCGGGGCCCGGTTTCGCCTGGGCGGCAGCGGCCGACTGGGAGCAGCGCTTCGGCTACCCCACGGGCTGGGGCCCGGCCCGGAACTGGACCGACAAGGGCTACCGCGTCGGCAACTACTCGGGCGGCTACGAGCAGATGTTCCGCGCCCGGCCCATCGCCGCGGCCGCGGCGGCCAGCCCGCTCGCGCCGCCGCCGGCCCAGCGCGGCCCGGCGCTCGAGGCCCTGGCAGCGCGGGCCACGGCCTACATGCGGGCCTGGCCGGTGTCCGGCCTGCTGATCGCGCGGGGCGGCCGGCTGATGTTCGAGGGCTACCAGTTCGACCGCACCCCGGAGATGCGCATGACGAGCTGGTCCATGGCCAAGAGCGTGACGTCCCTGCTGCTGGGCCTGTGCCTGGACCGCGGCCTGGTGCGCTCGCTCGATGACCTGGCCCAGGACTACGTGCCAGCCCTCGCCGGCACCCTGCACGGCGGCACCACCTTGCGCAACCTGGCCAACATGTCCAGCGGCGCCGACATCCTGCACAACCGCGACAACCCCACCATCTACCCGCGCGCCTTCCTCGGGGCCGGCTCCGACCTCGAAGCCGTGGTGCGCGGCTGGAACCAGCGCCTGGAACCGCAGGGCGCCCGCTACAACTACAACGAGCTGTGCCCGCTGACCATCGGCATGGTGATCCGGCAGGTGACCGGCAAGCCGATGGCGGCCTTCTGCGAGGAGGCGCTCTGGCAGCCGCTGGGGGCCGAGGGACCGGCGAGCTGGCTGTGCGACGGCCAGGGGCGGGAGTTCAACTGCATCGGCTTCGGGGCGCGCCTGCGCGACTGGGCGCGGCTCGCGCAGCTGGTGGCGCAGCGCGGCGAGATCAACGGCCGGCAGGTGGTCAGCGCCGCCTGGATCGACGAATGCGCCAGCTGGTCGGCCGCCGACGCCCAGGTGCGCCACGGGACCGCCATGCCCCGCGCCGGCTACAAGTGCTTCTTCTGGCACGGCCAGCCGGACGGCAACTGGATGATGATGGTGGGCCACGACGGGCAGCGCATCATCATCGAGCGCACCACCCAGACGGTGCTGGTGCAGACCGGCGTGGACCAGTCGGCCGCCTGGGTGCCCGCGCTGTCCGAGATCATGGTGGCGGCCATGCGGACCTCGCTGCCCCTCTGAGGGGGCCGCAGGCGTTCAGACCGGCGCCAGCGGCCGGTGCGGTGCGGCCGGGAGGTCCACGCTGATCGTGTCGCCGGCGCGCACGGTGCCGCCGGCGAGCACCACCCCCATCACCCCTGCCTTGCGGACCAGCTGGCCCTGCGCGTCGCGGTCCAGCACCGCGGCCGTGAGCCCAGGCTGGAAGCGGTCGATCTGCGAGCAAGGGTTGCGCAGGCCGGTCACTTCCACCACGGCGGCCGCGCCAAGCCGCAGCCGGGTGCCGGTGGGCAGGGCCAGCAGGTCCAGGCCCCGGGTGGTGAGGTTCTCGCCCAGGTCGCCGGGAAACACGGCAAAGCCCGCGGCCACCAGCTCGTCGAACAGCTCCGCGTGCAGCAGGTGCACCTGGCGCCAATTGGGCTGGCTGGGGTCTCGCGCCACGCGGGAGCGGTGCTTGACGGTGGCGCCGGCGTGCGCGTCGCCCCGCACGCCCAGGCCGGCGACCAGCTCGATGCTGTCCTCGGCGTACTTGCTGAAGCTGTGGCTGCTGCTGCGGTGGACCGCGAGGACGGTGCCCGGCATCAGCCCGCCTGCACCGCCTCGGCGAGGCGGCGCGCGCCGTCACGGGCCAGCGCCTCGTCACGCGCCTCCACCATCACGCGCAGCACCGGCTCGGTGCCGCTGGGACGGATCAGCACGCGGCCGGAGCCGGCGAGCTCGGCCTCGAGCTCGCGTTGCGCCAGCGGCAGCTGGCGGCTGGCCTTCCAGTCCTGGCCGGGCTTGAGCCTGACGTTGATCAGCGTCTGCGGGAACAGCGTGACCTCGCCCAGCAGGCGCGACAGGCTGCGGCCGCTGCGCACCACGGCCTTGAGCACCTGCAGCGCGCTGACCAGGCCGTCGCCGGTGGTGTGCTTGTCCAGGGCCAGCAGGTGACCGGAGCCCTCGCCGCCCAGGATCCAGCCGCGCCGCTCGAGTTCTTCCAGCACGTAGCGGTCACCCACCTTGGCGCGCACGAAGTCCACGCCGCGCTCGCGCAGGGCCACCTCCACGGCCATGTTGGTCATCAGCGTGCCCACCACGCCGCGCACGTTCTCGCCGCTGGCCAGGCGGTCGGCGGCCATCAGGTACAGCAGCTCGTCCCCGTTGTAGAGCCGGCCCGCGGCGTCCACCAGCTGCAGGCGGTCGGCATCGCCATCCAGCGCCACGCCGAAATCGGCCTTGCGCTCGCGCACCGCCTTGACCAAAGCCTGCGGGTGGGTGGCGCCGCAGTCCACGTTGATGTTCAGGCCATCGGGGGCGCAGCCGATGCAGTGGATCTCGGCCCCCAGCTCGTGGAACACCTTGGGGGCGATGTGGTAGGCCGCGCCGTGCGCCGCGTCCACGACCACCGACAGGCCCTTGAGCGTGAGGTCGCTGGCGAAGGTGCTCTTGCAGAACTCGATGTAGCGGCCGGCGGCGTCGTCCAGCCGCCTGGCCTTGCCCAGCGTGGCCGAGTCGGCCCAGGAGGGCGGCTCTTCCAGCGCGGCCTCCACGGCTTCCTCCCACTCGTCCGGCAGCTTGGTGCCCTGGGCGCTGAAGAACTTGATGCCGTTGTCCGGGTAGGGGTTGTGGCTGGCGCTGATCACCACGCCCAGGCTGGCGCGCTGGGCCCGCGTGAGGTAGGCCACGCCCGGCGTGGGCAAGGGGCCCAGCAGCACCACGTCCACGCCCGCGGAGTTGAAGCCGGACTCCAGGGCGGACTCCAGCATGTAGCCCGAGATGCGGGTGTCCTTGCCGATCAGCACCGTGGGCCGGGCCTCACTGCGCTTGAGCACGCGCCCGACGGCGTGGGCCAGGCGCAGCACGAAGTCCGGCGTGATCGGCGCCTGTCCCACGGTCCCGCGGATGCCGTCGGTGCCGAAATACTTCCTGGTCATGCCTTCTTCTCCTGTCTTTGTTGTGCTCGGGCCGCGTCCCACACCTTGAGGGCGGCCACGGTCTCCTTGACGTCGTGCACGCGCACGATGCGCGCGCCCCGCTCGACCGCCAGCAGCGCCGCGGCCACGCTGGGCACCACGCGCTCGTGCACGGGCAGGCCGGTGGCCGCGCCCAGCGAGGACTTGCGCGACCAGCCCGCCAGCAGCGGGTAGCCGCCGGCCAGCAGCTCGCACTGCCGGGCCAGCAGCGCGTAGTTCTGCTCCACGGTCTTGCCGAAGCCGATGCCCGGGTCCCAGACGATACGGGCGGAATCGACCCCCAGCCCGCGCAGCGCTTGCGCGTGCTGCTGCAAAAATGAGAGCACCTGCGGCACCGCGTCGCCTTCCAGCGGCGAGCGCTGCATGGTCTGCGGCTCGCCGTGCATGTGCATCAGGCAGACGCCGCAGGCCGGGTGCGAAGCGACCACCTCGCGGGCGCCCGGCTGGCGCAGCGCCCAGATGTCGTTGACGATGTCGGCGCCCAGGTCGAGGGCCTGGCGCATCACCTCGGGCTTGTACGTGTCCACCGAGACCGGCACGCCCAGCTTCACCGCCTCGCGCAGGACGGGGAGCACGCGGGCCAGCTCTTCGTCCAGCGGCAC
>CAZZAW010000007.1:0-24663 GCA_964652405.1 uncultured Ramlibacter sp.
AGCGCGTGCAGGCTCCGCCGGTGTCCTTCCGGGAGGCCCAGACGCTGGCCGAGGTGCTGGAAAGCGCCTCGGAGCAGCTGCATACGGCCCGTTCCGCGCTGGTGCGCAGCAACCTGGACCTGCAGCAGTTCGCCTTCGTCGCCTCGCACGACCTGCGAGGCCCCTTGAGCACCGTGGGCGCCTACCTCGACCTGCTGCTGCGCAAGCACGGCGACGCCTTGCCCGAGGGCGCCCGCCACCTGGTCGAGCGGGCGGCGCAGGCGGTGCGCCAGCTCGACCGGCTGACCGAGGCGTTGCTGGGCTATGCACGGCTGGACGCTCAGCGCAAGCCGTTCGCCGACGTCGACATGGACGAGGTCCTGCAGGACTGCCGGGTCTCGCTGGAGGCGCCGTTGCGAGAGGCCGAGGCCGAGCTCATCAGCGACCCCCTGCCGGTGGTGTGGGGCGACCGCACCCAGCTGGCCCAGCTGATGCAGAACCTGGTCGTCAACGCGGTGAAATACCGCAGTGGGCAGCCCCCGCGGATCCACGTGGCGAGCGAACCGCTGGAGGACGGCTGGCGCTTCACCGTCAGCGACAACGGCATCGGCATCGCGCCCCAGCACCAGATGCGCATCTTCGAGATCTTCAAGCGGCTGCACCAGCAGCAGGAGATCCCGGGCACCGGCATCGGCCTGGCCGTGTGCAAGCGCGTGGTGCAGGCCCACGGCGGTGACATCGGCGTGGCCTCGCAACCCGGCCACGGCAGCACATTCTGGTTTACAGTGAAAGCGAAGAAAGGAGCGCCATGAGCCTCGCCGCCACGACCACCCGGCCGGCCCAGATCCTGCTGGTGGAAGACAACCCGGACCACGCCTTCCTCACGCGCGAATCGTTCGAACTGGAGCGCCTGCGCGTGGACCTGCATCACGTGGACGACGGCGAGAAATGCATGGCCTTCCTGCGGCGCGAGGCGCCCTTCGAGCAGGCGCCCTCGGTCGACCTGATCCTGCTGGACCTGCACATGCCGCGCATGGACGGCTTCGAGGTCATGGAGGAGATCACCCGCGACGACAAGCTCAGGCACCTGCCCGTGATCATCCTGACCACCTCCTACGAACGCCACGACGTGGAGCGCATGTACAAGATGAGGTGCAACTCCTTCATCACCAAGCCTGTGGACTTCGGCGGCTTCTCCAAGGCCGTGCGCGAGCTGGCCGGTTACTGGCTGCAGGTGGTGGTGCTGCCGACCGAGAAGCTGCCCGGCTGACCCGGCCGGGTGGGCACATGGCTTGCCCCTGCGGAAATCCACATTCCGCATCAAGGAGCTTCCATGCTGGCGATGAACTACCGGGGCCCATACCGCGTGCGGGCCGTCAACAAGGCCGAACCCGAGATCGAGCACCCCAACGACGCCATCGTGCGGGTGACGCGCGCGTGCATCTGCGGCTCCGACCTGCACCTCTACCACGGCCTGGTGCCGGACACGCGGGTCGGCACCACCTTCGGGCACGAGTTCACCGGCGTCGTGGAAGAGGTCGGACCCTCCGTGCAGAACCTCAAGAAGGGCGACCACGTGCTGGTGCCCTTCAACATCTTCTGCGGCACCTGCTTCTTCTGCCAGAAGGAGCTCTACAGCAACTGCCATAACGTGAACCCGGAAGCCACGGCGGTGGGCGGCATCTACGGCTACTCGCACACCACCGGCGGCTACGACGGCGGCCAGGCCGAGTACGTGCGCGTGCCCATGGCCGACGTGGGACCCACCATCATCCCGTCCGACCTGGACCTGGACGATGCGGTGCTGCTGACCGATGCCTACCCGACCGGCTACCAGGCCGCGGAAATGGGCGAGATTGAGGAGGGCGACACCGTGGTGGTGTTCGGCGCCGGGCCGGTGGGAATCTTTGCCGCAAAGTCGGCTTGGCTGCTGGGCGCCGGGCGCGTCATCGTGGTGGACCATCTCGAGTACCGGCTGGAGTTCGTCAAGCGCTTCGCCCAGTGCGAGACGGTGAACTTCAAGGACGTGCAGGACATGGCGATCCACCTCAAGCGCATGACCGACTGGCTGGGCCCGGACGTCTGCATCGACTGCGTGGGCGCCGAGGCGGTGGGCAGCGCCATGCAGCACCTGACCGGCGTGATCCTGCCGCTGCAGGCCGGATCGGCCACGGTGCTGCACTGGGCCATCAATTCCGTGCGCAAGGGCGGCACGGTCTCCATCGTCGGGGTGTACGGGCCCACCTTCAACGCGGTGCCCATCGGCAACGCGCTCAACAAGGGGCTGACCCTGCGGATGAACCAGGCCAGCGTCAAGCGCCACCTGCCTCGCCTGATCGAGCACATCCAGGCCGGCCGCATCAAGCCCAGCGAGGTGATCACGCACCGCATCCCGCTGGAAGAGGTATCCGATGCGTACCACATCTTCTCGAGCAAGCTGGACAACTGCATCAAGCCGGTGCTGATCCCGCCGTCGCTGCGGCATTGAACAGGAGGGAACGCCATGGACACGACCGTCACCCCCTCCTCCGAAACCTCGGACACCTACACCGAGCACACCCATCCGCACGCCCGCAAGCGCGACCAGGGCCGCGAGGTCCCCGGCTGGGGCGCCGACCTGGACCCGGCCAACCGGCCTGCGTACCCCATGGAGCGCACGCCGCCGCGCCTGGAGAACGTGCACTGGGGGCGCCCGGCCGAGCAGGAGCGCACCGTCAAGGTCTTCCACTCCGTCGAGCGGCCGGGCCTGACCCCGGTGTTCGGCACCACCGCGCCGCCCCGGGGGCTGTCGGGCGTGATGCGCGAGTTCGCCTACAAGTACGCGGAGAACGACCTGCGGCACTGGTTCATCCTGATGGCAGCCGACCGCGTGGACGTGGGCGAGGGCATCCTGGAAGACCTGGCGCACGGCCACATCCCGAACCTGTTCGCGGAGATGGGCGGCCCGGCCGAGTGGCGCTACAACCGCCAGGGCTTCATCCGCAAGGCGCTGATCGCCTCGGCGGTGGTGGGCTTGCTGGTCTACCTGGCACGCCGGCGGCGCGACTAGTGCCTGACAGGGCGGCGGCGAGGTAAGGCGCCGTCACGCTGCCCCGGGCCCGCGCGACCTCGGCGGGCCTGCCCTGCGCCACGACGCGGCCACCTTCCGCGCCGGCGCCCGGCCCCATGTCGATCACCCAGTCGGCTTGCGCGGCGACGCGCATCTCGTGTTCGACCGCGATCACCGTGTGGCCCGCCTCGACAAGCGTGCGCAATTGCGCGAGCAGCAGGTCGACGTCGTGCGGGTGCAGCCCGGTGGTGGGCTCGTCCAGCAGGTACAGGGTCTCGCCGCGCCCGGCGCGCTGCAGCTCCGTCGCGAGCTTGATGCGCTGGGCTTCACCGCCGGACAACTCGGTCGCCGGCTGACCGAGCCGCAGGTAGCCCAGGCCGATGTCGCGCAGCACGGCCAGCGGCCTGGCGATCGCCGCCTCGTCCGCGAAGAACACCGCGGCCTCGTCCACGGTCAGGCCCAGGACCTGCGCGATGCTCTTGCCGCGCCAGGTGACTTCCAGGGTCTGGGCGTTGTAGCGGGCGCCGTGGCATTCCGGGCAGGGCGCGTACACGCTGGGCATGAACAGCAGCTCGACCGAGACGAAGCCTTCGCCCTCGCACGTCGGGCAGCGCCCCTTGGCCACGTTGAACGAAAAACGTCCCGCGTCGTAGCGGCGCCGGCGGGCCAGCGGCGTGGCGGCGAACAGCTTGCGCACGGCGTCGAACAGCCCCGTGTAGGTCGCGAGGTTGGAACGCGGCGTGCGGCCGATGGGCTTCTGGTCCACTTGCACCAGCCGGCGCAGCGATGGCAGCCCGCCGGTGATGCGGCCTGCGGTGGCCTCGGGCAAGGCGGCGTCGAGCAGGTCTTCGGCCGGCGTGTCGCCGGGCTCTTCCGGCGAAGCCCCGAGGTGCCCCGCCAGCAGGTCGGGCAAGGCCTGTGTGACCAGGCTGGATTTGCCGGACCCCGACACCCCGGTCACCACCGTGAGGCAGCCCAGCGGAAAGGCGGCGTCCAGGCGAGCCAGGTTGTTGCGGGTCACGCCCTCCAGGCGCAGCCAGTCCCGAGGCTCACGCGCGGCAGCCCCCGGCAGCGGCACCTCCCCGAACAAATAGGGACGCGTGCGCGAATCGGGCACGCCCGCAAGGCCGTCGGGCGGCCCGCTGTAGAGCACCCGTCCCCCCTGCTCCCCGGCGGCCGGGCCGACATCCACCAGCCAGTCGGCGCGGCGGGCGACCGACATGTCGTGTTCCACCACGAACAGGGTGTTGCCGGCGGCGCGCAGCCGCTGCAGCGCCTCGAACAGGGCTTCGCCATCGGCCGGATGCAGCCCCGCGGTCGGCTCGTCGAGCACGTAGACCACGCCGAACAGGTGCGAGCCGAGCTGGGTGGCCAGGCGCAGCCGCTGCAGCTCGCCCGGCGACAGCGTGGGCGTGCTGCGGTCCAGCGACAGGTAGCCCAGCCCGAGCCGCTCCATCGTCTCGACGCGCACCAGCAGGTCACCCGCCAGGCGCTGGGCCGCGGCCCGCTTTTCTTCCGACAGGCGGGCGGTGCCGCGGCCTTGCGAAGCCGGGCGCAGCACCTCCCGCAGGCGCGAGAGCGGCAGCTGCGACATCTCGCCGATGTCCAGGCCCTGGAACCGGACCGAGAGCGCTTGGCGCTTGAGGCGCTTGCCTGCGCATTCCGGGCAGGCCGCGCCGCTGACGAAGCGCGACACGCGCTTCTTCATCAGGGCACTCTGCGTCGTGGCGAAGGTCTGCAGCACGTAATTGCGCGCGCTGGTGAAGGTGCCCATGTAGCTGGGCTCCAGCTGGCGCCGCAGGGCGGCTTTCGTTTCCTTCGGCGTGAAGCCCGCGTACACGGGCACGGTGGGCGTCTCGTCGGTGTAGAGGATCCAGTCGCGGTCCTTCTTCGGCAGGTCGCGCCAGGGCCTGTCGACGTCGTAGCCCAGGGTCACCAGGATGTCGCGCAGGTTCTGCCCGTGCCAGGCGGGCGGCCAGGCGGCGATGGCACGCTCGCGGATGGTGAGCGAGTCGTCGGGCACCATGGCCCGCTCGGTGACGTCGTAGATGCGGCCCAGTCCGTGGCACCGGGGGCACGCGCCCTGGGGCGTGTTGGGCGAGAAGTCCTCGGCATGCAGCATCGGCTGCCGGGCCGGGTACTGGCCGGCCCGCGAATACAGCATGCGCAGCAGGCTGGACAAGGTGGTGAGGCTGCCCACGGTGGAGCGGGCGCCGGGCGTGCCGCGCGGCTGCTGCAGCGCGACGGCCGGCGGCAGTCCTTCGATCGCATCGACCTGCGGCACGCCGACCTGGTCGATCAGGCGCCGCGCATAGGGCGACAGGGACTCCAGGTAGCGGCGCTGCGCCTCCGCATACAGGGTGCCGAACGCCAGCGACGACTTGCCCGACCCGGAAACGCCCGTGAACACGACCAGGGCGTCCCGCGGGATGTCGAGGTCGACGTTCTTCAGGTTGTGCTCGCGCGCGCCGCGGACGCGAACGAGGCGGTCGGTCAATGCCATGCCCCACCCTAGGCGCGTCCAGGCTCGTCCGTGGTCGGAGGGCGCTGCGTCCCCGCGTAGGAAGGCCGCAGCGTTTGGTTCTAGGGGTTCCCGCGGCTGGCGCTAATTCACCAAATGGTTAAAGTCTGGCCCTCACTGCCGGATCGACCGATGAGCCTGCCCGCACGCTTCGAAGACATTGCCGAGCTGGAGGAGGCCATGTCGCGGCCCTCGGCCGGCCTGAAGGCCAGCCTGGCCCGCGCGCCGGGCGACATCCTGGTGCTGGGCGTGGGGGGCAAGATGGGGCCGACCCTGGCGCGCATGGCCAAGCGGGCCGACCCGGCACGGCGCGTGATCGGCGTGGCCCGCTTTTCGCAGGCCGGGCTGCGCGAGGAACTGCAGGGCCATGGTATCGAGTGCATCGAGGCCGACCTGCTCTCGCGCGAGTCGCTGGCCGCCCTGCCCGACGCGCCCAACGTGGTCTTCATGGCGGGGCGCAAGTTCGGCTCCACCGGCAGCGAATGGCTGACCTGGGCCATGAACGCGCATGTGCCGGCCCTGGTGGCCGAGCGTTTCGCGCGCTCGCGCATCGTGGCCTTCTCCACCGCCTGCGTGTACCCCTTCGTCGAGACCGCCGGTCCCGGGGCCCCCGAGGCCATGGCGCCGACAGCGCCTTCGGGCGAGTACGCCAACTCCTGCGTCGCGCGCGAGCGCCTGTTCCAGCACTTCTCGCACCAGCACCGCACGCCGGGGCGGCTGCTGCGGCTGTCCTATGCGATCGACATGCGCTACGGCGTGCTGCACGACGTGGCGCAGAAGGTGCTGCGCGGCAAACCCATCCCCCTGTCGATGGGCCACGCCAACATCATCTGGCAGGGCGAAGCGAACGACTGGGCACTGCGCTCGCTGGCGCATTGCGAGGCGCCCACCACGCCGCTGAACCTCAGCGGGCCGCGAATCAGCATCCGTGAGGTGGCGCAGGGCCTGGGCGAACGCCTGGGCCGGCCGCCCGTGTTCACAGGCCACGAAGCCCCCACGGCCTGGCTCGTGGACTGCAGCGAAGCCTTCCGGCTGTTCGGGCCGCCGCAGGTCGGGCTGGACACCCTGCTCGACTGGACCGCCGACTGGGTGCGGCGCGGCGGCGCCAGCCTGGGCAAGCCCACGCACTACGAAGCGCGCGACGGCAGGTACTGACCCATGCACCACACCGACCTTCCCGCCGATTCGCTGGCCGTGCTGCGCCGGGGCGCGGTCATTCCCGCGCACCTGCTGGCGCTGGACGCGCAGCGGCGCCTGGACGAACGGCGCCAGCGTGCGCTTTCCCGCTACTACCTGGACGCGGGCGCGGGCGGGCTCGCCGTGGGCGTGCACTCCACGCAGTTCGCGATCCGCGAGGCCGGGCTGTACGAGCCCGTGCTGTCGCTCGCGATGCGCGAGGCGCGCGAATGGGAGCCGCTGGGCGGCCGCCGGCCGCTGTTCATGGTCGCGGGCCTGGTGGGGCGGACGCAGCAGGCGGTGCGGGAGGCCGGCGTCGCGCGCGGCCTGGGCTACCACGCCGGCCTGCTGAGCCTGGCGGCGATGAAGGGCGCCGGCGAGGACGAACTGGTGGCCCATTGCGCCGCGGTCGCGCAGGTGATGCCGCTGGTGGGCTTCTACCTGCAGCCCGCAGTCGGCGGCATCCCCCTGTCCCCGCGCTTCTGGGAGCGCTTCGCCGCGATCGACAACGTCGTCGCCATCAAGATGGCGCCCTTCCACCGCTACCGCACGCTGGACGTGATCCGCGGCGTGGTGGCGGCGCGGGCCGAGGAGCGCGTGACGCTCTACACCGGCAACGACGACCACATCGTGCTGGACCTGCTGGCGCCTTTCACCCTGATGCGTGACGGCCGGCCGGTCACGGTGCGCATCCGCGGCGGTCTGCTGGGTCACTGGAGCGTGTGGACCCGGCGCGCGGTCGAGCTGCTCGACCGCATCCATGCGGCAGTGGCGCAGGGCAGCGCCCCGCCGGACCTGCTGGCCCTGGACGCCCAGGTCACGGACTGCAACGCCGCCCTGTTCGACGTGGCGCACGACTTCCGCGGCTGCATCGCGGGCTGCCACGAAATCCTGCGGCGCCAGGGCTTGCTGCAGGGCACCTGGTGCCTGGACCCGGCCGAGGGGCTGAGCCCGGGCCAGGCCGAGGAGCTCAGCCGCGTGCAGCGTGACTACCCGCACCTCACCGACGACGCTTTCGTCGCCGCGCACCGGGACCGCTGGCTGGCTTAAGGGCTTGCCTCGTTGACAGCGGCGCACCCTGAGCCTAGAGTCCCGTTAATTCACCGTTTGGAGAATTAAACAGGAGACACCATGCACAAGCGCTTCTTTCTCAAGTCCCTCTCGCTGGCCGCCGCGGCGCTGGCCTTCGCGGCGCCGGCCCTGGCGCAGCAGTGGAAACCCACCAAGCCGATCAACCTGATCGTGCCCTGGGCGGCGGGCGGCTCCACCGACCAGATCACGCGCGTGACGGCGGCCGAGCTGGAAAAGGTGCTGGGCCAGAAGATCATCGTCGTCAACCAGCCAGGCGCCTCGGGCTCGATCGGCACCAAGAACGCCTGGGAGGCGGCCAAGGACGGCTACACCTGGGCGGCGGGCGCGGCCCAGGATCTCGGCACCTACCAGGCGCTGGGCATGCTCGACGTGCCGGCCAGGGACTGGCACCTGTTCCTCACCGTGGCCAACATCCCCGTGGTCGGGGTCGGCGCGAACACGCCGTACCAGAACATGACGCAGCTGCTGGACGCGATGAAAGCCAAGCCGGGCGAAATCAAGGTGGCGACCGCGGGCGTGACCTCCGGCGGCCACAACGCGATGGAGGCGATCTCCCGCGCCACCGGCGTCAAGTACCGGCACGTCACCTACGACGGCGGCAACCCGGCGGTGGTGGCCACGGTGTCGGGCGAAACCGACCTCACCACCCAGCTGGCCGTGGAGCAGGCCGAGATGATCCGCGGCAAGCGGATCCGCCCGCTCGCCACCGTGTCCGACCGGCCGCTGGAAATCGAGGGCTTCGGCACCATCGAGCCGATCAGCAAGTTCATCCCCGGCTTCAAGTCGCCCGCCAACTACTTCGGCATCTTCATTCCCAAGGGGGTGCCGGCCGACGTGGTCGCCACGGTGCAGGACATCTGGGCGAAGAACATCGCCAACAACGCCGCCATCAAGGCCTATGCGGTCAACCGCGGCGCGCTCTTCTCCCCCGTCGCCGGGGACGCGGCTCTCGCCGCCGCCATGCCGGCCATCCAGGCCAACGCCTGGCTGCTGCACTCCACCGGCAAGACCAAGGTCGCGCCCGACACCGTCGGCATCGCCCGGCCGTGAGCATGGAGTCCGCGCCCGAGGGCGGCGTCTCGCCCCGGGCCGACCTCGTCGGCGCCGTGCTCTGGACGCTGTTCGGTGCCGCCATCGTGACCGGCGCCTGGCGCATGGACCGGCTGGAGAGGCTGAACATCAACAAGTACGAAGTCCCGGGCCTGGTGCCGGGGCTGCTGGGCGCGGCGATCTGCGTGCTGGGCGTGGTGCTGGCGGTCCGCGCCGTCCGCGCAGGCGCGCTGGACAGCGCGGGCGCGTTCGCCCTCCAGCCGGGATGGCATCGCATGGCGGCGGTGCTCGCGGCGATGCTCGCCTACTCGCTGCTGCTGGTGGGACACGGGCTGCCGTTCTGGGCGGTCACCGGCCTTTTCGTCGCCGGCTTCATCTTCTTCTTCGACCGTGAGCGGCAGGCGGCCCTGGGGCGCGGCACCGGCCGGCAGGCGCTGCTCGCGAGCGTTTACGGCGCCGCGGCCAGCGCGGTCGTGACGCTGGTGTTCCAGAACATCTTCTACGTGCGCCTGCCCTGATGTTCCAAGGCCTCACCGCGTTCGGCCAGTCGCTGGCCGGGTTCCTCACGCCGGAATCCCTGTTCCTGGTGCTCGCCTCCACCCTGGCCGGCGTGATCATCGGCGCGCTGCCCGGCCTGACGGCCACCATGGGCGTGGCCCTCATGACCACGCTCACGCTCAAGCTGCCCTCGAACCAGGCCATCCTGGTCCTGATCTGCACCTATGTCGGGGCCATCTACGGGGGCAGCCGCAGCGCCATCCTCCTGAACATCCCCGGCACCCCGGCCTCGGCCGCATCCTGCCTGGACGGCTTCGCGCTGGCGCGCCAGGGCATGGCCGGCCGGGCCATGGGCATCGCCACCAGCGGCTCGGTGATGGGAACGCTGATCGGGATCTTCTTCCTGGCGCTGTTCACGCCCCTGCTGGGCGACCTGGCGCTCAAGTTCGGCGCCTACGAGTTCTTCTGGCTGGCGGTCTTCGGCGTGATCATCTCGGCCACGCTGACCGGCGGCGACCCGCTCAAGGGCTGGATCGCCGGCTTCGCGGGCCTGTTCATCGCCACCATCGGCCAGGACGGCATCCACGCCTACGAGCGCTTCAATTTCGGCAACCGCGACCTCGCGGGCGGCATCTCGCTGGTGCCGGCGCTGGTGGGCGCCTTCGGCTTCGCCGAGATCCTGGTCGCGATGCAGGAGCGGCGCCCGCCGGTGAAGGTGAGCGCGCTGGACTCCGTCATCCCGAAGATCCGCGACGTGCTGCGCTACTGGCGCACCATCTTCCGCTCGGGCGTGATCGGCACCTTCGTGGGCATCGTGCCCGGCGTCGGCGAGGACGTGGCGGCCTGGTCGTCCTACGCGGCCGCCAAGCGCGCCAGCAAGGAAAAGGAGCAGTTCGGCAAGGGCTCGGTGGAAGGCCTGATGGCCGCCGAGACGGGCGACAACGCCTGCGTGCCGGGCGCCATCATCCCGGTGCTCACGCTGCAGGTGCCGGGCTCCGCACCGGCGGCGGTGCTGATGGCGGCCATGCTGATCCACGGGGTGAAGCCGGGGCCGATGATCATGATCGAGTCCCCCCGGTTCGTGTACGACATCGTCGCCATGATGATGCTGGCCACCCTCGGGATCCTGATCTACGGCCTCACGCTGACCAAGTTCCTGGTGCAGGTGCTGCGCGTGCCCACCACCATCATCGTGCCCATCATCCTGGTGCTGTGCACCATCGGCACCTACGCGCTGGCCTCCCGGCTGTTCGACGTCTGGGTGATGGTCGCCTTCGGCCTCATCGGCTTCGCGCTGCGCAGGTGGGGCTATCCCATGGCCCCCCTGGTGCTGGGGATCGTGCTGGGCGACCTGCTGGAGAAGAACCTGCGGCGCGGGCTGGTGCTCTCCGACGGCGACCTGGCGCCCTTCTTCACGCGGCCGATCTCGGCCGTGCTGTTTGGCATGATCGTGCTGGTCGTGCTGCTGCGGCTTCCCGCCGTGCGCCGGCTGTTCAACCCGGTCCCCCAGCCCCACTCGCCATGAAGATCGCCCTGTGCAACGAGGTCCTGCAGCCGCTGCCCTTCGAGCAGCAATGCAAGGTGGCATCCGCGCTGGGCTACGACGCGCTCGAGGTCGCGCCCTTCACCCTCGCCGCCGATCCCATGACGCTCACCGACGCCCAGGCCCGGGCCTTTGCCCGCATGGCGGAGGAATACGACCTCGCGATCTCGGGCCTGCACTGGCTGCTGGTGGCGCCGGACGGCCTGTCCATCGTGAGCGAGGACGCTGCCGTGCGCGAGCGCACCACCGCCGTGATGGAACGGCTGGTGGAGCTGTGCGCCGCCATGGGGGGGCGCTACCTGGTGCACGGCTCTCCACGGCAGCGCTCGGTGCCGGCCGGCAGCACGCCGGCCCAGGCCTGGGAGCGCGCGCGCGGCTGCCTGGCGCGGGCGGCGCAGCGGGCCCAGGCATGCGGCGTCACCTACTGCCTGGAGCCGCTGTCCACCCGCGAGACCGACCTGGTGAACACGGTGGCCAGCGCGGTGCGCATGATCGACGAGATCGACCTGCCGTCCTTCAAGACCATGATCGACTGCAGCGCCGCCGGGCAGTCCGAAGCCATGTCGGTGGAGATGCTGATGGCCCGCTGGATGCCCACCGGCCACATCGCGCACGTGCAGGTCAACGACCCCAACCGGCGCGGGCCCGGCCAGGGCTCGATGGCGTTCGCGCCCATCCTGGAGACGCTGCGCCAGATGCAGGGCATGGGCCACTACCAGGGCATCGTGGCGGTGGAACCCTTCGACTACGTGCCCGACGGCGTGGGGTCGGCCTCCCACGCGATCGGCTACCTGAAGGGCCTGCTGCAGGCGCTGGAGCTGCATGACTGAAGCTGCCACCCTGGCCATCCGCGAGGTGGACCTGTCGGAGCGGCCGGTCCGCCTGCGCCTGCCCTTCCGCTTCGGCGTGGTGACGCTGACGGAGTGCCCGCAGGCCTTCGCCCGCGTGCGCATCGAGGACGCCGCCGGCCGCAGCGCCTCGGGCGCCGCGGCCGAACTGATGGCGCCCAAGTGGTTCGACAAGAACCTGCAGCTGTCCAACGAGGACAACTTCGACCAGCTGCGCGCGGTGCTGCTGATGGCGCGCGAGGCCTACCTGTCCGATGCCTCCCCCACCACCGCCTTCGGGCATTTCGGGCGCCACCATCACGCGCACCAGGCCGCGGCGGCGGCGCGCGGTTTCAACCCGCTGCTGGCCAGCTATGGCCCGGCCCTGCTGGACCGCGCCGTGCTCGACGCGCTGTGCCGACTGCAGGGCGTCTCGTTCTACGACGCCGTGCGCAGCGGCCTGGCCGGCATCGGCGAATCCCGGCCCGAGTTCCGGGGCCTGGGGATCGACGGCTTCCTGCGGGGCTTGCAGCCCAAGCCCAGCATCGAGGCCCGCCACACCGTGGGCCTGCTGGATGCGATCACGGCGGCCGACCTGTCGCAGCGGGTGGACGACGGCCTGCCCGAGACCCTGCAGGAAGTGATCGCCGCCTACGGCCACCGCTACTTCAAGCTCAAGGTAGGGGGCCAGGTGGCGGCCGACGTGGCGCGCCTGTCGGCGATCGCGGCGGTGCTGGACCAGCGCGCCGAGGCCTACTTCGTGTCGCTCGACGGGAACGAGCAGTACGAATCGGCCGAGGGGGTGGCGGAGCTGGTCCGCGCGATCCGCGCCACGCCGGCACTGGCGCGCCTGTGGTCCTCGGTCCTGTTCATCGAGCAGCCGATCGCCCGCAGGCTGGCGCTGTCGGCCGACCTGCACGGCGCGGACCTCGGCAAGCCCGTCATCATCGACGAGTCCGACGGCGAGCTCGACGCCTTCGTGCAGGCGCGCGAGCGCGGCTACCAGGGCATCTCGTCCAAGACCTGCAAGGGCGTGTACCGGTCGCTGCTGAACGCGGCCCGCTGCGCGGCCTGGGGACAGGGCTTCTTCATGTCGGCCGAAGACCTGACCACACAGGCCGGGCTGGCGGTGCAGCAGGACCTGGCCCTGGTCAACCTGCTGGGCATCACGCACGTGGAGCGCAACGGGCACCATTACGTGAACGGGATGGCGGCGCTCCCGCCGGCCGAGCAGGAGGCGTTCCTGCAGGCCCACGCCGACCTGTACGAGCGCAGCCATGGCGCGGTGCGCCTGAAGATCCGCGAGGGCCGGCTGGCCCTGCGCTCACTGGACTGCGTGGGCTATGCCAGCGCCGCGCTGCCGGATTTCAGCGCGAATACGGCCCTGCGCTCGCCCACCGGCGCTCCCCGCACGCTGTAGATCGTGGCGGCGCGCCAGGGATCGAGCGCCTCGCGCTGCGCGGCGTCCAGCCAGCCGAGCTGGTCCAGCGCCGCCACCGTGGCGGCATGCAGCGCGGCCTTGCTGCCGTCGGCGATCTTCAGCGCCAGGGCCTGGCCCCGGCTGCGGCTGGCCACCACCTGCACGCCGTCGGCGCCCACCTTGGTGACCCAGTCGCCCCTGCCCGCCCGCATGAAATCGAGGTCGTTGCGGCGGGTGCCGGACACCAGCTCGGGGTGCTGCGTCATGGCCGCGCCCAGCGCGGCGAAGCTGGCGCCGAACTCGGGATCGGCCCCGCCCAGCGCGAGACGCGCGTAGCCTCGCGCCAGGCTGGCCAGCGGCATGGCGTAGTTGGGCGCCGAGCAGCCGTCGATGCCCATGCGCAGGTGCTCCGGGTCCAGGCCCACGGCGCGCGCCACTGCCTGCCGGATCGCCTGCTGCAGCGGGTGGCCGGGGTTCAGGTAGCTGTCCAGCGGCGCCCCGTGCAGCACGCACCAGGCGAGGAAGCCCGCGTGCTTGCCGCTGCAGTTGTGGTGGCGCTGGTCGAACTCCCCGGGCGCAGGGGCGGGCGCCACTGCGAATTCCACGAACATGGGCACATGGCAGCCGCACTGCAGCCGGCGGTAGTCGAGCCCCGCCTTCTCCAGCATGCCTTCCACCTCACGCACGTGCATGGGCTCGCCGTTGTGGCTGGCGCACATCAGCGCCAGTGCGCGGCTGCCGAAGCCCAGCCGCGTGGGCCCGCCCGCCTCCATGAACGGCAGCGCCTGCAGCGCCTTGAGCGTGGAGCGCGTGAAAGTCAGCCACTGCGGGTCGCCGGCGTGCGCCAGCACGCGGCCCTGGGCATCCGCCACGGCGATGGCGCCGTAGTGCTGGCATTCCGGCGTTCCGCCGCGGGAGGTTTCGATCAGGGGGACGAGGGGGCCCATCCCGGCATTGTGGCCCGCCCGGGACCGGCCGGATGTCCTGGTCCCGTTCCCTTCGGGCTCAGATGCCGCGCAACGCCAGGTAAGCAGCGAGGGGCGCAGCAAGGCTGGCCAGCGCTGCCGCCTGCAGCACGTTCTCGGGCCACCTGCTCCATGCCGCCGAGAGAACGGCCGTGGCGACCAGGGCGCCCGTCGCGATGGCCACTTGCGCTTGCACGAACCTGCAGTCGAGGTGCTGGTTGACCGCCCACCCCGCGAACACGACGGCAAGCGGCAGGGCGACCATCACCCAGTCCGCCCAGGCCGGGAGCACCGGCCCGTGGACCTTGCCGCGGGGAGCAGAGGCCGGCAGGAAAGTCGGGCAGCTCACGGCATCAGCCCTGGCGAGCCACACGCCGGGGGAAGCGCGGGGCGGCATGAATCCAGCTCCCCTGGCCCAGGCGGCCGATCTCGAGGGGGCTCTCCCCGCGCCCTGCCGCATGCGGGAAGCCGAGGTCCTGGAGCTCCCGGGTGCCCCCGCATGAGACCGCGTCGGTGCCGGCGCGCGAGCGCGCGCGCCGGCCCAGCCAGGACTGCGCCGGCGACAGCCAGGCCGAGGGGGTGACTCGCCAGATGTTCGATGTCGACATGAGGGTTCCTGTTCGATGTGGAGCGTGGATGGGCGAGGTCAGCCCGCGGGGGGATACCCTGCGTCCGCCAGCGCTTCGGCGAAGCCGGAACGCTCCTCGGCAGATTCGATCCTGACCTTCTTGGACGGGAGGTCCACCTCGACCTTGGCGGCGGGATCGACGAGCTTGCAGGTCTGCGTGACGGTGCTCGCGCAGTGCCCGCAGCTCATGTCGGGCAGAGTCATTTCAATCATGGCTTTTCTCCTGGGGAAGTGGATGAAGACCTGCAGCGTCGGTGTTGACCCTGTGACAAGGTCAAGGGGGCCGGGACCATGCCCACCTTGCGCGAAGGGGCTTGACCTTGCCATGATGGCAAGCTTGAAGATGCCTCCAACCGGCGACGGAACAGGCCGAAAGGAGCCAGCATGAACACCACAGCGGCGCTGCCAGGCAGCCCCAGGAACCTGAATCTCGGAATCGAGCTGCCCGTGCTCGGCATGACGTGCGCCTCGTGCGTCTCGCGTGTCGAGAAGGCGCTGGCCAAAGTCCCCGGCGTGCAGGAGGCCTCGGTCAACCTGGCGACGGAGACGGCGACCGTGAAGGCGGGCTCCGGCGTCGACATCCCGCAGCTTCGCGCGGCCGTCGAGAAGGCAGGCTACGAGGTCCCCGAGGAGTCGGCGACGCTCGCCGTGTCCGGCATGACGTGCGCGTCCTGCGTCTCGCGCGTCGAGAAGGCCTTGAAGAAGACGCCTGGAGTGGTGTCGGCGGAAGTGAACCTGGCGACGGAGAAGGCCGAGGTGCGCTTCCTGGGCCGCCCGCACGAGATGGTGCCGCGCCTCATCGCAGCGGTCGAGAAGGCGGGCTACGCCGCCTCCCTGCCCCGCGAAGTGGGCGTGGAGGGGCCCTCGGCCTCCCTGCTGCTGCCCGATTGGTGGCCGGTGGCGCTCGCGGCAGCCCTGTCGCTGCCGCTGGCCCTGCCGATGCTCGGCATGCCGTTCGGCCAGGACTGGGCGCTGCCCGGCTGGTGGCAGCTCGCCCTGGCCACGCCCGTGCAGTTTTGGCTCGGGGCGCGCTTCTACCGCTCCGCGTGGAAGGCCGTGAAGGCCAGGGCCGGCAACATGGACCTGCTCGTGGCGCTGGGCACGTCCGCTGGCTACGGGCTTTCGCTGTACCTCCTGATCCAGGGCATCGGCCACGAGGGTCACGGCGAGGCGCCGCACCTCTACTTCGAGGCTTCCGCGGTGGTGATCACGCTTGTCCTGCTGGGCAAGTGGCTGGAAGGCCGCGCCAAGCGCCAGACCACCGAGGCGATCCGCGCCCTGAACGCGCTGCGCCCCGACACTGCCCGCGTACGCCGATCCGGGACGGACGTCGAGGTGCCTGCGTCTGCCGTGAAGGTCGGCGACCTGGTGGTCGTGCGTCCCGGCGAGCGCGTGCCGGTGGACGGCCAGATCACGGAAGGGTCGACCCACGTCGACGAGTCGCTGATCACGGGCGAGAGCCTGCCGGTCTCGAAGGCCGCCGGCGACAAGGTCGTGGGCGGGTCGGTGAACGCCGAGGGCTTTTTCCTCGCGACTGCCACGGCGGTGGGCGCCGAATCGACCCTTTCGCGCATCGCCCGGATGGTGGAGTCGGCGCAGGCGAAGAAGGCGCCCATCCAGCGCCTGGTCGACAAGGTCAGCGAGGTGTTCGTGCCGGTCGTCATCGGCCTGGCCGTCCTCACCCTGCTGGGCTGGAGCGTGGCCACAGGGGACTGGGAGCGTGCGATTCTCAACGCGGTGGCGGTCCTGGTCATCGCCTGTCCGTGCGCCTTGGGACTGGCCACGCCGACCGCGATCATGGCTGGCACAGGCGTGGCGGCGCGGCGCGGGATCCTGATCAAGGACGCGGAGGCCCTGGAAGTCGCGCACAAGGTCGACGTGGTCGCCTTCGACAAGACCGGCACGCTGACCGAGGGCAAACCGCGCCTGGTCGCGTTCGAGGCAGCCAACGGGGACGCCACCGGCCTGCTCGCGCTCGCCGCGGCGGTCCAGGCCGGCAGCGAGCATCCGCTCGCAAGGGCGGTGATGGACGAGGCCGCTCGCGGCAATGTCGCGCCAGCCGCCGCTCGCGATGCAAAGGCCGTGGCCGGCCGCGGCGTGTCGGCCGTCGCTGCAGGCCGGGAGCTGCGCCTGGGCAGCGGCCCCTGGATGCGCGAGCTCGGCGTCGACCTTTCCGTCCTGGAGCGGCGGGCGGCGCAGCTCGAAGCCGAGGGCCGCACCGTCTCGTGGCTCGCGGACGTCTCGGGGGAGCCTCGGCTCGTCGGCCTGCTGGCCTTCGGGGACGAGCCCAAGGCATCGGCGAAGGATGCCGTCGCCGCCCTTCGCGGGATGGGCGTGAGGTCGGTCATGGTCACAGGCGACAACAAGGGGGCCGCCCGCGTCGCGGCGGCTGCCCTCGGCATCGACGAGATCCGCGCCGAAGTCCTGCCCCAGGACAAGGCCGCGATCGTTGCGGAATTGAAGAAGGGGCACACGACGGTTGCCATGGTCGGTGACGGGATCAACGACGCGCCGGCGCTGGCCGCCGCCGACGTGGGCTTCTCGATGTCGACGGGGACCGAGGTCGCCATGCACGCCGCTGGCGTGACGCTGATGCGCGGCGACCCTCGCCTGGTCGCCGACGCGATCGACATTTCGCGGCGCACCTACTCCAAGATCCGCCAGGGCCTGTTCTGGGCCTTCTTCTACAACGTGGTTGGCATCCCGCTCGCAGCGTTCGGGATGCTCAGCCCCATGATCGCCGGAGCCGCCATGGCGTTCTCCTCGGTGAGCGTGGTGGCCAACGCCTTGACGCTGCGTCGCTGGAAAGGGAAGGCCCGATGAGCACGATCGCCGAAGGAGTCAACATCGGAAAGGCGGCGAGCCTCGCCGGGGTCACGCCGAAGATGGTGCGGCATTACGAGTCCCTGGGACTGCTCCCCAAGGTCCATCGCACCGACTCGGGCTACCGCGTCTACACCGGCAACGAGGTCCACACGCTGCGCTTCATCAAGCGCTCGCGCGACCTGGGCTTCTCGATGGCGGAGATCGCGGAGCTGGTCAAGCTCTGGCAGGACCGCAGGCGCCCGAGCGCGAGCGTCAAGAAGGTGGCCGCGAGCCACCTCGACGAGCTCGATCGCAAGATCAAGGAGATGCAGTCGATGCGCAAGACACTGGCGCACCTGGTCCACTGCTGCCACGGCGACGATCGCCCTGACTGCCCGATCCTGGAAGACCTCGAGGGACTGGGCGCCGCCAGCGGCGCAAGCGGCCACGCCGCGCAACCCCGGCCCCACGCGAAGCGGCAGCCCCCGGCGCCTGCCACCGGAAACGCCTGAGCCTGAGACTGCACCTCGCCTGCGCCCAGGCTCGCGTCACTTGGCCGCCTCTATCTCGGTCACCGTGTAGGCGCCGCCGTTGTTCGACGCCCGGAAGCGAACCTTGTCGCCCGCCTTCACCTTGTCGAGCATCTCGGGCCTGGCCGCCGTGAAGACCATGGTCATCGGCGGCATGTCCAGGCTCTTGATCTCGCCGTGCCTCAACGTGATCTTGCCGGCCGACTTGTCGACCTTGCGGACCTCGCCTTCTGCGAAGTCCGACGCTGCAGCGGCCGAGCCGGCCTGCGCTTTCCCGTGGTGCGCGCCATGGTCTGCGGGGGCGGCCGTCTGCGCGTTCGCGGCAGCGGCGCCGGCCAGGACGATGGCGGCGAGGATGAAATGACGGTTCATGGTTTTCTCCTTTCGTGGCATTGATCAGCCTTACCTGGACACCTTGATCTTGCCGACCATGCCGGCCTGGTAATGGCCGGGGATCAGGCAGGCGAAGTCGAAATCGCCCGCGCGGTTGAACTTCCACAGCAGCTCGCCCTTCCTGCCCGCGGCGACGTGCGCCATGTGCGGCTCGTCGTGCTCCATGTTGGGAAACTTCTGCATCAGGGCGGCGTGTTCGTCGAGCGTCTTCCTGTCGCCGATCACCATCTCGTGCAGGACCTTGCCCTTGTTCCGGACGACGAAGCGGACCGTCTCGCCTTCCTTCACCTCGATCGCGGCCGGGCTGAAGCGCATGTCGTCGGTCATGGCGATTTCGATCGTGCGCCTGACATCCCTGGCATCGCCCGCGATGCCCCAGGGCTGCTGCTCTTTCTTCGCCGGGGCGGCGTGCCGGGAGTGCGCCGGTTTCTCGTGCGCGAGGACCGTGCCCTGGCCGGACAGGACGGTGGCGGCGACCGCCATGGCGAGGAAGCGATAGGAATTCATGAGGTCTCCTTGTTGATCAGTGGCCGCTGTGGCCGGGTCGGCCCGCGGAGGGTTTGCGCACGCGCACTTCGACGTCCCCGGCGGGAGCCGGCCTGGCTGGCTGCGCGCCGGCCGCCTGCGCGCGCGGGGGCTCGGGAAGCTTCCCGGTGAACTCGTACGCGACGGTGCCGGCGGGGTGCCTGAACCAGCCCGGATCCGAGTAGTCCCCGCGCTTCTGCTCGCGGCGTACCTTGACCGTGGTGAACATGCCGCCCATTTCGATGCCGCCGAACGGGCCCTTGCCGGTCATCATGGGGGCCGTGTTGTCCGGCAGGGCCATTTCCATCTCGCCCATGTCCGCCATGCCGCGCTCGCCCATCACCATGTAGTCGGGAACGAGCTTCGCGATCTTCCTGGCCACCTCGCGGTGGTCCACGCCGATCATGGTCGGCACGTCGTGGCCCATGGCGTTCATGGTGTGGTGCGACTTGTGGCAGTGGAATGCCCAGTCGCCTTCCTCGTCGGCAAGGAATTCAAGCTGCCGCATCTGTCCGACGGCGATGTCCGCGGAGACCTCCGGCCAGCGCGAGCCCTTGGGCGTGGGCCCTCCGTCGGTGCCGGTGACGAAGAACTCGTGGCCATGGATGTGCATCGGGTGGTTGGTCATGGTGAGGTTGCCCACCCGGATGCGCACCTTGTCGCCATGCCGGACGTTCATGGACGCGATGCCCGGAAAGATCCGGCTGTTGAAGGTCCAGAGGTTGAAGTCCAGCATGGTCATGATCCTGGGCGTGTAGCTGCCCGGTTCGATGTCGTAGGCGTTCAGCAGGAAGACGAAGTCGCGGTCGACCTCCTCGATCAGGGGGTGCTTTCCCCTCGGGTGCGTGACCCAGAAGCCCATCATCCCCATGGCCATCTGCGTCATCTCGTCGGCGTGCGGGTGGTACATGAAAGTGCCGGGCCTGCGGGCCACGAACTCGTACACGAAGGTCTTGCCCGGCTGGATGCCCGGCTGGTTGAGGCCCGTCACGCCATCCATGCCGTTGGGCAGGCGCTGCCCGTGCCAGTGGATGCTGGTGTGCTCCGGGAGACGGTTGGTGACGAAGATGCGCACGCGGTCGCCCTCGACCACCTCGATCGTGGGTCCCGGGGACTGGCCGTTGTAGCCCCACAGGTGCGCCTTGAAGCCCGGCGCCATCTCTCGCACCACGGGTTCGGCGACGAGGTGGAACTCCTTCACGCCGTTGTTCATCCGCCAGGGCGCGGTCCACCCGTTCAGCGTCACCACGGGGTTGTAGGGCCGCCCGTTCGGCGGCATGAGCGGTCCCGCGGTGTCGGGCCGGGTCTGGATCACGGGCTCGGGCAACGCGGCCATCGCCACCTTGCTCACGCCCGTGGCGCTCACGGCCCCTGCGATCGCACCCATGCCGGTGAGAAAACCTCTTCTGCTGTTCTGGTTCATGGTGACTCCTCAGTGGCCCGCGTCTGCGCGGGAGGCCGGGGCAGCGTCCGCAGGGGCCGGGCTGGCAGCGCCCATCGCCGGCTTGCCGACCAACGCCGATGCGAGCGACGCATCGGCGAGCCAGAAGTCGCGCTGGGCCTCGATGGCGGAGATCACGCCCGCGATCTGGTCGCGCGCGTCCGCAAGAAGCTCGAAGACGCCGATCAGCATCCCGTTGTAGCGCAGGACGTTCTCCTCGGAGATCGACTTTCGCAGCGGCACCATTTCGTCGCGCTGGTGCCTGGCCTGGTCGAAGGCCGTCCGGTACGCGGAATAGCTTTCGCGTGCCTGCGAGCTCGCCGCGCGCGACACCGCCTCGTAGCGGTTGGCGGCGGCCAGGCCCCTGGCGTCGAGCGCCGCCCCGCGCGTGGAACCCCAGTCGAACACGGGCAGGCGCAGCTCGACCTCCCACCCGCGGGCGGTCGACTTTCCGCCGCCTCCTTCGAAATGCGTGTCGCGCCGCGCGCCCAGCTCCACGTCCACCAGGCCAGCCACGAGGTCCACGCCGCGCGAGCGACCAGCGGCTTCGAGTTCGAGCCGTGCAAGTCGGACGTCCAGGCGCTGTGTGGCCAGGGCCTTGGAGACCTCCTCGGGCGACTTGGGCGCCTTGGGCAGCTCGGGCAGGCGATCGGGCAGCTTCAGGTCGCGCGACTGCGAATCGGTCAGGCCCAGTTGCCGCACCAGCTCCTCGCGGGTCGACAGGGTCGCCTGCCGGGCCGAGGCCAGCCGGGACGTCGCGTCGGCGTAGAACAGGTGCTGGCGGGCCGCTTGCAGCTTGCTGAAGTTGCCGACCAGCTGCATGCGGCGCGCGAGCTCGGCACTCGCCTCGGCCGCCTCCTTCACCTGCACCGCGTAGACCTCCACCTCCCGAGCCGCCACGGCCCGGATCCAGGCCTGCCGGGCCGCCGTGGCCTGGTCGACGATCGCGCCGGCCATCCTGACGCGGGCCTGCTCGGACTGGACTTGCGACACCCGCGCGCGCTGGGGCAGCGTGAGCAGGTCGAAGAGGCCGACAGAGAGCAGCCGGCCAAGCTCGACGTCGGCGCCTTCGCGCAGGCGCTCGAAGGAGAAGACAACGCCGCCGGGGAGGCCGCGTTGCCTCGCGGCCGCGAGCTCCCCCCAGCTCTCGGCAAGGGCGGCCTGGAACGCCGGGCTGTTGGCGAGGGCAAGCTGGACGGCGCCGTCCTCGGTCAAGGGCTTCGAGAGCAGTTGCGCGGCGAGCTGGGCCGCCTCCTCCTGTTGCGCCTGACCCCGGGCAAGCCCGGCCTTTGCCGTTCCGGCGATGGGGGAGGCGAGCGAGCCGGCCTGCCTCATCGCTGCGTCCAGGTCGGGCGCGGCGCAGCCGGCCAGGGCGAGCGCGGACACGGCGGCCAGCGCGACTGTGGCGGGTCTGGTGTGTCTCATCGGTGGTGGCCTTGGTGCGGATGGGCGGGTCGGGCCGCTGGAGCGGCACCGGGGGCCGGGCCTGCGGCCCCGCTGGCCGCGGGCCCAGGCGCGGGCGCCGTGCCGGCCTGGATCTCGCGGGCATAGGCGCGCCAGCCCCCGACCTCGCGGACCGTGTCGTTGGACTTGCGCCAGTCCTGGACTTCGCCGGCGTCGAAGGGCCGGTACCCCTCGAAGGCTGAGCTGTAGGCCAGGGCAGGCGGGGCGGCGGGGGGCGACTGGGCCCAGGCCAGGCCGGCCAGCCCGGCAGTGCCGAGAAAGATCGATCGGATGGTGGGAGACATGCTTACCTCGCGGGTTCGTTGTTTCGGCCCGGCCCGTGCCGGGAGGTCAAAACGGAAATGCGGCGGCCCGCCCCGGCAGGCCGGGGCGGCGGACGCTCTCAGGCGCGAGGAGGTTTGTCGGGAGCGGGGGCCTCCCGCGTGAGCACGCGAGAAGCGTCCTGCAGCGGCGGCCGCAAAGGGCCGGAAGGCCCCAGGCTCAGGGTGGGCGCCTCGGAGAGCGCCACGAGGTTGCAGCAGGACGCGCAGATCGGGCAGGCATGGGTGTCGCCACTCGCGCCCTCGTCATGGCCCGCGTGCCCCTCGTGCTGATGCCCCTCATGCTCGTGCCCTGCCACGCCATGGCCGCCGGCGTCGTGACCGGCTGGCTGCTGCGCGGACGCGTGGGCGGCCTGGCCGCAGAACAGCATCGACGCAGCTGCGATCCCCTGGAGGGGGAGCGCGGCCATCACGAGCCATGCGACGAGGAGGCGAAGGGTTGCCATCGGTCTTGATCGTAGCGTCTGGAACACCACAGCACGCATTGTGGACCTTTCCCCCGTGGCAAGGTCAAGTGCCCATGCGCCCTGCTCAGCCGTCCTCGCCGACAGCGCTGGGCGTGTCGTTCCCTATGGTGAGGGTGGCCTGCCGCCGCCGAGCCAGCAGGTCCTTGAGGACGGCGTTGAAGTGGGCCAGGCCGGACGCCTCCCTGAGGGAGACCAGGTTGGCATCCACTGTCAGGGCTTCGCATCTTGGTCCCCGTCCCCGGTGCTGTCTGTAGGAGGCTCCTGATGGCTGCGCCGTTCCTGGTGTCCAATCAGGCCTCCACCCGAAGAGGAGACTGCGATGCGTTGGAGGAATGTGGCGCTGGGGCTGGCCGCGGTGCTGGCCCTCATGGGCACGGCCGGCTGGTTCAGCCTGGACAAGGAGACGCGGGGGCTGCTGGCCACCTTCCCGACCAACCGCGACCTGCTGTTCTGGAACGAGCGGCAGCGTGACGCCGCCTTCCGCGCCCTGGACCGCATCCCGCTGCTGGCCAAGGCCCGCGTGATTCCCGCCGCGGCCTCGCCGTCGCCGCTGCCCCCCGGCGCCCCGCTCAAGCTGCCCCTGGACCTGGACGCCTTCATGGCGGGCCAGCGCAGCGCCGCGGTGCTGGTGGTGCACGACGGCAGGCTGCGCCTGGAGCGCTATGGCCTGGGCTTCGACGCGGCGGGCCGCTGGACCAGCTTCTCGGTGGCCAAGTCCATGACCTCCACGCTGGTGGGCGCCGCCCTGCGCGACGGCCACATCAGGAGCATGGACGACAAGCTCACGCAGTACATCCCGGAGATGAAAGGCTCCGCGTACGACGAGGTGAGCGTGCGCCAGCTGCTGACCATGACCTCGGGCGTGCGCTGGAACGAGGACTACGGCGACCCGAACTCGGACGTGGCCCGCTTCAACAACCACAAGCCCGAGCCGGGGGTGGACGCGCTGGTGAGCTACCTGCGCCAGCTGCCGCGCGCCGTGCCCGCCGGCACGCGCTGGAACTACAGCACGGGCGAGACCAACCTGGTGGGCGTCCTGGTCAGCCGGGCCACGGGCAAGCCGCTGGCGCAGTACCTGTCCGAGAAGGTCTGGGGACCCGCCGGCATGGAGCAGCCGGCCACCTGGATCCTCAGCCGCACCGGGCAGGAGATCAGCGGCTGCTGCATCCAGGCGGCCTCGCGCGATTTCGCCCGCTTCGGCCAGTTCATCCTGAACGGCGCGCGCGCCGGCGGGCAGCCGGTGGTGCCCGAGGGCTGGCTGGCCGAGGCCACCACCACCCGCGCCGAGATCGGCCAGCCGGGCCGCGGTTACGGTTACCAGTGGTGGACCAACGCCGACGGCAGCTTCTCGGCGCGGGGCATCTTCGGCCAGGGCATCTTCATCGACCCGCAGCGCAAGCTGGTGGTGGTCCTGAACGCCAACTGGGGCGGCGGCGCCAGCGACCGCACGGCCGGCGCGGCGCGCGAGGCCTTCTACCGCGCGGTGCAGCAGGCGGTGGACCAGGACACGCGGTCGCCTGGTTGACCGCGCGGCGGCCCGCGCCGCACCACAATGGCCGCATGACCGAACTGCGCTCTCCCCTGCAGGCCCAGGTGGTGCAGTGGCTGGTGGCCCCGGGCGACACCGTGCGTGCCGGCGACCCGGTGCTGATCCTGGAAGCCATGAAGATGGAACACGAGCTGCGCGCGCCCGGCGCGGCGCGCGTGCGGGAACTGCTGTTCGCGCCTGGCGATACCGTCGAGCAGGGCGAATTGCTATGGATTTCGGAGCACTTAGCGCCCGCGCCGGGCGGGCTGCAGGCCGAATCGGCACCTGAGTCCGGCTCCGCGGCACCGGGGCAGCCCCGTCCCGACCTGGCCCGCGTGCTGGACCGCCACGCGCTCACGCTGGACGCGCAGCGGCCCGAGGCCGTGGCCCGGCGGCACGCGCTCGGCCTGCGCACCGCGCGCGAGAACATCGCCGACCTGTG
>CAZZAW010000008.1:0-24490 GCA_964652405.1 uncultured Ramlibacter sp.
TAGTCCTTGCCGGCGAACTTGTGGAAGAAGCCGAGCTGGCCGAACATGGGCCCGATCCCGCCCATCTGGAACATCAGCCACTGCAGCGCCTGGTAGCGCCCGGCCGGATCACGCGGCATCAGCTGCCCGGTCTTGTCGGCCAGGTAGACCAGGATCGCCCCGGACTCGAACAGGGCCAGGGGCTGACCGCCGGGGCCGTCGGGATCGAGGATCGCCGGGATCTTGTTGTTCGGGTTCAGCGAGAGGAACTCGGGCGAGAGCTGGTCGTTGGACTGGAAGTCGACCAGGTGCGGCTCGTAGGCCAGCCCGGTCTCCTCCAGCATGATGGACACCTTCACCCCGTTGGGCGTGGGCAGCGAATACAGCTGGAGGCGGTCGGGGTGGCGCGCGGGCCACTTGCGGGTGATGGGAAAGCTGGAGAGGTCGGCCATCGGGCCATCCTACCCCGGCGGTGCGCGGTCTGCAGGCTCGGCCAGCGTGAAGAAGAAGGTCGCGCCGCAGCCGGGCTGCGACTCGGCCCAGACCCGGCCGCCATGGCGGCTCACGATCTTGCGAACGATGGCCAGGCCGATGCCCGTGCCGGGAAACTCGGAAGCGGTGTGCAGCCGCTGGAACGGGGTGAACAGCTTGTCCGCATAAGCCGGGTCGAAACCGGCCCCGTTGTCGCGCACGAAGTAGACGGTCCCGCCCGAGGCATCCGGCTGCGAGCCGAACTCGATGCGGGCATCGCGGCGCCCGCCCGTGAACTTCCAGGCATTGCCCAGCAGGTTCTCCATCAGGTCGGCCAGCAGCCGCGCGTCGCCCTGGGCCCGTGGCGTGTCGGCGATCACCACGTCGACGCTCCGTCCCGGGTGCTGCTCGCGCATGCCGTGCAGCCAGCCCTGCGCTGCGGCCGACAGGTCGACGGCCTGCCGCAGCAGCGGCGCCTGCGAGAGGTGGGTCAGCGACAGCATGGCATCCGTCAGGTCCGACATCTGCCGCACGCCCGCCCGTACCCGGCCCAGGTAGTGCCGGCCGGGCTCGTCCAGCCCCTCACCCCAGCGGCGCGCGAGTTCGCTGCTGAAGCCGTCGATCGCGGCCAGGGGCGCGCGCAGGTCGTGCGCGAGCGAGTAGGCGAAGGTCCGCAGCTCGTCGTTGCTTTCCTCCAGCTGCGCGGTGCGTTCGCGGATGCGCTGCTCCAGCGCGCTGTTGAGCGTCTCGAGTTCGCGCTGGGCCCGCAGCCGCTCCGTGACGTCGGTGTTGACCGAGAGCACGGCCGCGGACCGTCCTTCATCGTCCCGGATCACGCTGAAGCGGCGCTCCACGTCGAGCACGCGTCCGTCCGCGGCCCGGCAGCGCACCTGGGCCACCCAGTGGCCCCGCTCCAGCAGCTGACGCCGGGCCTCGTCGTCGATCACGGAATCGGGCCCCAGGATCTCGGAGAAGGTGCGGCCCACCACCTGCTCGGCCCGCCAGCCGAACAGCCGCTCCGCTCCCTGGTTCCAGTAGCGGACCGCCCGGTCGATCCCGTGCACGACGATGGCGTCACTGGCCTGGTCCAGCATCTCGGCCTGCTCGCGGATGCGGCGCTGCGCCGCCTGGCGCTCGCTCATGTCCTCGATGAAGGAAATGAAGTACGGCTCGCCGGCTTCGCTGCGCACCAGGCTCACGGACACGCGCACGGGGTACACCTCGCCATTGCGACGCACGAACCGGCGCTCGGCGGTGTAGCTGTCGGCCTGGCCGTCCACCAACCGGGCCACGTCGGCACGGGCGCTGGCGCCCTGGTCCGCCATGAGGTCGCTGGCCGCACGGCCCACCAGTTCCTCCCGGGTGTAGCCGTGCATCTCGCACAGCTTGCGGTTGGCGCGCAGCATGCGGCCGTCCAGGCCGATGTGGGCGATGCCCAGCGCGGCCTGCTCGAAGGTGGCGCGGAACCTTTCCTCGCTCTCGCGCAACGCGGCCTCAGCGGCCTTCTGCTCGGTGATGTCCTGCACCTGCACGATGAATTGCGAGGGCCGGCCCTGGCGGTCCCGTACCAGGGTGCAGGTCTGGTGGCCCCAGACGGTGCGGCCATCGGCGTGCCGGTAGCGCTTGTCGAACTGGTAGCTGGGAAAGGTGCCGGCCACCATCAGCGCCCGGAGTTCCCGGTCCCGCTTCACGTCGTCGGGATGGCCCACGTCCAGCGGCTGGGCCGCCATCAGCTGCGCCTCGGTCCGCCCCAGCATGCGGCACATGGCGCGGTTGACCTTGAGCACGCGCGACCGCGTGTCCAGCAGCACCATGGCCACGCCGGCGAACTCGAAGACGGCCGCGAACTGCTGCTCGCTCAGGGGCGCAGCGGTGGCGGGGCTGGAGGCCTGCAACGGGTCCATCGCCACCCATTAAGGCATGGAACGGACGAGCTGCGCCAGAGGACGGACGCGAAGGCTCAAGGCCAGCGGGCGCGCATCAGCCAGACCCGGCTGCGGGAGCCGGGCTCCAGGCTGCTGTTCACCAGCGCCAGGTCGCCCCGGCGGTTGAGGGCGAGCTTGCGCATCAGGAGGCCTTGGCTGCTGCCGTTCACGCCGCCACGCGGGTCCGCACTCCCGGGGACGGCCGCCGGCGCGCTGAAGCTGCGGCCTGCATCCGCCGACACCGTGTAGGCCATGCCGCGCGCGGCGCCCCCCGCGCCGGCCATCACCTCCCACGCGACCGCCAGGCGCTCGCCTTCGATGGCGAGATGCGGATAAGCCGCCCCGGCGCCCCCAGGTACAGGCTTCGAGAGTTCGCGTGCCGGCTCGAAGCTGCGGCCGCCATCCGGCGAGCGCAGGTAGCGCACGTGCGCCCGGCCCTGCGGTCCGCCTTGCGACTCGGCATGGACCAGGTGCAGCGTCCCCTTCCCGTCGACGGCGAGCTTGGGCGCGTCCGAGTACCCGGGGGTCGCCGCCACCGGACGCGGCTTGCCGAACGTGCGGCCGCCATCCGCCGACTCGGCGAGCTGGATGTCGGCGGAGGCGAGTTCGCCCACGGTCCAGGCCAGGTAGACCGTGCCTCGAGGCCCCAGGGCCAGCGCCGGCGCGCGGGCGGGCGGTTCGCGGCTCGCGCCCGCAATGCGCAGCGGCCGCGAGAACCGCTGGCCCCCATCGCCGGACCGGCTGATCCACAAGGGCCCGTCGTACTCGGTCCCGGCTGCCACCAGCAGGCCGTCCGGCCCCGCCACCAAGTCGAAACTGCCGTTGTGCCAGAGGTCGCGGCTGACGCGGCCCTTGCCGTCGCCCGGCACCGACTGCGACAGGTTCACCGGCGGGGCAAAGGTACGCCCGCCATCCACCGAGCGGGCGAACAGGATCTCGCCGCCGTGCGAGCCGCCGGAGAAGATGATTTCCTGCCAGAGCACGAACACCCGGTTCGCATCCGCGGGATCGAGCACCACGCGCGGCAGCCACGAAAAGGTGGCGGGCTGGCGCGACACGTCGACCGGCTGCGGCAGCAGCGGCCACCCCTGGGCGGAGTAGCGTTGCAGCACCACGGCCTTGCGCGCCTGGTCCACCCAGGCCACCACGGCCTGTCCGTCGTTGGCCAGCGCCAGCGAAGGGTCATCGACGAAGTCGTAGCGGGAGTCGTTCTGCTGCCAAGGTCCCCGCTCGCCCCGGCCCGTGGCGATCTCGACGGGTTGTTGCCAGGTGGGCGGAGCCGGGCCTGCGGCCAGTGCGGTTGCCGCGAGCGCGAGGAGGGCACAAGGCAGGAGGCAGCTGCGCATCTGCATGGCCCATTGAAGCACGCGGGCCCGCGCGCCTGCCACACCTGGCGGCTTCTCGCGGTTGCCGGAGGTAACGGAGCCAACAGTTCTTGAGCAAGCCTTGGCTTCCCCCTCGGCAGGGCCTAAGGTGGCAGCCCTTCGTTGCCCCCAAACTGAAAGGCTTTCCATGGTTGCCAAGAACTCGCGCACGTCCGCCACGCCCCGCGCCACCGACGCGCTGACCCTGTGGAGCGAGCTGCCGCGCCGGCAGCTGGCGCTGATGTCGCAAGCGGCCGCGGCCGTGTACCGCGGCTCCCAGGCCGTGCGCCAGGTGCAGCAGGATGCGGCCGAGCGCGCGCTGGCTCGCCAGCAGGAGATGACCCAGCGCCTGCTGGAGCCGCTGAACCCCGCGGAATTCATGCAGCTGCAGGCCGAGCTGCTTCGGTTCCACCTGCGGGAAGGCCTGCAGTACTGGCAGCAGCTGGCGGCCGCCGCCGCGAGGACCCAGCAGGAGATGGTGACCGGCGCCGCGGAGGTGCTGGACGCGGGAGAGCCCTCGCTGGACATGCTGCAGCGCGTGTTCGAGGCCTCGCTGGACCAGACCCAGGCAGCCAACACGTCGGCCACGGCGCACTGAGCGCCGCGCGTTGCTGAACGGGACGCGGGCCCACCGGCTATGCTGCCGGGATGAAGCCTGCCGCCACTGTCGCCCTCGCCTTCGACCCGGCCCTGGCGCCCGAGCCGCCCCACAAACGCCTGCGTGACGGCCTGTCGGCGGTGCTGCAGGTCGGGGACACGCTGTGGGTGGCGCATGACGAGGCGGACAGCCTGGAGCGGCTCACGCTTGCCCCCGGCGGCGCCACTGCGGATGGCCACGTCCAGTTCCGGCTGCACAGGTTTCTGGACCTGCCGTGCAAGCCCGCCGACAAGCGCTCCCGCGCACCGGAGGTGGACATCGAGGGACTGGATCACGACGGTGGCTACCTGTGGCTGACCGGCTCGCACAGCCTCAAGCGCGACAAGCCCCAGGTGCAGGCCGGCGTCGAGGCCGCGCACGACTCGCTGGCGAGCGTGAGCGCCGAAGCCAACCGCTTCCTGCTCGCACGCATTCCCCTGGCCCTGGGTCCCGCCGGGCTGGTGCCGGTGCGCCGCCTGCGCGTACCGGGGGACGAACTGGTGGCCGGGCGCCTGGGCTCGGGCCGCGGGCGCAAGGACAACCCCTTGTGGAAGCTGCTGCGCAAGGACGAGCATTTCGGCCCGGCCATGGGGCTTCCGGGCAAGGACAACGGCTTCGACGTCGAGGGACTGGCGGTGGCCGGCGACCGGGTGTTCCTGGGCCTGCGCGGGCCGGTGCTGCGGGGCTGGGCGGCCCTGCTGGAACTGCGGGTGAGGGGCGATCCCGAGACGGGCGAATTGACACTGCGGCCAGTGGGTGGCCGCAAGGGGCCGCGGCTGCGCAAGCACTTCCTGGATCTGGGTGGCCTGGGCGTGCGCGACCTGGTGCGGGACAGCGACGACCTGGTGATCCTGGCGGGACCCACCATGGATGCGGACGGTCCCTGCACGGTGTTCCGCTGGCCGGGGGCGCTGAAGGCGCAGGGGCCCAGCCTCGTGCCGGCGGCGCAATTGCAGCGGCTGCTGGACCTGCCCAGCGGCACGGGCTGCGACCGCGCGGAAGGCCTGACGCCGATGAAGGCGCGCGGGAAGCGGCGCGGGGGCCGCTGGCTGGTGGTGTACGACGCTGCAGGCCCGGCGCGCCAGCGGGACCCTGACACCCTGCTGGCCGACGTGTTCGAGCTGCGCTAGATCTCGATCTTCGAGCCCAGCTCCACCACCGAGTTGTTGGGGAGCTTGAGGAAGTCGGCCGCAGCACTGGCGTTGTGGTGCATCTGCGCGAACAGCTTCTCGCGCCAGGGCGCCATGCCGCCGCCGATGGTGGGCACCACCACGTCGCGCGAGAGGAAGTAGCTGGTGGTCATGGCCTCGATCTCGCAGCCGCGGCCGCGCATCTGCTCCAGCGCGCGCGGCACGTCCGGATCGTTCTTGAAGCCGTAGTGGATCACCACCTGCCAGCAGCTGTGGCCCAGGGGCTCGATCTCCAGCCGCTTGCTGATGCCGATCCACGGGACCTCGTGGCTGCGCACGGTGACGAACAGGTTGTGCTCGTGCAGCACCTTGTTGTGCTTGAGGTTGTGCAGCAGGGCGTTCGGCACGGTGCCGGGCTCGGCGGTCAGGAACACCGCGGTGCCCTGCACCCGGGCCGGCGGGCTGACGAACACGGCCTCCAGGAAGCTCTTGAGGTCGATCGCGTCGGCGCGCAGCTTCTGGTTCAGGATGGCGCGGCCCTGCTTCCAGGTCATCATCACCGTGAACATCACCAGGCCGATCAGCACCGGGAACCAGCCTCCCTCGACCAGCTTGAGCGCGTTGGACGAGAAGAACAGCAGGTCCACGACGAAGAAGATCCCGGTGGCGCCGACGCACAGCGCCAGCGGCAGCTTCCAGGCGTAGCGGATCACGAAGAAGGTGAGCACGGTGGTGATCAGCATGTCGGTGGTGACCGCGATGCCGTAGGCCGAGGCCAGGTTGGTCGAATTGCGGAACAGGCCCACCGCCACCACGATGGCGGCGAACAGGAACCAGTTCACCGCCGGGATGTACACCTGGCCGGCCTCGCGCACCGAGGTGTGGCGGATCTCCATGCGCGGCAGGTAGCCGAGCTGGATGGCCTGCTTGGTGACGGAGAACGCCGCGGACAGCAGGGCCTGCGAGGCGATCACCGTGGCCGCCGTGGCCAGCACCACCAGCGGCACCAGGGCCCAGGAAGGCGCCATCAGGTAGAACGGATTGGTCACCGCGGACGGCGTGTGCAGCAGCATCGCGCCCTGGCCGAAGTAGTTGACCAGCAGCGCCGGCATCACCAGGGCGAACCAGGCCAGGCGGATCGGCTTCTTGCCGAAGTGGCCCATGTCGGCATAGAGCGCCTCCGTGCCGGTGACCGCGAGCACCAGGGCCCCCAGCAGCACGAAGGTGGTGCCCGGGTGCTGGAAGATGAAGCGCAGGGCGTGGTGCGGGCTGAGCGCCCCCAGCACCTCGGGATGAGCCACGATGTGGGGCACGCCCAGCGCCGTGATGGCCAGGAACCAGGCCGCGCAGATCGGGCCGAACAGGCGGCCGATACCCGCGGTGCCGTTCTTCTGCACGTAGAACAGCAGGAAGATGATCACCAGCGAAAGCGGCACGATGTAGGGGTGGAGCTTGGGCGAGAGCAGCTCCAGGCCCTCGACCGCCGACAGCACCGAGATCGCCGGCGTGATGACGCCGTCGCCGTAGAAGATGGCGGTGCCGAAGATGCCGATGCCCAGCAGCAGGCGCTTGAGCTTGGGCTTGTCGTTCACCGCGGTGGACGCCAGCGCCAGCATGGCGATCAGGCCGCCCTCGCCGTTGTAGTCGGCGCGCAGGATCAGGGTGACGTATTTCAGGGAGACGATCACCGTCACGGTCCAGAAGACCATGGACAGGATGCCGTAGACGTTGTCCGGGGTCAGGGGAACCAGTCCGGAATTGAAGACCACCTTGAGCGCGTACAGCACGCTGGTGCCGATGTCGCCGTAGACGATGCCGATGGCGCCGAGGGTCAGCGCCGCAAGCGAGGATTTGGAGCTTTGCAAACTGGTGGCCCCGTCTTTGGCGCCATCCGGCGGCGGGGTTCCGTTCCTTTGGGACCGCCATTGTGCGCCTGCGACATGCCCCTGTCCGGGGTGATGTTGCAGCGCAGCAACGCGCTGGCGCGCTCTAGTCGTAGCTCTCGGCTTCGGGGTCGGTGGCTTCCAGCTCGTAGCTGGCAGCGAGCATGGCCAGCCGGCCGATGACGCCATACATATAGAAGCGGTTGGGAGCGCTGGCCCCGGGCTTCTCACCGGGCTGAGGTAAGCGCGTACTCTCCGCGAAAGCCAGCGGCACGAAGCCGGCGCCGGGCGCGTTGAGGTTCTCGTCGACCCCGCGCTCGGGGTGCACGCGGTAGAAGCCCCCCACCACGTAGCGGTCCATCATGTAGACCACCGGCTCGGCCACGGCGTCGTTCATGCGCTCGTTGGTCATCACCCCTTCCTGGATGATGACGTCGTGCACTTCCTGGCCGTCCTTGATGACGGACATCTTGTTCTTGGTCTTGCGGTTCAGCTGCTCCAGGTCCTTCACGTCCCGCACGGTCATGATCCCCATGCCGTAGGTGCCGTTGTCGGCCTTGACGATCACGAACGGCTTCTCGTTGATCCCGTATTCCTTGTACTTCTTGCGGATGCGGGTGAGCAGCGCGTCGACGTTGGTCTGCAGGCACTCCATGCCCGCGCCCTCGGCGAAGTTGACCTCGCCGCACTTGTTGAACATGGGGTTGATCAGCCAGGGGTCGATGCCCAGCAGCTTGCCGAAGCGCTTGGACACTTCCTCGTAGCTCTGGAAATGCCGGCTCTTGCGCCGCACCGACCAGCCCGCGTGCAGCGGGGGCAGCAGGTATTGCTCGTGCAGGTCTTCCAGGATGCCGGGCGGGCCGGCGGACAGGTCGTTGTTCAGCAGGATGGTGCAGGGGTCGAAGTCCTTCAGTCCCAGACGCGTCTTGCTGCGCACCACCGGCTCGAGCACCACCGATTCGCCGGTGGGCAGGTCGATGGTGGTGGGCTGCTTGATCTCGGGGCTGATGGAGCCGATGCGCACGTTCAGGCCGGCCATGTGGAAGATGCGCTTCAACTGCAGCACGTTGGCCAGGTAGAAGGTGTTGCGGGTGTGGTTCTCGGGAATCACCAGCAGGTTCTTGGCCTCGGGGCAGATCTTCTCGATCGCCGCCATCGCCGCCTGCACCGCCAGCGGCAGCATCTCGTGCGTGAGGTTGTTGAAGCCGCCCGGGAAGAGGTTGGTGTCCACCGGCGCCAGCTTGAAGCCGGCGTTGCGCACGTCCACCGAGGTGTAGAACGGGGGCGTGTGCTCCATCCACTCCAGCCGGAACCAGCGCTCGATGGCCGGCATGGATTCGAGGATGCGCTGTTCGAGTTCGTTGATGGGGCCGTTCAGGGCCGTGATGAGATGCGGGACCATGCGGCCTCTTGCGCCAGGGCGGTTGGAATAACTGACAGGAATTGTAGGGATCTGGGGGCGGCCCCGCGGCTTGCAAGCCCGCCGCGCTTCAGCTTTGCCGGGCCAGCGGCAGGTTGACCAGCAGGTTCTGCGGCTTGAGCTTGAGCCGTTGGTTCTCGTCCATGGCCATGGCCAGGTAGACCGGCTTGCCCGCGACCTCGGGCCGCATGGCCGCGGCGTCCAAGAAGTCCAGCCGGAACAGGCACAGCATGCGCTTCATGGCGTCCTCCTGGACGTCCTGGCCCTGGTACAGGGCGTTCAGGACCGCGCTGGCCTGCGCATCCAGGCCGACGTGCCAGACCCAGAGCTCGTCGTCGATCCCGCCCTCGGGCGCCACGGTCACCTCGACGTCGAGGAAGTGCCGCACCCAGCGGGCCAGCACCTCGCACAGGGCCTGCAGGCCGGGCTGGCCGTGGTTGAGCGCCAGCACGAAATCGTGGGCTTCGCTGCGCGCCCAGTACTGGTCGGCGTTGTCCTCGTTCAGCACGTCCAGCTCGGCGGTGCGCAGCGGCGCGCCGGCCTGGCGCAGCAGGTCGCCGATGGTGCCGAAGCCGGCCGCCAGCGCCTGGCGCTGAACCGTCTCGTCGTCCGCGGCCATCACCTGGCCATCCTCCTGGATCGCGATCTTCTGCGTGCGGAACAGCATCTCGGCGGCCCGGGCCTGCAGGGGCGTGGCCGCATCGCCCAGCACGTGCCGCAGCAGCACCTGGGTCAGCTGGTGCACGAGCACGGGCGCCACGTCCACGTCGCCGCGGAACAGCTGCAGGTAGCTGCCCTCCAGCGTGGGCTGCGCCAGCAGGCGCATGCGAAAGCGCAGCCACACCGCGTAGTTGGCGCGGGCGTCCTCGTCGGCCAGGGTGGCCAGGCGGTCCTCCGCGAGGGCTATGCGCGGCTGCGCCAGCAGTGTCTCGTGCAGGTCACGCTCGGCGGCGCAGGCTTCCTCGGGCGGGGCCAGCTCGGGCCGCAGCAGCAGGTGGCGCAGGAAATCGTCGGTGACGACCAGCTGGCCGGCCGGGCCGGGGGCCAGGGACCGGTAGCCGCAGGCCGGCCAGAACCCGGGCATCAGCGGCGCAGCTCGCCCTGGCCCAGCACCACGTACTTGAGCGAGGTGAGGCCTTCGATGCCGACCGGGCCGCGCGCATGGAACTTGTCCGTGCTGATGCCGATCTCGGCGCCCAGCCCGTACTCGAAGCCGTCGGCGAAGCGCGGGCTGGTGTTGACCATCACGCTGGCCGAGTCGACCTCGCGCAGGAAGCGCTGCGCATGCACGTGGTCGCGCGTGACGATCGCGTCGGTGTGGTGGCTGCTGTAATGGTTGATGTGTTCGATGGCCTCGTCCACGTCCGCCACGACCTTGATGCTGATGATGGGCGCCAGGTACTCCTCGTACCAGTCCTGCTCGGTGGCGTCGCGCAGCAGGGCTTCGACAGGCTCAGCCCCAACGGAGGACAGGATGGACCTCGCTTGCGCGTCGCACCGCATCTCCACGCCCTTGGCTGCATACACCGCGCCGATCTGCGGCAGGAACTCGCTGGCCACGCCGCGGGCCACCAGCAGGCCCTCGATCGCGTTGCAGGGCGAGTACTTCTGCGTCTTGGCGTTGTCGGCGATGGCGACCGCCATGGCGATGTCGGCAGGGTCGTCCACGTAGACATGGCAGTTGCCGTCCAGGTGCTTGATCACCGGCACCTTGGCCTCGCGGCTGATGCGCTCGATCAGGCCCTTGCCGCCGCGGGGAATGATCACGTCCACGTACTGCGGCATGGCGATCAGCTGGCCCACGGCCTCGCGGTCGGTGGTCTGCACCAGTTGCACCGCCTCGGGCGGCAGGCCCGCCTGCTCCAGCGCCTGCTGCACCAGCCGCGCGAGCGCCTTGTTCGAATCGATGGCTTCCGAGCCGCCGCGCAGGATGCAGGCGTTGCCGCTCTTGATCGACAGGCTGGCCGCCTCGATGGTGACGTTGGGCCGGCTCTCGAACACCATGCCGAACACGCCGATGGGCACCCGCATCTGGCCCACGCGGATGCCGCTGGGCTGCTGCTTCATGCCGATGATCTCGCCGATGATGTCCGGCATGGCCGCCAGCTGATCGCAGCCCTGGGCCAGCGTCTCCAGGATCTTGGGCGTGAGCTTGAGCCGGTCCACCAGGGGCGCCGCCAGGCCGGCGGCCGTGGCGCGCTCGAGGTCCTTGGCGTTGTCCGCCGCCAGCGCCTCGCCGCTGGACCGCAGCAGGCCGGCCAGCGCCTGCAATGCTCTGTTTTTTGTAGCAGCATCCGCCCGCGCCATGCGGGCTGCAGCCTGCCTGGCCTGCAAACCCAGGGTCTGCATGTATTCCGGGACGTTGAGCGCGTTCATGCGGCGATTTTCGCACGCGGGGCTTGTCCCTGCCCGGCGGCGCATTCCTGGCACAGCTGCATCGCCAGCCGGTGCAGCGCCTGCCAGCCATCGGTGGGCCAGCCCGGGCACTTGAGGCCCTTGACGATGCCGTCCACCTGGTGGGCCGAATGCAGCAGGTTGTCCAGGGCGGTGGCCGACAGGCGCGGCAGCACTCGCTCGAACAGCCGCTCCTTCAGTCCCCAGACCCGCTGCTCGCGCAGCGCCATGGGCAGCGGGCGGCCGGCGGCCATCGCGTCCTTCACGCGCTTGAGCGCCCGGATGTCCTCGGCCAGGGTGTAGTGCACCAGCACCTCGGCCTCGCCCTCGGCCTGCAGGCCGTCCAGCATGCGCTGCACGCGCGCCACCTGCCCGCCGAGCACGGCTTCCGACAGCTTGAACACGTCGTAGCGTGCGACGTTCAGCACCGCACTTTCGACCTGCTCGAAACCCAGCTCGCCGGCCGGGTACAGCAAGGCCAGCTTCTGGATTTCCTGGTGCGCGGCCAGCAGGTTGCCTTCGACCCGGTCGGCGAAGAACTGCAGCGTGCGCTGGCCCTCGTCGCCGCCCACGACGCGCTGGCCCTGCAGCGCCAGGCGCTGCGCGATCCACTGCGGCAGGGCGGCCCGCTCGACGGGGTCCAGCTGGATCGTCACGCCGTAGCTCTCCAGCGCGGCGAACCAGGCGCCGCTGCGGGTCATCTTGTCCAGCCGCGGCAGCAGCACCAGCGTGAGCGTGCTGTCGTTGCCCTGCGCGCTCTCGGCGATCTGCTGGAGCGCCGGGCTGCCTTCCTTGCCCGGCTTGCCGGACGGGATGCGGATTTCCACGATCTGCCGGTCGGCGAACAGGCTGAGCGAGCCGCCGGCGGCCAGCACCGCGCTCCAGTCGAAGTGCGCGCCGGCGACGGTGTGCACGGTGCGTTCGGTGTAGCCCTGCGCGCGCGCGGCGGCGCGAATCGCGTCGGCCGCCTCCTGCACCAGCAGCGGCTCGTCGCCGTGCAGCGTGTACAGCGGCTTGAGCCCCTTCTGCAGGTGCTGGCTCAATTGGGCGGCGGCGAGCTGCATCGGCTCAGCGCCCGGCGAGCCGGTCGTCGAACAGGTCCCGGTCGCTGTAGATCTGGATCAGGTTGCCGGTCTGCGACAGGTGCTGCGCGATCGCGACCGTGAGCTCCACCGCCCGGGTGCCCGGCAGAACGCTGACGCGCTTGAGCCTGGCGCGGTTGGCGGCGAAGAAGTGCGTCCACTCCTTGCTGACTTCGACCATGACGGCCACGGCCGCTTCCGCGTCGATGAACAGCTCCAGCGGACGGTGCTCCAGCAGGTGAACGCGGATCTCGTCGAGCGCCGCCGTGCCGAACTGGCCATCGTCCACGCCGGCCACCGTCACCAGCAAGGTGCCCGGCCGGACCCGCCGGAAGGTGAAGGTGCAGCGGGAGGAACGCAGCTGCACCGAGCCGTCGCCCATCACCTCGCGCGTGATGCCTGCCGTTTGCATGCCGCGATGATAAGGGCGCCCCGTGCACGCCCGAACTCAGGCCGCCGCGACCACGTCCCTCACGGTGTCCACGGCGCGGTCGATCAGGGCCGGCGTGATGGTCAGCGGCGGCGCGAACCGGATCACGGTCTCGTGGGTTTCCTTGGACAGCACGCCGCGGCGCGCCAGCTGCTCCACCAGCTGCCGGGCGCTGGCGCGGCGCGGATCGATGTCGAGGCCGACCCACAGGCCCCGGCCCCGCACGTCCCGCACCACGGCCGGCGCTGCGGCCTGCACCTCCTGCAGCCGGCGCAGGAGGTAAGACCCCATCTCGGCGGCGCGCTCGACCAGCTTTTCCTCTTCCAGCACCTTGAGCCCCTCCAGCGCCACCGCTGCCGCCAGCGCATTGCCGCCGAAGGTGGAGCCGTGGCTGCCGGGATTGAACACGTCCATCACGGGGGCGTCGGCCAGGAAGGCGCTCACCGGCAGCAGGCCCCCGCCCAGGGCCTTGCCCAGGATCAGCGCGTCGGGGCGGATGCCCTCGTGCTCGAAGGCGAACCAGCGGCCGGTGCGGCCCAGGCCGGCCTGGACTTCGTCATCGATGAGCAGCACACGGTGGGCGGTGCACCACGCGCGCAGCTCGGCGAAGAAGCCGGGCGGTGGTACGACGATCCCGGCCTCGCCCTGGATGGGCTCGACCAGCACGGCGCAGGTGTTCGGCGTGGCGGCAGCGCGCAAACTGGCCATGTCGCCGAAGTCGAAATGCCGGAACCCGGGCGCGAACGGCCCGAAGCCGGCGCGGTACTCCGGCTCGCTGGAGAAACCGATGATGGTGCTGGTGCGGCCATGGAAGTTGCCGCGGGCCACCAGGATCTCGGCCTGCCCGTCGGGAATGCCCCTGACCTGGTGGCCCCAGCGGCGGGCGCACTTGATCGCGGTCTCCACCGCTTCGGCGCCGGTGTTCATGGGCAGGGCCCGCTCGAACCCGGCCAGGGCGCACAGCTTCGCGAGGAAGGGGCCGAGCGTGTTGCCGTAGTAGGCGCGGGAAGTGACGGCCACGCGTTCCAGCTGCGCGTTTGCCGCCGCCACCAGGCGGGGATGCAGGTGGCCGTGGCTCACGGCGGAGTACGCGCCCATCATGTCGATGTACTCGCGCCCTTCCACGTCCCAGACCAGGCAGTCGCGGGCCCGGTCGACCACCACGGGCAAGGGATGGTAGTTGCGGGCGCCGAAGCGCCCTTCCACGGCGACGTAGTCCGAGCTGGTGGGACCGACCTGGCTGTCCATGGCATCTCTCCCGGTTGCCACCTCAGCTTAGGTGGCATGCGCAAGCCCGGCCGTCAGAGAAAGCCGCGTTACGCCGCCAGCAACGCGGGAACCTGCGCCTGCGGTGCCAGCGCCGCCGCGAGCAGCTGCCGCACCGCCCCGGCGGTCTGCCCGCCGAAATCGCGCAGGGGGTTGTACTCGGCCAGCTCGAAGGCAGCCAGGCTGTCATCGCCCGCACAGGCCCCCAGCGCCGCCACGGCCTCATCCAGGCGGATCCCGCCGGCCACCGGCGTGCCGGTCCCGGGCGCGTCGCGCGGGTCCAGCGCGTCCACGTCGAAGCTGATGCCCCAGCCGGCGGTGCCGGCCTGCGCGCGGGCGCGGCCCTCGGCCAGGCAGTCGGCGAACCCGCGCTCACGCACCTCGGCCATGCCGATGACACGCGCCCCCAGCCGGGCCAGCAGCTCGGCCTCCGCGGGTTCGTAGCTGCGCGCACCGATCACCGTGACGTGAGCAGGGGACAGCTTGGCGGACCACCCCATCACATGGGTCATGCGCCGGGTGCCGTGCCCCAGCAGCGCGGCCAGCGGCATGCCGTGCGGCGCCTGCGTGTCGCTGGTGGCGGGCGTGTGCGCATCCAGGTGCGCGTCGATCCACACCAGCCCCAGCGCGCCGCGTGGCTTGAGCACGTGCGCCACGCCGCTCCAGGTGCCGACGGCGCAGGAATGGTCGCCGCCCAGTACCAGCGGCTGGTGGCCCTGCGCCAGCGCGTGCGCGGTGGCGGCGGCCAGCCGCTCGCTGAAGGTTTCCACCGAATCGAGCCGGTCCCGTGCGTGCACCGGCGCGCTGCGCACGGTGGCGCCGACCTGCACGGCGCGGCCGGCCGCCCGCAACGCGGCAGGCAGGCCCGCCTCGACGAGGCCGGCGGCGCCGAACTTGCAGCCGCTGTCGCCTGCGCCCTCGCCGATCTCGGCGGCCAGCAGATGCAACGTCCGGGGCGGGACAGCGTGGGGTGGCGCCATCACGCCGCCTGCAGCAGCGCCGGCTGCTCGGTCGCGCAGCCGTACAGGTCCTTGGGATCGGCCAGCGAGGGCACCAGCGCGAGCTGGCTGCCCACCTGCCGGTAGCCCGACACCTGGCGCACGTAGCGCAGCGCCGACAGGTCTTCGAGCGCGAACCCGACGGAATCGAACAGCGTCACCTGCTGCGCGCTGTCGCGGCCGGTCACCCGGCCGGCCAGCACCTCCCACAGCGCCGTGACCGGGAAATCGGCCGGCATCTGCTGCAGCTCGCCCTCGATGCGGGTCTGCGGTTCGTACTCCACCACGACCTTGGCGCGGCGCAGGATGGCGGCTTCCAGCTCGGTCTTGCCCGGGCAGTCGCCGCCCACGGCGTTGAGGTGCATGCCCGGCTCGACCATGTCGTCGGTGAGGATGGTGGCGAAGGCCTTGTCGGCGGTGACCGTGGTCACGATGTCGGCGCCGCGCACCGCCTCGCGGGTGGAGGCCGCGCGCACGATGGCGAGGCGGCCTTCGCGCACGAAAGGCTGCAGGTTGGCCAGCAGCTTGTCGGTGGCAGCCGGGTCGATGTCGAACACCCGCAATTCCCGGATGCCCAGCTGGCTCATGAAGGCGATGGCCTGGAACTCGGCCTGCGCGCCGTTGCCGATCAGCGCCATGCTGCGCGAGCCGGGCCGGGCCAGCGCCTTCGCCGCCAGGGCGGAGGTGGCGGCGGTGCGCAGCGCAGTGGTGACGGTCAGCTCGCTCAGCAGCACCGGGTAGCCGGTCTCGACCTCGGCCAGCACGCCGAAGGCCATGACCGTGGACAGCTGGCGCAACGGGTTCTTCGGGTGGCCATTGACGTACTTGAACGCATACAGGGCGTCGTCGGACACCGGCATGAGTTCAATCACGCCCTCGGGCGAGTGGTTGGCCGTGCGGGCGCTCTTCTGGAAGCTCTCCCACCGCAGGAAGTCCTCGCGGATGCACTGGGCCATCTCGGCCATCATGCGTTCGGCCCCCAGCGTGCGCACCAGGCGCTGCATGTCGGCCACGTCGATGTAGCGGGTCACGTCGTTCTCCTTGTCTGCTCGCGGCGGCCACGTTCTTCGCGACCGCTTCGGCAGTCTAGGCGGGGGGCCTGCGCTGCAAGCGACGAGATGGCGTGCCGGCTCGGCTGTTTCGGTGCGCCGGAGCCCACGTCACTTCCGTTTCGGAAGCGGGCTACTTGAGGCTGCTGGCCAGGAACGCCTGCAGGCGTTCGCTGCGCGGGCGCACCAGCACCTCGGACGGCGCGCCCTGCTCCTCGATCTGCCCCTGGTGCAGGAACACCACGTGGTTGCTGACCTCGCGGGCGAAGCCCATCTCGTGCGTCACCACCACCATGGTGCGGCCCTCGTCGGCCACGCTGCGCATCACGCGCAGCACCTCGCCCACCAGCTCGGGGTCGAGCGCCGAGGTGGGCTCGTCGAACAGCATCACTTGCGGCTCCATCGCGAGGGCGCGTGCGATCGCCACGCGCTGCTGCTCGCCGCCGGACAGGTGAGAGGGGTACGCGTCCTTGCGGTGGTACACGCCCACGCGCTGCAGGCAGCGCTCGGCACGCTCGCGCGCCTCGGATCTGGTTAGGCCCAGCACCTGCACCGGCGCTTCCATCACGTTGGCCAGCGCCGTCATGTGCGCCCACAGGTTGAAGTGCTGGAACACCATGGCCAGGCGTGTGCGCAGCCGCTGCAGCTGGGCGGGGTCGCGCGCCCGCAGCGCGCCGCCCTCGCCCGGCACGAGCTGGAGTTCCTCGCCCGCCAGCACGATGCGGCCGGCGTTGGGCTGCTCCAGCAGGTTCAGGCAGCGCAGGAAGGTGCTCTTGCCCGACCCGCTGGACCCGATCATGGAGATCACGTCGCCCGGCCGGGCGGCCAGGCTCACGCCGCGCAGCACCTCGTGGGTGCCGAAGCGCTTGTGGATGCCCTCGGCCTGCAGCAGCGGCGCGGCGGCGGCGGCAGCGGGGACGGTGGGGCTGGGCGGGGTGTCGGTCATCGTGGTCGAAGCGTCCATGCGCAAGCCTTCAGGGACTCAGGAGTTTGCCGGTGCGCGCCAGCGAAGTGCCGGCGATCTTGGCCAGGCGCATGCCGGCCCAGGCCCAGCGGCGCGACGCCCGGGCGTACAGCAGGCCAGCGGCGCGGCAGGCCACCGGCGTCACGCAGCCGCTGGCGGCGTGGACGATGTCGGCGATCACGTCGCCGGCTTCGACGCGCTCCCCGATCTCGCGGCGGAACACCACCACGCCCTCGTGCGGCGCGATCACCGGCTCGGAGCCGGACAGCGGGGTGGGATCGCACAGGGGCGCAGGCAGCGGGGCTTCCGGGCTGCGCAGCACGCCCCGGCGAGCCAGGAAAGCGGCCAGCGCGCGGGCGTCGGCCTGCGCCAGCTCGTGCCGCGTGTCGGCCTCGCCGCGCAGTTCCACGGTGGTGGCGAAGCAGCCCAGGGGCAACGGATGCGGCGCGAACCGCTGCTGCAGCTGCAGCCAGGGGCGGCTGCAGGCCTCGTCGAACGGGTTGTCGCCGGATTCGGTGGCCAGCAGCACGGCCCGGGCGCCGAGCAGCGCGCCCAGTTCGGCCACCTGTTCAGCCTGCGGGCTCAAGCCATAGACATGCATCGCGGCATCGGTGTCGCAATGCAGGTCCAGCACCACGTCGGCGTCCACGGCCAGCTGCAGCAGCAGCCGCTTGAGGGCCTCGGCCGGGGTCTGGGCCGTGAGTTCCTGGGCCGCCGCGTGCAGCGCCTCGCGAGCGAGCTGCGCGTTGGCCCCCGCATCGTCGCCCAGGCGCCCGAGCAGGCGCTGCGCCGCCGGCTCGGCGAGCTCGGCGAAGTGCCGGTTGAAATTGCCGCCGTGCGCCAGGTCGAACCGGCCCTGCAGCTGGCCATTGACCACCTGCGTGGCGCCGATCGGGTTGGCCTGGGGCACCAGCACCACCTCGCCGACCAGGTGGCCGGCGGCTTCCAGCGCCGCGAGTTCGCGGGCCAGCGCATGGGCGGCCAGGATGGCGGGCACCTCGTCGGCGTGGAGGGCGGCCTGCAGGTAGGCCTTGGGGCGGGCACCGGGCTGGCCGAAGCGCAGCACGGGCACCGACAGCTGCTGGCCCGGGGCGGGCACCGGCAGCGGAATGTGTTCTTGTCTCATGGGAGGTTGTTCAGGCCGCTGCCGGTTTCAGGGAAGCCGACTGCGGCCGCAGGTGGCGCAGGTAGTGCCGCTCGAGCAGCTTGAAGAGGCCCGCGATGCCGAAGGTCAGGACGAAGTAGATGACGGCCGCCACGCCGAAGGACTCGGTGACGACCAGGTGGTTGGCATAGACGTCGCGCGCGACCCGGGTCACGTCGACCAGCGTCACGGTGCTGGCGATGGCGGTCGCGTGCATCAGGCCCACCACCTCGTTGCTGTACTGGGGCAGCGCCCGGCGCAGCGCGGCCGGCAGCAGGATGCGCCGGTAGAGGGCGAAGCCGTGCAGCCCGTAGCTGCGCGCGGCCTCGATCTCGCCCGCCGGGGTGGCCCGCAGCGCGCCGGCGAAGATCTCGGTGGTATAGGCGGTGGTGTTGATGGTGAAAGCCAGCCAGGCGCAGAACCAGGCGCTTCGCAGCATGGGCCAGGCGAAGCTTTCGCGCACGGCCTCGAACTGGGCCAGCCCGTGGTACAGCACGAACAGCTGCACCAGCAGCGGCGTGCCGCGGATCACGTAGGTGAACAGCCACACCGGCTGCGACAGCCAGCGCCGGCGCGACACGCGCGCCACGGCCAGCGGCACCGAGATCACGAAGCCGGCCGCCAGGCTGATCACCAGCAGCACCAGGGTGACGCGGATGCCCTGCGCGAACTGCGGCAGGGCGCCCGTGATGATCTGCCAGTCCAGCATGTCAGAACTCCACCTTGCGCACGCCCAGGCTGAACCGGGCCTCCAGCCGCGACAGCAGGAAGATGGAAATGCTGGTGATGGCCAGGTAGATCAGCCCGATCGCCACGTAGAAGGTGAACGGCGCGCGCGTGGTCGCCGCCGCCAGCCCGGCGCGGTGCACCATGTCGTCCAGCCCGATGATGGACACGAGGGCCGAGGCCTTGATCATCACCAGCCAGTTGTTGGCGAAGCCGGGGATGGCGTGCCGCACCATCTGCGGCAGCACCACGCGGCGAAGCACCAGCGCGCGGCTCATGCCGAAGGCCTGCGCCGCCTCCGCCTGCCCCTTGGGCACGGCCAGGATGGCGCCGCGGAAGGTCTCGGTGAGGTAGGCGCCGAAGATGAAGCCGATGGTCAGCACGCCGGCCGTGAAGGGTTCGATGTCGATGTAGCCCCAGCCCTGCGCCTCGGCCAGCTTGTTGATGGCGATCTGGCCGCCGTAGAAGATCAGCAGCATCAGCACCAGCTCGGGCAGCCCCCGGATCAGCGTGGTGTAGACCTGCGCCGTCCAGCGCGCCGCCCGCGAAGCCGACAGCTTGGCCACGGCCCCCACCAGGCCGAACACGCAGGCCACCGCCAGCGAGCAGGCGGCCACCCGCAGCGTGAGCCACAGGCCTTCGAGGATGGTGGGGAGGTAGCCGTACAGCACGGCAGGTCAGCTTCCGGAGATGTCGAAGTCGAAGTACTTGTCCGCCAGCTTCTTGTAGGTGCCGTCGGCCTTGATCGCCTTGAGCGCGGCGTTGACCTTCTCGCGCAGCTCGTTTTCGCCCTTGCGCATGGCGATGCCCACGCCGCCCGAGCCGCCGTCCAGCCGCACGGTGTTGCCGACCTGCGCGTAGCCCTTGCCTTCGGGCTTCTTCAGGAAGCCCTCGCTGGACACCACCGAGGAGCCGAAGGCGATGTCGGCGCGGCCGTTGGCCAGCTCCATGTAGACCTCGGTTTCCTTGGCGGCCAGCAGGATCTCGCTGTCCTTGAAGTTGTCCTGCACGTATTTGGCCCGGGGGCTGTTGCGCAGCACCACGATCTTCTTTCCCTTGAGCGCGGCGGGGGTGGCCTCCTTGAAGGCACCGGCCTTGGCCACCCACCGCGAGGGCACGTCGTAGTACGGGTCGCTGAAGTCGGCGGCTTTCTTGCGCTCCTCGCTGATGGTCATGGAAGCCACGATCATGTCGAACTTCTTCGCGTTGAGCGCGGGCATCATGCCGTCCCACTCCTGCTGCACCAGCGTGCACTCGGCCTTGAGGCGGGCGCAGATCGCGTTGGCGATGTCGATGTCGAAGCCGGAGAGCTTGCCGTCGGTGCCCAGTTGCGAGAACGGCGGGTAGTTGCTCTCGACGCCGACGCGGATCTTGGCCCAGCCGGGCGCCTGCGCCATGGCCAGGGGTGCGGCAGCCAGCGCGATCACCGCCAGGGCGGTCTTGAAGGTGCGGAACATGGTGGAATCTCCTTGCATGAAGAATGGGGCGCTCAGAAGCGGTGGCGGATGCCCAGCTGCGTGCCGCTGGCGCTGCCGCCCGCGGTGACCGGTCGTCCGAGGTCGAAGATGCCGTTGGCGTTGTTGCTCACGCGGGCGTAGTTGGCGTAGAGGGCGGTCCGCTTGCTCATATTGTGCTGGTAGCCCAGCGAGAGCAGCGTGCCGCGCGACTCGGCACCCACGGCGCGTTCGATGCTGGAGCGGCTCACGGCGGCCTTGATCAGGCCGTTGCCCACGGCGTAGATGCCGCCCAGGTGGATGGCGTCGTTGGTGTGGCGCACCCGGGTCACGTCGGTGCGCTCGCGGCTCCACTGGCCGAACAGCTCGGCGGCGCCGATCTTCCAGCTGGCGCCCAGGTGCCAGTTGTCCAGGTCGTTCTGCGCCGACAGCTTGGTCTTGCCGTAGGCCAGGGCCACGTTCACGGTCTTGTTGGTCCAGCCGACGCGCGCGCCGACGTGGTCGCCGTCGCCCTTGGCGACGCCGGTGGATGCCAGGTTCTCGCCCAGGGCGAACATCGCGTTGCCGTAGAAGCCGCCCAGCCCGGAGGGCAGGTGGTAGCCGATGCTGTTGGACGCGCGGATGTCGGTCTTGACGCCGGACCCGGCCACCAGGCCGACGGCGAGGGCCTGGGTGAAGTAGCTGGCGTCTCCGATGCCGGCATTGCCGAAGGTGTCGAAATCGGTATGGTTGTCGGCCACGGGGGTGTAGTCGCGCCCCAGGCGCAGCTCGCCCCAGCCGCCACGCAGCTGCACGGTGGAGCGGCGGTTGAACGTCAGGCCGGCGGCGGCCGTGTTGGTGAGGTTGTTCGCGCTGGTCGAGCGGCCCTGGCCGCTGTCCGGGTCGATCCCGGCCTCCAGGTGGAAGCCGGCCGCCAGGCCGCCCCCGAGGTCCTCCGTGCCGCGAAAGCCGATGCGGCTGCCGTTGATGCCGCCGCGGTGCAGCTGCGTGACCGAGCTCGCGCCGCGCACCTGCTGCAGGGCAAGGTCGACGACGCCGAACAGCGTCACGGAAGATTGGGCCTGGGCGGCGGCGCTGGCGGCAGCGAGAATCGCCAGGGTGGGAAGGTGCTTGCGCATGGGGGTGGTCCGTCTTTCGGGAGAGGGTTCTTGGAGGTCTTGCTTGCGTGAAAAGCCGCCTTGGCGCGGCGATGGCAATGTAAATCTGTTTTCATAAACTGTAAACATGAAAAAATACGGACAAACCCGGACGGCACCGGCGTCGCCGGAAGCAGGCTTTGCCAGCACCAGGCTGGGGCAGCGGCTGCGCGCGGTGATGGACGAAGGCAGCGCCTCGAACCGGGCAGTGGCCGAGTACCTGCTGCGCAACCCGGTGCGCGCGGCGGGCTGGGGCATCGAGGAACTGGCCGAGCAGGCGGACACCTCGACCGCCACGCTGAGCCGCTTTGCCCGCCACCTTGGGTTTGCCGGCTTCGCCGCACTGCGTGGCGTCCTGGCCGAGGCGCTGCAGCAGGCGCTGCAACCGGTGTTCCAGCCGGTGGAGAAGCTGCGCGACGCGGTCGAGCGTGGTGCCGCGGGCGCCAGCGACGCGGTGGCCGCCGAGGCGATGCAGGCGGTCCTGGCGAACGTGCAATCCACGGCGGCCGGGCTGGACGCCACGGTGCTGGCCCGCGTCGCCCAGCAGATCGCGCAGGCCGAGGTGGTCTACACCATGGGCTTCGGCATCAGCGCCCACCTGGCGGCCATGCTGGAGCTGGACCTGCAGCCCTTCTGCCGGCTGGTCAACGTGGTGGAGTACGGCGGCACCGAGGTCGCCGCCGGCCGCCTGATGAACGTGGGCCAGGGCGACCTGCTGATCGTGATCTCCTTCCCCCGGTACGCGAGCGACGCCATCACGCTGGCACAGTACGCCCGCGACCGCGGCGCCCGCGTCGTGGCGATCACGGACTCACCCGCCTCGCCCCTCACCGGCCCGGCGCACGACGTGCTGGTCGCCGCCTCCACGCACCCGGTGCTCTCCAGCAGCGCGACGGCCGCCGTGCTGGTGATCGAATCGCTGGTGGCCGCGCTGATGGTGGCGCGCCGCAGCAACGTGCGGCAGGCCCAGAAGCTGACCGACGCGATCTCCGGCTACCTGTACGCCAAGAAGGGGCGCTAGCAGCGCCGAGCCTCAGCCGCCGCGCAGCGGAAAACCGCCGAACTCCTTGATCGTCTGCAGCTCGGTGCTGGTGACGATGCGCTCGATGCCCAGCGCGACGTCATCCAGCCAGGCGCTGGTGAGGTCACGGTAGTGCGACAGGTCGCGGCAGCACAGGCGCAGCAGGTAGTCGTAGCGGCCGCTGACCAGCCAGCAGCCCACCACCTCCTCGGCGTCGCGCATGAACTTCTCGAAGCGCTGCACCGTGGCCTGGCGCTGGTCCTTGAGCACGATTTCGGCGAAGACGCTGACATGCTCGCCGAGCGCGCCGCGGGACAGCTCGGCGCGGTAGCCGGCGATGGCACCGATCTCCTCCAGCCGGCGGATGCGGTTGAGCGTGGCCCGCGCCGACAGGTTCACCGACTCGGACAGGGCCTGCGCGCTGAGGCGACCGTCGCGCTGCAGCAACTGCAGCAGGCGGCGGTCGACGCGGTCCAGGTCCATGGGGGTCAGAGCTGGCGCAGGGCTGCCAGGCGCCGCATGAGCTGCTGCACGATGTCGGTCTGCATGTCGCGGTACAGCAGGTTCTCTTCGGATTCCTTGGCCAGCACCGCCGATTCGTTGAAGCTGATGTCGCGCTGCTGCAGCAGTTCGGTGTCCGGGATCAGCTCCTTGCCCTGGGGCGTGCGCAGCCGGAAGCGCACGCGCGTGCGCAGCTGGAACTCGCGCACCTGCCCGGTGGCGTTCAGGCCCACCACCACCTTCTCGCGCTGGTCGGCCAGCAGGTCCAGCACCACCTGGGCCTGCTGCGGCGCCGTGGGCTCGCCCAGCACCTGCAGGTTGCCGTTGGAGGCCAGGTGGCGCTTGAGCTCGTTGCCCAGCTGCGACGAACCCGGCGCCGCCACGTAGATGCTGTTGAAGATGAAGTCGGGCGCCTGGCGCAGCTGGAAGCCGCAGCCGGCGAGCAGCAGCGCGGGGGCAACAGCCAGGAGCGATCGGCGCTGCATCAGACGACCACGTTCACCAGACGGCCGGGCACCACGATCACCTTCTTGGGGGTGGCGCCGGGAGCGTGCTTGGCAAAAGCCTCGCTGGCCAGGGCGAGCTTCTCGATTTCTTCCTTCCCGGCCCCGGCCGGCACGAACACCGAGCCGCGGTGCTTGCCGTTGACCTGCAGCACCAGCTCGATCTCGTCCTGCTTGAGCGCTTCTTCGTCGACCTTGGGCCAGGGCGCATCCAGCACGTCGCCATGCAGGGTGGCGTACCCGAGCGAGTGCCAGAGCTCGTGCGCGATGTGCGGCGTCACGGGATACAGCACGCGCAGCAGGATGCCGAAGCCTTCGGCCAGCGCGGCTTCGCCGCCCTCCTCGCCCCCGCCCTTGAAGTCCTCCAGCGCGTTCAGCAGCTTCATCGCGCCGGAGACCACGGTGTTGTACTGCATGCGCTGGTAGTCGTAGTCCACCTGCTTGAGCACCGTGTGGACCTCCAGCCGGAGCGCCTTGGCCTGCTTGCCGAATTGGGCCGCAGCGCCCGTCCGCTGGGCGTGAGATGCTATCGAAGGCATAGCACTAAGCTTGTGGCCGAAGTTCCAGACCCGGCGCAGGAAGCGGTAGCTGCCTTCCAGCGCGGCATCGTTCCACTCCAGCGTCGCCTCGGGCGGCGCCGTGAACATGGTGTACAGGCGCGCGGTGTCGGCGCCGTACTTCTCGATCAGGTCCTGCGGGTCCACGCCGTTGTTCTTGGACTTGGACATGGTGGTCCAGCCCTCGTACAGCACGGGCTGGCCGTCGGCCTTGGCCGTGGCCGAGATCACCTTGGCGTGCTCGTCCCGCACGATGTCCAGCTCGTGCGCCCAGAAGTACTGCTTGCCGGTGGTGGTGCGCGAGAACGCCTCGTTCAGCACCATGCCCTGCGTCAGCAGCCGGGTGAACGGCTCGTCCACCTTCACCAGCCCCAGGTCGCGCATCACCTTGGTCCAGAAGCGCGCGTACAGCAGGTGCAGGATGGCGTGCTCGATGCCGCCGATGTACTGGTCCAT